>NZ_LXKO01000008.1:0-157897 GCF_001692185.1 Rhizobium sp. AC44/96
CGGCGAGAGCAAGCTGCGTATAGCATCGGGACATGCCAAAATCTCCAAAGTGAAGCCGTTGAAATCATTGGCATGTCGCACTTGGAAATAGAATGTACCCCCGCGGTTTCGAAGATGGCATAATGCTGTGCTTGTTGGACCATGGGTCTCGCCTCCCGCGACAGTGGAGCTTGTCAGCCGATAGGATCGGCCTCACCCCAAAAATCGTGCCTGCCGGCCAGGAATTCAACCCGTTTCTCGCGCGTGGCGAATTGCGGTCAGCCGCGCGCCTGGCGAGGCTCGGCGTCTTCCTGCGCCGGCTTTGCCAGATCCGGCCGCAGCTTGGCGAAGACGGCGTCGAAGCCAGCGGCGATCTTTTGCGGCTCGTAACGCCGCGCGGCCTCAAGGGCTGCGCGCGACAACGCGGGAATAGCCTCAGGCCTTGCCGCCATGGATGCTATCTCGGCGGCCAGCGCCTTTTCGTCGCCGGGGTCGAAGAGATAACCGTCCTTGCCCGGATCGATCGATTCCGGAATGCCGCCGGAGCGGGCGCCGATGACGGGAACGCCCTGCGCGAAGGCCTCGATCACCACGCGGCCGAAGGGCTCGCGGAAGAGCGAGGGGACGACGAGGACATCGATCTGAGGGAAGAAATCCTCCGGTTTGATCCAGCCGAGGAACTTCGTATTCTCGCCCGGAAATTTCTGCGGCAGCGACTTCGAATAATCGCTCTTGGCGCTGCCGGCGATGACGAAGCGGACGTTCTGGTCGTTGACCAGCCGGTGGGCGGCGCGGGCCAGCGTATCGAGGCCCTTCACCGGATCATGCACGCCGATGAAGCCGAAGCGCATCGGCCCTTCCGGCGCTTTGCGCGGTTCGCTGCGGGCAATGGGCGGAACGGCGCCGGGCACGCGGTGGGTGCTGGCGTTGGGGAAATAATCATGCTCGGTGTGGCGGCCGATGATGAAATCGGTCTCGCCGATCACGGCATCGACATAGCGCGAGAAGAATTTCTTGCCATAGGAGGAGACCTGGCAGGAGGAACAGGCGCGCACGCAGTTGTCGTCGCCGCGCCGCATGCTGGCCTTCCAGCAGAGCAGAAAGGCGCTGCGCAGGATATGGCAGGCCGGCACGCCTACGCTTTTGGCGGCCGTCCAAGTGGCGACGTTGATGTTTTCGATGCTGTCGGTCAGCACGATATCCGGCTTGAACCGGCGGATTTCGCGGCGCATGACGAGATAGGCGCGCGGATTGAAATTCTCCAGCGCGTGCCAGATCAGCTTCTTCCAGCCCGGTCGCGGCAGGCGGTAATTCCAGTCGATGTTCAGCGTCTTCAGGCGGTGCACGGGCACGCCGTCATAGACCTCGTGCTTGTCCTCGCCCGAGACGTTGACGACTTCGAGATCGTGGCCTGCCGCGATCAAGAGCTTGGCGACCATCATCGCCGAAATCGGGCCGCCGCCATCGATGAAGGGCGGAAAGGCCGCGCAGGCCATCAGGATACGCATGAACAGACTCCTGGCGTCGAAATTGAATGTTCTCCTTTTGTTCTTGCTTTCCTCAATTCACCTGCTACCATACCTGCGTTCCCTGGATAGACAGAGGCGGGGCGGATGCTCCGGTGGTTGGTCATGCACGAACAGAACACGCAATCGTCCTTCGATTTCGCAAGCCGCACGATGCACCCGAAATCGTCAAGATTTGGCAAAGAAACCCTGTTTTTCGCGATCCTGCCGGATCGCGAAGCGCATCAGGCCTGCCTGAAGATACAGACCCGCCTGCAGAGAGAGCACGACGGGCTTCTCTCGCCCATGGCGCCGGAGCGGCTGCACGTTTCGCTCTATGGCGTTGCCAGCGCCGAGAAGATCAAGGACGAGATGATCTTCGCGGCTTGCCAGGCAGCGTCGGCGGTCGATGCCTGCCGCTTCGATCTCAGCTTCGACCATATCGCCACGTTCAGAACCGCGTCGCGCAACGCCATCGTGCTCTCGGGTAATGGCGGTCGGGAACTGCTGCGGCAATTGCATGTCCGGATCGGCATCGAGATGCATGCGATCGGCTGCGACCCGCATGTGAAAGCCGATTTCCAGCCGCATGCGACGTTGTTTTACGCCGACGAGACGGTGGCAAAGACCGTGCTTGCCAAGCCAGTCGTCATGCCCGCGCGGGAGTTCGTGCTCTTACACAAGCGGCCGGGTGAGCAAACCTACGAGCACATCGAGCGCTGGCCGCTCCAGAACCACGGCTGACGGCTTGCCACTACAGCAGGAACACGCTTAAAGCTCCTGCAGCAATGGCAGCAGTGGAGACAGCAATGGATACGTCCGAGATCATCATTTCAGGCGATACGGCAGGGATCGAGTGGCGGCTTCCGGTGCTGCGCTTCAAGGGCAGCGATCCTGACGCGCCGAAGATCCACATCCAGGCTGCCCTGCATGCCAACGAACTGCCGGGCACAGCGCTCGTCCATTTTCTCTGCGAGATGCTGCGCAAGGCCGAGAGTGTCGGCCAGATCCGCAGCGATATCACCATCATCCCGCATGCCAATCCTGTTGGTGCGGCGCAATCGCATTTCGGCGAGCTTCAGGGCCGTTTCGACCTCGGCACCCGGACCAATTTCAACCGCGAGTTCCCGCTGATCTCGGTCAAGGAGCGCGATGGTCTCGTTGCCAATCTCAGCCGCTACGATGCGGTCGACCGCCTGAAGCGACAGCTGATGCACATGGCGCTCGGCTGCGATCTGGTGCTCGACCTGCACTGCGACGATGAATCGCTGCAATATGCCTATATAGACGACGCCTTCTGGCCCGAGGCGTCCGATCTTGCATCGGCGCTCGACATGGAAGCCGTGTTGCTCTCTGACGGCGAGAGTTCGGCCTTCGAAGAGGCGATCGGCTACGCCTGGAAACACGAAATGGCGGGTGAGAAGAGAACGCAGCTGCCGGGCAAGCTCTCGGTCACGGTCGAGCTCCGCGGCGGACGCGACGTCTACCCCGACCTGGCGAAGAAGGATGCCGAAGGGCTGTTCAAGTTCCTCGCCAAACGTGGCGCGATCGACGTGCCGGTGACGCTTTCGCCATTTGCCGGGCCCGCCGTTCCGCTCGACAATGTCGAGATGATCCGGGCGCCCGAAGCCGGCGCCGTGCTCTTCCATCGCAACCTCGGCGATCAGGTCAGCGAAGGCGATCTGCTGGCGACGATCATCACGCGGCCCGGCATGCCCGACGGCACGGTCGAGGTGCGCGCGCCGCAAGCCGGCCTGGTCCTCACGCGCTGCTCGGCGCGGCTGGTTCGCCGCCGCGCCGACCTGATGAAGATTGCCTGCAAGGCCGCCAGCAAGGCTCTGCGCAAGGCCGGAACGCTGGAGAACTGAATGGCTGTCACCATCTATGGCATCAAGAATTGCGACACGATGAAGAAGGCCCGTAGCTGGCTGGAAGAGCACGACGTCGCTTACGACTTCCACGACTACAAAGCCGTCGGGATCGATCGCGCGCATCTGGAAAAATGGATCGCCGAAGCGGGCTGGGAGACGGTGCTGAACCGTGCCGGAACGACATTCCGCAAGCTTCCCGAAGCGGCGCGCCAGGATCTCGACAGGGACAAGGCCATCGCCCTGATGATCGAGCAGCCGTCGATGATCAAGCGGCCGGTCGTGGAAGCCGACGGCAAGCTTCTGATCGGCTTCAAGCCGGACAGCTACGCCGATTTCTTCGAGTCCTGAGCCATGTCGAAAACGACCCGCGCAACCCAGGTTCTCGGCAAGGCGGGCGTGGCCTTTTCCGTTCATACCTATGATTACGACCCGAACGCGGAACGGGTCGGCCTGCAGGCGGCGGAAGCGATCGGCGAGGAGCCGCACCGGGTGCTGAAAACGCTGATGGCGGAGGTCGACGGCAAGCCGGTCTGTGTCGTGGTCCCGTCGGACCGGGAGGTCAGCATGAAGAAGCTTGCCAGCGCCTTCGGCGGCAAGGCTGCGAACATGATGAAGCCGGCGGACGCCGAGCGACTGACGGGCTATCATGTCGGCGGCATCAGCCCCTTCGGCCAGAAGAAGCTCGTTCCTACCGCCATCGAAGAGACGGCACTGACCGAGCCTCTCGTCTACATGAACGGCGGGCAGCGCGGCCTACAGGTTCGCCTTGATCCGAAGGATGCATTGAAGGCGCTGAAAGCGACATCGGCACCGCTCGTCGCTTGAGCGAGAGCGCCTTCATTTTCGCCGCAAAGGCCACTAAGTCTAAGGTTCAGTCCGTATCAGGAGGTGATCGATCATGAATTTCATTCCCCAGAGCCAGAACTCCGTGGATCCCGTCAAGCTCGAGAAGCTGGCAGAGGTGGCCGTCAAGGTCGGCCTGCAGCTGCAGGCGGGCCAGGACCTTGTTGTGACGGCACCTGTCGTCGCCCTTCCCCTCGTGCGGCTGATCACCAAGCATGCCTATATGGCCGGCGCCGGAATCGTGACCGCCTTCTATTCCGACGAGGAATCGACCCTCGCCCGCTATCAGTATGGTTCCGACGAGAGTTTCGACCGCGCGTCGGGCTGGCTCTATGAGGGCATGGCGAAGGCCTATTCCAGCGGCACGGCGCGGCTTGCGATCGCCGGCGACAATCCGATGCTGCTCTCCGAGCAGGACCCGGCCAAGGTCGGCCGCGCCAACCGGGCGAACTCCACCGCCTACAAGCCGGCATTGGAAAAGATCTCCAACTTCGACACCAACTGGAACATCGTCTCTTATCCCAATCCCTCCTGGGCAAAGCTGGTGTTTCCAAACGATCCCGAGCCCATCGCGGTTGCGAAGCTCGCGAAGGCGATCTTTGCTGCATCCCGCGTCGACCTCGACGATCCGATCGCGGCCTGGGCCGAACATAATGCCAACCTCGCCAAGCGCTCCCACTGGCTGAACGGCGAGCGCTTCGAAGCGCTGCATTTCACCGGTCCGGGCACCGATCTCAAGGTTGGCCTTGCCGATGGCCACGAGTGGCACGGCGGCGCTTCCACCGCGAAGAACGGCATTACCTGCAATCCCAATATCCCGACCGAAGAGGTCTTCACGACACCGCATGCCTTGCGCGTCGAAGGGCATGTATCGAGCACCAAGCCGTTGTCGCACCAGGGAACGTTGATCGACAATATCCGCGTTCGCTTCGAAGCTGGCCGGATCGTCGAGGCAAAGGCCTCGCGTGGCGAGGAGGTCCTGAACAAGGTACTGGATACCGATGAGGGCGCGCGCCGGCTTGGCGAGGTCGCCCTGGTGCCGCACTCATCGCCGATCTCGGCAAGCGGCATCCTGTTCTACAACACGCTGTTCGACGAGAACGCCTCCTGCCACATCGCACTTGGCCAGTGCTACTCGAAGTGCTTCCTCGATGGCGCCAAGCTCAGCCAGGAGCAGATCCAGGCACAGGGCGGCAATTCGAGCCTCATCCACATCGACTGGATGATCGGGTCCAACAAGGTCGACATCGACGGCATCAGGCAGGACGGCTCCCGCGTTCCGGTAATGCGCCAGGGTGAGTGGGCCTGACCGGCATCATCGTTCTCTGACTGAGCCAGACGCTCGCGAGCACCATTGCGAAACCGCAAAGCTGCGCGGGCGTCAGGCTCTGGCCCAATGCCAGCCACCCGAGCAGCGTCGCGACAACGGGGCTTAGAAACCCCAGCGACGCCGCCGCCGACGGCTCGATACGAGCCAATCCACGGAACCACAAGAGATAGGTTGCGGCCGCGCCGATCAGGCCGAGATAGGCCATGCCAAGGACATTGCCGAGGGTCGGGACCGGCAATGCCGGCTCCGCGAACAGCGCGATCGGCAACAACAGGATTCCGCCGGCCGTGAGCTGCCATGCGGTGAAGGTGAGGCTCGACACCGGCGGCGTCCAGCGGCGCGTCAGCACCGTTCCAAACGCCATCGAGACCGCACCGGCCAGCCCGGCGGCGATACCGACCGGATCCAAGGCTGCCTTCGGCGTCAAGACCAGCAGCGCTACGCCGAGCATGCCAATGCACCCGGCCACGACCGCAAGCGGCCGAATTGGCCTGCCAAGAAACAGGCGTGACAAGGCAATGACGATCAACGGTTGGATGGCGCCGACTGTCGCGGCGACGCCGCCGGGAAGCCTGTATGCCGAGACGAACAACATCGCCCAGAAGAACGAGAAGTTCAGCGCGCCGAGCAGGAAAGCCCTGAACCACCAAATGCCGTGCGGCAGCTTGCGGACAAGTGCCAGCAGCAGAAGACCCGCCGGCAGTGCGCGGAGCAAGGCCACGGTGAGCGGATAGCCCGCGGGCAGGAAGGTGGTCGTCACAAAATAGGTGCTTCCCCAGATCGCGGGAGCCAGTGCGGTGGCCGCGACGTCGGCAGCATAGGTCGTATTTTTCTTCATATCAAGAATCTCTACGTCAAGATATTTCAAGCTTACGCCCATTTATCTTGACGTCAAGATATTAGTCGTTAAGTGTGACGGAGCAGGAGACATTCATGGACCGCGTTGACCGAATCTTATTGCAGTGGAAGCAGGAGCGTCCCGATCTCGACACCGAAGCCATGGGGATCATGGGCCGCCTGAAGAGGCTGGCGACACACCTGGCGCGCGAGGTCGAGCAGGTGCTCCAGCAGCACAGCCTCTCCTCTTCGTCCTTCGACGTACTGGCGACGCTCCGCCGTTCAGGCGCTCCCTATCGTCTCTCGCCGGGCGATCTGCTTGGCATGACGATGGTCAGTTCCGGCACAATGACGAATCGGATCGACCAACTGGAGAAAGCAGGCTTCGTCGAACGCGTCGTCAATCCCGACGACAGGCGGAGTGTTCTGATTGCGCTAACGCCGAACGGGCTGGCCGTGGTGGAGACTGCCGTCGGCGCGCATGTCGCCAATCAACAACGCCTGACGCAGAGCCTCACCTCGCAGGACAAGGCCGAACTCGACCTGCTGCTGCGCAAGTTCCTGGCATCCTTCGAATAGTCAGAGAGCGGCCAGCGCACCTCTGACGCGCTCGAGGTGTGCGGCGCGTCTTTCTGCAGTCGCCCGGTCCATATCGTGCAGCGTCAGCATGCGGAAATTCACGCGCTTCGAGCAGAAGCTTGCAATCCCGCGCTTCAGTAGCCGGCGAACGGGATTGCCCATGTAGAAATGCACGAGCCACCATGGCGATCCCGTCGTCGTCAAAGCCCACAGCACCTTGATGTTGCCCAGTCGTGGAAGAATGCGGCCACCGGCGACGTCATGCTCGAAGGCGACGCCCGGCGCGAAGACGCGATCGAAGAAACCCTTGAGAACCGCCGGGAAATTGAACCACCATTGCGGGAAAACCAGGACCAGTCCGTCCGCCGCCCGCAGGCGCTCGACGATGCCGGAAACGCCCGAGCAATCATAGGGAACGTCGAAATAGCCGGCTCTTTCGGATTTCGACAGTCGCGGATCGAAATCCTCCCGATAGAGGTCCAGCAGATCAACGCTATGCCCGCGCGCTTCAAGCGCCTGGCGGGCAGTGGCCGCCACGGCGGAGGCGAAACTGTCTTCCAGCGGATGCGCGAGAACCAGCAATATGTGCACTGCTTGCCCCTAGAAAAGAGTGCCCTGCTTGGGTGGCTCGCCCGCCGTCGGCGCCTTCACCACGCGCTTCTTGGTGGCCGGCGCGGGTCCGCCTTCCGTCGTGATCGCGCCGATCTGGCCATCCGCGAATTCGATCGAAATTGGCATGCCGGAAGCCAGAGCCGCCGCCTGCGACACCGGGCGATTTTCATCGTCCCGGACGACCGCGTATCCGCGCTTCAACACGTTCTTGTAGGACAGGGATTGCAGCACGCGGTCCTGGGCGGCCACGTCGCCCCTCGCGCGCGTCATCTTGTGGCGGACGGCCGTATCGGCGTGGCGCGAGAGGTTTGCCAGATGGTCACGCATTCTGGCGGTTTGCGTCTTCAATCTCGCCGGCAGCGAGGCAAAGACGGCGTCGGCGCGGCTGACGCGGGACTTCGAGAAATCGATCAGACGCTCGATCCTGCGTTCCGCCCGCGTCATGCGCTCTACAAGCACTTGTCGACGCTCGGCAATGCGGTTCGACAGAACTTCGGGGCGCAGATGCGTCGCCGTCTTCTCGAAGCTTCGGCGCTTGTTGATCGTATTGAGCTCCAGGCCACGGCCGAGGCCCGCGGCGGTCTCGTCGAACCGGCGACGCGGCAGCGCCAGAAGCTGGTCCAGCGACGGCAAGGCGCGCATCAGGGCCCGAACCGATTGACGACGGTGGTCCATGTGGCGGCTCGTCGCGCCCTGTAGTCGCGCCGACAATCCGGCAATCTGCGCTTCCAATTCGGCTTTGACAGGCACGGCCATTTCGGCAGCGCCCGTCGGCGTCGGCGCGCGCCCGTCGGCGGCGTAGTCGATCAGCGTCCAGTCGGTTTCGTGCCCGACGGCTGAAATCAGCGGTATGCCGCTTTCGGCCGCTGCCCGGACGACGATCTCGTCGTTGAAACTCCAGAGATCCTCAAGGCTGCCACCGCCGCGTGCCACAATGAGCACGTCGGGACGCGGCAGTGCGCCGCCGGGCTCGAAGGCATTGAAGCCCCGGATGGCATTGGCAACCTCCTCACCCGACCCCTCGCCCTGAACCTTGACCGGCCAGACGATAACGTGGACGGCAAAGCGATCGGCGATGCGGTGAAGGATATCGCGGATGACCGCGCCGGTCGGCGACGTCACCACGCCGATTACCCGTGGCATGTAAGGCAGCCGTCGCTTGCGCGCGGGGTCGAACAGCCCCTCGGCGCCAAGCCTGCGCTTGCGCTCCTCTATGAGGGCCATCAGCGCACCGGCGCCGGCTGGCTCGAGGCTCTCGATGACGATCTGGTATTTCGACGAGCCTGGGAATGTCGTCACCTTGCCGGTGGCGATCACTTCCATCCCCTCTTCGGGTCGGAATTTCAGCCTCGAGAACACGCCCTTCCAGATGACGGCATCGATCCGCGACCGATCGTCCTTCAGCGCGAAATAGGCATGACCGGAGGAATGCGGCCCGCGGTAGCCCGATATTTCACCGCGTACCCGGACCTGATCGAATGCAGTCTCCACGGTCCGCTTGATCGAACCGGACAGCTCCGACACCGAATATTCGGTGAGATTGCTTGGCGAATCATTCTCGAAGACATTGCTCATGGCCCCGTTCTATCCGAATAGACGCGGAAGATCAGCCTCCGGAAGGGGACGTTTTTTGGCATCCTCCACGCGACATCGTCGCGAGTCCGACTTTTCGTCCTTGGATTTCAACGAATTATCGCGCCAGGCGTCGCGACCGGCTTCCCCGCGTTTTCCCCGCCCCGTTGCGGGCCGTCATGATCGCGGCATGGATGAAAGGAGTTTCCATGTCCGACCGCTTCGCTTCCCACGCACCATCCCTGACCGGCCCCGCGAGCTCCGGCTTCCCTGTCTCGCCGAGTGACAGCCTTGACCTGCCCGAGATAACTCGGGCTCTCTACATCGGCAGCGGAGGCGAATTGACGGTGGCCATGGCCTCCGGCCAGGTTTTGCGCTTCGAAGCCGTTCCCGACGGCGCGCTGCTGCCGTTGCGGGTCTCGCGGGTCTACGCGACCGACACCTCCGCCGAAGCCATCATCGGGCTGATCTAGCGCGATGGATCGAAGCTTGCGCGAGGCTGGTGTTGGGCATGTGGAAAACGGGGATAGGGACGCGCGTTAATTGTTCGGCAACACAAGCCCATCTATACTTAAGCGAATCGGGAGATAGCGAATGATCGCTTTGATTGGTGCTGGACTGGGCTTTGCGACTGCGCCGCTGCGCTCAATGTTCGCAATGGCGTTTGTCGGTTGCATGATTTGCGTTTCCTATGCTTGCGCCGCCATCTTCTCCTCATCGGTCTCCGTGCTTCACCTGATCGCAGCGATCATCTGCTACAATGTCGGCCTGCTTGTGGCCCTCGTCGGCTTGCACTCGATCGAGCTCGCGCGAAAGCAAACCCGCTTCAGCTAAGCTTCACTTCTCCGTCGGCACGTAGCGGAAGAACTGGACCGGCGCGTCCTGTGGCTTCGCGATGGGCTGGAGATAAGCAGGGACATTGCCCTTTTCCAACTGCGCATAGAGACCATCCGGCTTGATCTTGGCGAGTTCGCGCGTTTGCGGATTGCCGGCGCAAAAGGCCAGCACATTGACGCCAGCGCCGCGAAGAAAGGCTTCCGCCTCCTGCGGCTGCGCAAGCCCGATATGCATCTCGGTCAACATGCCACCCTGATTGCGATGGTACGGCGCTGACAGGATGCGGTGTTCGGTAAACCGCAGGATCGAGACCCCCATATCGGATGGCCCTGCGACGAGGCCCGAAGGAATGTCCGCGAGAGGCGAAAGGCTGCTCTTCGCCGAGCAGGACGACTGGGCCCCGCCTTGCCGTGGATTATACAGGTTGCCGTCGATCTGCGCGCCCACCAATCCGCCGCCAAGCCCCCAGACCGCCGCGACGCTCATCAGGACGGTGGAGATGTAGCAAAAGGCTGCTGCGACGTTCTCGCTGTCTCCGTTGGAGACGCGCCTGATATCGATGATCAGCAGCGCAAGCGGGAAGATGGCGAGAAGGTTCGAGAACTGCGCGCCGCGCACCTGGACGGTGGCAATCCCCCAGCTGACAGCCAGGAGTACAAGCAGGATCAGGTGAATGCGGATCCTGTCGCGGCAGGCAAGACGGGCAACGCAGACGGCGATCGCGAAGACGCCCGTCGCATAGAAAAAGCCAAGGGTAAACGGATCCTGCCGGTTGGCGCCGAAGATGGACTGTGCCTCCTGAATCTGGTTCAGCCAGAGGTTCACCAGCATCGGATCGAGATCCGCAAGGGGATTGTGCAGGCAGTTCGGCGCGATGATCAGCGCCGATAGCAGAACCGCAGCGCCGATGCCACCGAGCGCGGCAAAGCGGACGGTACGGCTGGCGCGGCTTGCCGTTGCGGCAGTCAGCAGCAGCAGCCCTCCTCCGATCGCAGCCAGGCTGTAATAACCGAGAGAGAGGTTGTCGCAGGTGACGGCCGAATAAAGCCGCGGCGGTGTCATGCCAAAGAAGAAAACGGTTATGGACAATACGAGCGAGAAGCCGAAGGACTTCGCGGCAGGAGCGAAGACCTCGCCCTCCCTTGCCCACGACACGGCAACGACGACGCAGACAGCGGCCACGAACGGTGTCGTCTCCGCGCCGATCGCGATGGCGATGGCCGCGGCAATGCCGGCGATCATGAAACTCAGCGGTCGATAGTCCTCGTCCAGAAGCATGGCCGCCATGATCGCCACCAGCGCAAACTGGGCGTTGTGGTGGTCGATCGCGCCGGGGACGAAGCGGTTGCTGGTTACCAGAAGCAAGACACTCAGTCCGAGAACCACATGCATACCCGCGATGCCGCCGATGCGGCGGCCGGCGAGGCCCATCGCCCACAGGCTGGGAACGACAAGCGCAAATGGCCAGACCGTCAGCGATATCGCCTCGGCCCGCTCCTGCGGCAGGAAGAGGCCAAAGAACTTGATCAAAGCCGCGATCGGCAGATCGATGAGGCGCGACCAATGCATCAGCGTCCCGTTGCCAAGCCCCATGCGGTACTGCATGAGATCAAACCAGCCCTGGCCGTTCAGAAAGTCGCGCACCTCGACCAGACGCATGCCGTCGTCGTTGTCGGCACCGACGTAATCCTTTGCGCCTGGCAGCTTGAGAGCGGCAAGAGCGACCAGCAGAATGACGCTGTAGAGAAAGACGGACGGCCAGAGCCGCGCCGCCAATGCGCGCAGCGTCCCGGCGGAGAACTTCGATGCTGGATTGCCGGTCATCGAGGTAACATTCGTCATGGCGGATCTCGTTTTCAGTGCGCGACAGTTTAGCCATCGCGCATCAAGAAAGCGTAAAGCGTCCGAGGCCCGGCGCCTCATAGCTAGTTGTTAACGGCCAGCCGTTAGACTTGCTCGGATTTCTTCGTCACGGACCTGATCATGAGCGGATCAATGAGCGCCAATCTGAGCATCGCCGTCCTGCTTCCCTGCTACAATGAAGCGGCGACGATCGGCGCCGTCGTGCATGGCTTCAAGGCCGCCTTGCCAGGCGCGCAGATCCACGTCTACGACAACAACTCCACCGACGGCACGGCGCTGCACGCGATGCTCGCCGGCGCGACGGTGGTGCGGGAACGCCGGCAGGGCAAAGGCCATGTCGTGCGCCGCATGTTCTCCGACATCGATGCCGATATCTACATCATGGCCGATGGCGACGGGACCTATTCGCCCGATGACGCCGAAGAGCTCATTCGCACGCTGCTTACCGAACGCGCCGACATGGTGGTCGGGACCCGTCGCGGCGTGCATATGGACGCCGGCAGGCAGGGACACGCTTTCGGCAACCGGATCTTCAACGTGCTCTACCGCACGATCTTCGGCTCTGATTTCACCGACATATTTTCCGGCTACCGCGTCTTCTCCCGTCGCTTCGTCAAGAGCTTCCCGGCAGTATCGGGGGGCTTCGAGATCGAAACGGAGATGTCCGTGCATGCCTCGCGGCTGAAATTGCCGGTTAGCGAGCTGGAACTCGACTACGGCCGGAGACCGGAAGGATCACACTCCAAGCTCTCCACCTTCAAGGACGGCGCCAAGATTCTCTGGATGTTCGCGATGCTGATGAAGGAGACGCGGCCGTTTGCGTTCTTCGGGATGATCAGCAGTGCTTTCATGCTGGCAAGTCTCGGCTTCATGGTCCCGGTTCTCGCCGAGTATTTCGAAACGGGCCTTGTCAGCCGGATGCCGACCTGGGTTCTCTCCATGGCGCTGATGATGATTTCGTTCATGATGTTCACCGCCGGCGTCATTCTCGATTCCGTCGCTCGCGCCCGCGCCGAACAACTTCGTATCCATTACATGAACTTGATCGCTCCCAACCTCGGCTATAACGCGGCCGCCAGAGGCGAGATGGAGATGAAATCTCACCGGCAGCGGAAGACGGGGGCGGCATGAAGAAGCTGCTTCGCTTTGCGATCGCGGGGGGGCTCGGATTTGTCGTCGACGCCGGCATTCTGGCGTTGCTGCTGCACGCTACGCCGCTCGGCCCATTTCTTGGTCGCCTGATCGCAATTGCCGCTGCCATGACGGTGACGTGGCTGTTCAACCGAACCTTCACGTTCGATCGGTCGCCCCATTCTCTGGCTGCCGAGGGATTCCGTTACGGTTCAGTTGGCGTCACCTCGGCGCTCGTCAACTACGGATTATACTCGGCGCTGCTCCTCACATTGCCTGCGCTGCAGCCGCTTGCGGCGATGGTTTTTGCCACCGCCGCATCGATGTTTCTCAGTTTCTTTGGATACTCGCGCTTCGTCTTCCGCAGCGAGTAGGCCTCAAACCTTTTCCCATCCGTCCTTTTCGCTGGCGCGGTAGATCGCGTCGATAAACTTCTGGTTCAATTTCGAGCTCTGAAGAGAAACGACCTCCTCGTTCTCTCCCAGGGCAGCACGCGCGAACGCCTCCGCCTGGCGCTTGTACTGGCGGCTGTCCTGGAACCGGAAAATGGTCGATTCATTGTGGCTGCGATTGGACAGTTCGATCTCTTCCGCGCCCCAACGATCGGCATTGAAGGGCGACTTGACCTCGATGAAGCCGTCGGTGCCATGGAACGTCATCGACTGACGGTTGGCGAGCTGCGTCGAGATATAGAAGCTCAATTCGAACGTACCGAAATCCGCCTTCACGCTGGAATAGATATCAGTGCCAAACTCCGGATCGCGCTCGGTGACGGCCTGGACGCGCAGCGGCTCCTTGCCGGTCGAAAAGCGTGTCGTGATCGTCGGGTATACGCCGATATCGGGCAAGCCGCCGCCGCCGAGTGCGGGGATGTTGCGCATATTGCCCGGGTCGCGGTTGAAGTAGGTGAAAACACCCTGCACATGGCGAAGATTGCCGATGGCGCCTTCCGCGATCAGCGAGCGGACCTTCCGCCACACCGGCGCGTAGGTGACCATGTAGGCTTCGGCGATCAGGACCTTGTTGCGATCCGCAGCCGCGATCACGCCATCGATGTCATCCGCCTTCAGCGCAATCGGCTTCTCGCAAAGCACGTGCTTGCCGGCGTCGGCCGCCTTGATGGCCCATTCGATATGCTGGGCCGTCGGCAGCGGAATATAGACCGCGTCGATCTTGTCGGAGGCCAACATCTCCTCGTAGGAGCCGAAAGCATGCGGTACCGAGAAGCGATCGGCCATCTCCCGCGCCCTGGACAGGTCGCGGCTTGCGACAGCCGTGACGACGCAGTTTTCTGCATCCTGAATGGCGGGAACAACGAGGTCCCGGCCGATTTTTGCAGTCGACATAATACCGAAGCGCAACATGGTGTTTCTCCCTTCTGAATTTTTGCGCAACATATTGGCCGGCATCCGGCCATGCAATGGCGCGGCTGCAATTCACGGAAGATTGGTTTCCATCCGAGGCGCCCGTCGCTAAGTTACGGCGTCGGCTCTTTTTGCCGTGCCCCCGATTTCAATTCTTTCAGCCATTTAGGAGAGCGCCATGAATATGCGCCAACTTGGAAAAACCGGGCTTTCGATTTCCCCCATCGTCTTTGGCGGCAACGTCTTCGGCTGGACCGCGGACGAAAAGACGTCGTTCGAAATCCTCGACGCGTTCTTCGACGCCGGCTTCAACACCATTGATACCGCTGACGTCTATTCGGCCTGGGTGCCTGGCAACAAGGGCGGCGATTCCGAAGAGATCATCGGCAAATGGCTGAAGCAGGGCAAGGTATCGCGAGACAAGGCGATCATCATCACCAAGGTCGGGTCCGACATGGGCCAGGGTAAGACCCTCAAGGAAACCTACATCCTCAAAGCCGTCGAAGATTCGCTGCGTCGTCTGCAGACTGACTATATCGACCTCTATCTCTCGCATTGGCCGGATGAAGACACACCGTATGAAGAAACGCTCGGCGCCTTTGCAAAGCTGAAGCAGCAGGGAAAAATCCGGGCGATCGGCTGCTCGAACCTCGACGCTACCCAGCTGAAGGCATCGTTCGACGCCGCGGAAAAGGCAGGTGTGCCGCGCTATGACGTCATTCAGCCGGAATACAACCTCTATGAACGCGCGAGCTTCGAGGGGCCTCTCGCCGAACTCTGCATCAAGGAAGACATCGGCGTCATCACCTATTTCAGCCTTGCGGCGGGCTTCCTTTCCGGAAAATACCGCACCAAGGCCGATACAGAAGGACGAGCACGCGAGGGCCGGGTCGCGCAATATCTCGACGACAAGGGGCTGCGCATTCTCGCCGCGCTCGACAAGGTTGCCGCGGAAACGGGCGCGAAGCCGGCCGAGATCGCGCTGGCATGGCTGCTCCGGAAGAAGGGCGTAACCGCACCGATCGCCAGCGCCACCAGCCTTTCACAGCTCCAGAGCCTGACGAAATCGGCCGCTCTCAATCTGTCGGACGATGCGATGGCGCTGCTCGACGCCGCGGGCGCCTGAGAGGAGCAAGACCATGACCGTGACCATTCGTGACGCGCGACCCGACGACGAGGCCCGCTGGCGGCAACTTTGGGCGGGCTACCTCGCCTTCTACGAGGTCACGGTCGATGCCGATATCACCGACTCCACCTGGAGTCGGGTTTTCGACCCCGCCTCGGAGATCTCGATGCGCGTGGCGGAAGTCGACGGTCGCGTCATGGGATTTGCGCTTTACCTCACCCACGAAGGCACCTGGATCCGGGGCAAGGACTGCTACCTTGAGGACCTTTTCGTCGATGCGGAAGCGCGCGGCCGAGGCGTCGGCAAGGCATTGATGAACGATCTGATCGCGCTTTGCAAAGACAAGGGCTGGTCACGCCTCTACTGGCACACCAGCGAGCACAACAAGACGGCGCGCGCGCTCTACGACAGCTACGTGGAGAGCGATGGCCACATTCGCTACCGGATCAATTTTTGAGCGCTGGAAAACCTTCGTATAGCGCCGAATGCGTCCCCTCCCAGTTCGGCATCCCTTGCCGAGTCAGCGTACCGCGCGGACGCACGTAGCTTTGAATGATCCTTCGTGGCCGTTCGTGCCACTGGATATTGAAGGCCCATAGCTTGGGAAAGAAGCAGAGCGACGCGTAAGGGAGGTGGTCGTGGATCCACCACGCCAGCTTCTGCCAATCCTCTTCGTCGCGGTAGTGATCGACCATCCATGGGACGACGATGCAGGCGGTCGCCCCCATGCATCCGTCGGCGTCCCTGCGGTCCCAAATGTGATCCGCAGCGGTTGCGGCGTTCGAGGAACAGTTCAGCTTGTTCCGGTTGCCGAACTGGTTGACTTCCGCCGAGCGATAACCGGAACGGATATGCAGGCGTCCGAACGTCGCCTGCAGGGGCTCCAGCAGCTGCTCGCAGAGATGCCGGCCGGCTTCGACCGCCAGATCGGGATCGTCGGGTATGTTGGAAATGCGATAGAAATCAGCGATCTCCGAATGCAGGAAATCGCGCAGGAAGAAATTCTGCGACAACCGCACACGCCCGAGATCTTCCAAACCCTTCATCGAACCCGGCTTCTTCACGCTCGAACCCTCCGCCTGCGCCGCGATCTTTTCGCATGCGCGGCAAGCGCGCAACCCGATTTCCGCTCTACTGAAATGTTCTGCGCTCAACTGGCCGAAGTTGGTAGAGCATCCGACAGACGGTCATATTCATCTTTTCTCATTTAGTGATAATAGACTCCTCCTGCCAAACGCGCGGCGGGAGGGGGAGATGCAGATTGACGGAGGGAAACCAACGAATATCGCTGAACTCGAAGGGCGCCTTGTCGTTTTAGAGATCGTTGCCATGACATCGCTCGCACTGGTGATTGGCGTCTGTGACGAGGGAAACGCAAACCTCGGCAGAAATGTGCTCTACCTCATTCGCGATGCGGTCGCGAACAAATGCGAAGAACTCGCTCTTTCCAACACCGCGACGTCAGCCGCCACGACCTATGTGGAAGAGCTTCTGCAGGCTGCGGCCGGATCATTGTTTCCGAACGGCCACGAGTGACGTCTACGCCTTGCGGCTTTGTCGCCCCGCCCTATGCTTTAGAACACAACCTTGCGGGGGACGCGCCACATGTCAGATCAGCAGGCAATAGAAGCAGTCGTTCATCTCTACGTCGAAGGCATGACATTCGCCAACGAGGCCGCCTTGAAAAAGGCGTTTCACCCGCAATGCGCCATCATAGGGCACTATGAGAATGTCGTGGAATGGCTGACGCGCGATGAGTTCATTGCGGCCATCGTCGCCGAAGGCTCAGCGCCGCCCGGCACACAGCCTTACATGGATATCGAACTGGTCGATTTCGTCGGCGACGCCGCCAGCGTGAAAGTCAGCGATGACTTCGCCGGGATGCGCTTCACCGACTACCTGTCGATGTTGAAGATCGACGGCCGCTGGACGATCGTCAACAAACTCTATTACCTCAACACATAGAAAAGCCGGCGAAATCGCCGGCCTCTCTCTTGTCTGATGGGTGATCTCAACCTCTGAGAACGCCGCCGGTGACCTTGGTGACGCTGGCGACGATCTTCTGCGTCAGGGCCTCGAAATCCTCGTCGGTCAGCGTGCGCTCGACCGGCTGGATCTGCACCTCGATGGCAACCGACTTCTTGCCCTCGCCGACCGAGGCGCCCTCGAAGATATCGAAGACGTTGACACCGGCGACCAGCTTGCGGTCGGCACCGGTGGCGGCCTTGATGATGGCGCCGGCTTCGACCGCCTTGTCGACGACGAAGGCGAAGTCGCGCTTGACGGCCTGGAACTGCGAGAGCTCCAGCGCCGGCTTGGTACGGGTCGCCTTCTTCTTCGGCTCGGGCATGGCGTCGAGATAGACCTCGAAGCCCGCGAGCGCGCCAGAGACGTCGAGCGCTTCCAGCGTCGAGGGATGGAACTCGCCGAAATAGCCGAGCACGACCTTCGGGCCCATCTTGATAGTGCCGGAACGGCCGGGATGGTACCATTCCGGACCGCCCTGCTCGACCTGGATGTTGGTCATCGGCAGGCCGCAGGCCTCGATCACGGCAAGCGCATCGGCCTTGGCGTCGAAGACGTCGACCGGCTTGCCGCCGCCCTTGGATGCATTCGACCACATGCGGCCGGCGCCCGCCATCGAGGCGGTGCCGCGACGGATGCCGCCGGCAACGCGGCGCTGGCCTTCCGGCCTGTCGTTCTCATAGGTGCCGGAGACTTCGAAGATCGCGACGTCGCCATAGCCCTTGTCGGCATTGCGCTGGGCAGCGGTCAGGAGACCCGGCAGCAGCGAGGGGCGCATGTCGGACATTTCTGATGCGATCGGGTTGGCAAGCTTCAGAGCCGGCGAACCACCGCCGAAGAGCTTGGCCTGATCTTCCGAAATGAAGGACCAGGTGACGGCTTCCAGCATGCCACGCGAGGCAAGCGCGCGCTTGGCGGTGCGGGTGCGGATCTGCAGCGTCGTCAGGATGCGGCCGTTGACTTCGGTGTGGCTTTCCAGCGGCGCCGGCTTGATGTTGTCGACGCCATGGATGCGCATGACCTCTTCGACGAGATCGGCCTTGCCGTCGACATCGGGACGCCAGGAGGGAACGGCGACGGAAACGCGCTCACCCGAGCCGGTGACCTTGAAGCCGAGGCGCGTCAGGATCTCGACGCTCTCCTCAGTGGAGACTTCCAGGCCCGTCAGGCGCTTCACTTCCGAGAATGGGAAGTCGACGATCTTCGGCTCGTAGCCCTTGTAGCCCACGATCTCGGCCTTGGCTGCCGTGCCGCCGCAGAATTCGAGCACCAGTTCGGTGGTGCGCTCGAGACCGGGGACCATGTATTCGGGATCGACGCCGCGCTCGAAGCGGTAGCGGGCATCGGTGATGATGCCGAGGCCACGGCCTGATTTCGCGATGTTCATCGGGTCCCACAGCGCCGATTCGATCAAGACGTCGGTGGTGTTCTCGTCGCAGCCGGAATGCTCGCCGCCCATGATGCCGCCGATCGACTCGATGCCGTTTTCGTCAGCGATGACGACATTGTTCGGGCCGAGCTTGTATTCGCGCTGGTCGAGCGCGAGCACCGTCTCGCCGTCCTTGGCGCGGCGAACGGTGAGGTTGCCCTTCACCTTGGCGGCGTCGAAGACGTGCATCGGGCGACCCTGGTCGAACGTCATGTAGTTGGTGATGTCGACGAGCGCGTTGATCGGACGCAGACCGATCGCCGTCAGGCGCTGCTGCACCCACTTGGGGCTCGGGCCGTTCTTGACGCCGCGCACCAGGCGCAGGCCGAAGCCCGGGCAGAGCTTGTCGTCGTCGAGATCGAGCGTCAGCTTCACCGGCGTTTCGCCTTCGACGGCGAAGGACGGCGCGGGGCGCGTCTTCAGCGTGCCGAGACCGGAAGCGGCCAGATCGCGGGCGATGCCGTAGATCGAGGTGCAATCCGGACGGTTCGGCGTCAGGTTGATCTCGATCATCGGGTCGTCGAGATGGGCGTAGGCGGCAAACGAGGTGCCGACCGGCGCATCTTCAGGCAGGTCGATGATGCCGTCGTGGCTGTCGGACATGTTGAGCTCTTTTTCTGAGCACATCATGCCGTGGCTTTCGACGCCACGGATTTTGCCGACGCCGAGCGTGACATCGATACCCGGCACATAATCGCCCGGCCGTGCGAGCGCGCCCACCAGACCGGCGCGCGCATTCGGCGCGCCGCAGACGATCTGCAGCGGCTTGCCGCCGTTGATATCGGGGCCGGCATCGACCGACAGCACCTTCAGGCGATCGGCTTCCGGATGCTTCTCGGCCGACAGAACCCGGGCGATGACGAAGGGCTTGTAGGCCGCCTTGTCGTCGACATCCTCGACCTCAAGGCCGATCTCGGTCAGTCGCTTGCAGATTTCATCCAGTGTGGCGTCGGTCTCAAGATGATCCTTGAGCCAGGAAAGCGTGAATTTCATGATGTCTATCCTCCCTTACGCGCTCAGACCGCCGAACAGCGTCGGCATGTCGAGTGGGCGGAAGCCGTAATGGGTCATCCAGCGGACGTCGGCGTTGAAGAAGTCGCGCAGGTCGGGCATGCCGTATTTCAGCATGGCGATGCGGTCGAGGCCCATGCCCCAGGCAAAGCCCTGGTATTCGTCGGGATCGAGACCGCCGGCGCGGAGCACGTTCGGGTGCACCATGCCGCAACCGAGGATCTCCATCCAGTCCGTGCCTTCGCCGAACTTGACGATCGGGCCGGAACGGTCGCACTGGATGTCGACCTCGAAGGACGGCTCGGTGAAGGGGAAGAAGGACGGGCGGAAGCGCATGGTGACGCTGTCGACCTCGAAGAAGGTCTTGCAGAATTCTTCCAGCACCCAGCGGATATTGGCGACATTGGCCTTCTTGTCGACGACGAGGCCTTCGACCTGGTGGAACATCGGCGAATGCGTCGCGTCACTGTCCTGGCGATAGGTCTTGCCGGGGATGATGATGCGGATCGGTGGCTTCCGCGCTTCCATGGTGCGGACCTGCACCGGCGAGGTGTGCGTGCGCAGCACCTTGCGCTCACCGTTCTCGTCCGGATTGAAGAAGAAGGTGTCGTGCATCTCGCGGGCCGGATGGCCCTCGGGGAAGTTCAGCGCCGTGAAATTGTAGTAGTCGGTCTCGACATCCGGACCTTCGGCGATCGAGAAGCCCATGTCGGCAAAGATGGCAGTGATCTCGTCGACGATCTGGCTGATCGGATGGATGCGGCCACGCTCGGCCGGCGAGGAGCGGACGGGCAGCGAGACGTCGACCGTCTCGGCCTTCAGGCGCGCGTCGATCGCCGCCTTCTTGAGATCGGCCTTGCGGGCGTTGATCGCCTCGGTCACGACAGTCTTCAGCGCGTTGATCTGGGCGCCGCGGGTCTGGCGCTCTTCCGGCGACATGGCGCCGAGCGTCTTCAGCAGTTCGGACACCGAGCCCTTCTTGCCCAGCGCGCCAACACGCACCGCTTCGATTGCCGGTTCGTCGGCAGCAGCTGCGACGTCAGACAGAAGTTGCTTTTCCAAAGTATCGAGTTCGGTCATCTTTTCCTGCCTCGCGGGCGTCAGTCTTGTCGACAATTTACGAAAACATGCGTGAGATAGCTGGTTGCCACGATGAAACGTTGCAGATCACTACCCATGTGGACGCGGCCAATCAACCGGGCAGCCCATAAAAAGCCGCCGAGAAAGCCGGTAAGCTTGCGCAGTTCGGCGACCGCGGCAGGCGGTGCCACCTTGAGCCAGGCCTGGTAGGCCCGATCGTAGGTTTTCTTGCCGAAATGCGCGCGTGTGGCCACCTGCAGAAACAGCAGCCAGATGTCGCGTGCTTGCGCGACTTCCAGTGGCATGACGGTATCTGGCTCTTCCTCGAAATCCATGAAGCCGATGCGGCCGTCCTTCAGGAACATATCCCGCGGATAGGGGCGACCATGGCAAAGACCCTTGGCATGCAGCCGACCGAGTTCGCCGGCGCAATGGACGAGCATATCGTCGTGGGCGACGGGGTCAACCTTGCGGATATCGAAGAGATAGGTGTCAACCGTCTTGCCCGCATCGCTGAATACGACAGCGGCGCCCGACGAATAGATGACGCGCGCCGTCGGCACGCCATTTTTCGAGAACTGGGCAATGCGGCGAATTTCGCGCGCCGCCATGCCTTCGTCGGCAAGAACCGGAGACGGTCGGAGGAAGGGAGCGCGAAGAAGAGCGGCCAGCGTGTGCTGAAGCGCAACCCAGCGCGAGGTACGCTCCGTACCGTAGCGCTTGATCCACACGGCGCCTTTCGACAAGGCGACGCGCTCGACCCGTCGACCGGAGCCGTTGATAAGCGCCGCGAGCAGAACGGGAACGTCCTTCTCGCACAAGCCCTCATCGGCCACCAGGGTTTCGAAATCGCCCGCCACGTCTTTCGGCGTCCTTATTCAGATCAAAACGAAAGAACCCGCGCAAGCTTTGCCAGCGCGGGTTCCAAATCATCGAGACGAAGGTTCGAATAGCGCCGGCTTAGTTGACGGCTGCTTCAAACTCGTTCTTCGTACCGGCGTCCTTCAGGTACTCGAGAGCCTTCTTGGAGGCTGCAACGAGTGCACCGAATGCTTCCGGCTCATGGATTGCCATGTCGGAGAGAACCTTACGGTCAACTTCGATGCCAGCCTTGTTCAGGCCGTCGATGAAGCGGCCGTAGGTCAGGCCGAATTCGCGGACAGCGGCGTTGATACGCTGGATCCACAGAGCGCGGAAGTTGCGCTTGTTGATCTTGCGGTCGCGGTAAGCGTACTGCTTCGAACGATCGACAGCAGCCTTCGCAGCGCGGATGGTGTTCTTGCGACGGCCGTAAAAGCCCTTAGCGGCCTTCAGAACCTTCTTGTGCTTGGCGTGGGCGGTAACGCCTCTTTTTACACGTGCCATTTCATGATCTCCTTAATCTATACGTTCGCGGAATAGTCTTAGAGACCGTTCGGCAGGTAGTTCTTCACGACCTTGCGGCCATCCGGTTCTGCGAGAACCATGGTGCCACGTGCATCGCGGATGAACTTGTTAGAACGCTTGATCATGCCATGGCGCTTGCCAGCAGCTGCAGCCTTGACCTTGCCGGTCGCGGTGATCTTGAACCGCTTCTTGGCAGCAGACTTCGTCTTCATCTTGGGCATTTTGCTACTCCGTTTCTGATCCCCCTGCGCGCTTCAAAAGAAGCCTTCTCGCGATGCCCGGTTTCCCTGGGGTCGCAACAAGTGCGGGAGCGTTTGTTGTTGATCTGCGGCCCCGGTGACGAACCGTTCCGCAAGCATTCGAAACTGCCACGGCATGCCCTGCCGGTCAGTTCGGACGCGCGCTTATAACCGCAGCGTCATAAAAGTGCAACCGGGCCAGCGAGGAATCTTCTGCGCCCCGAGATCAGGGCGCAGCTTCCCTGGCGGGCAAGGTCATTTTCACCATCAATCCACCCAGTTTTGATGCCAGGAGATCGAGCTTGCCGCCATAGGCTTCGACGATATCGGCGGAGATTGCAAGCCCGAGCCCGGAACCGGAGGTTTCGTCATCGATGGTGATTCCGCGCTTCAGCATCCGGTCGTAACTCTCGGCGCCTGCGCCGGGGCCATCGTCGGAGACGATCAATACGACATGCCGTTCGTCGTGGCGGGCGCTGAGTTCTATCCGCGAGCGGGCAAAGCGTACGGCATTGTCGAGCACATTGCCCAGCGCCTCCGCGATATCAGCGGGATCAGCCTGAATGGTCAGCGTCGGATCGATATCGACATGCCAATCGATGCCCTTTCCCGACGTGAACGCCTGCAGGACATTGACGAGTTTTCCCGATATCCCAAGCAGCGACGTCGTCGCCATCTGTTCGACACCCATACGGGCGGCCTGCAACTGACGATCGGAGCGCTGGCGCACGAGCTCGATCTGCTGCATGGCAGTGTCGCGCTTTTCCGCCGGCAGGCTCTCCGCGAGATGCGACAGAACCGTCAGCGGTGTCTTCAGCCCATGCGCAAGATCGCTTGCCCGCGCCCGGGCCCGCTCGACGGCTGTTTCCCGTTCGGTCAGCAAGAGGTTGATCTCGCGCACCAGAGGCGTCACCTCGCTTGGTCCGCTCCAGCCAATATGAGCCAGGCGGCCAGCGCGGATATCGGCAACGCTGTCACGAAGCCGCGCAAGCGGACGAAGGCCAATCCAGCCCTGCAGAAAGGCCGCCAGCAACAGGATCCCGCCGATCGACAGCAGCATCAATCGCAACGGACGGTGATAGCTTTCAAGCACCTTCTCCATCTCGGCTTTGGAGAAACCGGCGTAGACCGTGAAATCCTTGCGGGCGGCGCCCTCCCCCAGGCTCATCCGCTTTTCAGAAACAAGAACAGGCAGTCCGTCCGGGCCTTCTGCCTGGCGGAACCCGCAATAGAGGTCCTCGGACAGATCGCCCGCGGCGATCTCCTCATCCCACAGCGATCGCGAACGCAAGGGGCGCCCGCCATCGTTCGGAGAGATCTGCCAGTAGCGGCCGCCTGTCGGCAGGTCGAAGCGGGTGTCGGCCAGTTCACCCGTCAGCACAAGCCGCTCATCTTCCACCGTGAGGCGCGCGGCGAGAGAATCCATTACGCCCGTCATCTCGTAGGAATACTGGTCGGCGAGATAGTCGGTAAACAGATGGCTGAGCACAAACCAGACGATCGTCAATGCAACGCCGATCGCGACAAGCGCGCCGACGGCAAGGCGAAATCGCAGCGACCCCATCATGCGCCACGCCGCTCCGGCAGCACATAGCCGAAGCCGCGACGTGTCTCGATCGCGTCGCTGTCGGTCTTTTTTCTCAGCCGCGCCACCATGGCCTCGACGGCATTCTTGGCGGCATCGTCGTCCCGGCCTTGAACCTGGCTGGCAAGTTCGGCCGCGGTGAGCACTGCGCCCGGCCTTGCGATGAAAAGCGCCAGCATCCGATACTCGAGCGGACTGAGGTCCAACTCCCTGCCGTCGAATGTCACCCGGCGGGCGTTCTCATCCAGCGTGAAGCGATCGGCGGATTTGACGCGCGAGCGACCGGCACCGGAGCGGCGCAACAAGGCGCGCAGACGCGCGATCAATTCCTCGGTGCGAAACGGCTTCGGCAGATAGTCGTCGGCGCCGGCATCGAAGCCATCAACCCGTTCCATCCATGAGCCGCGAGCCGTCAGCACGAGGACAGGCGTATTGATGCCCGCCATGCGCCATCGCTTCAGGATAGACAGGCCATCCATGCCTGGCAGGCCGAGATCGAGAATGATCGCGGCGAAGTCACCGGTCTCTCCTTCCTCCCAGACCTGCGGCCCGGTCGCGAGGACGTCGATGCGGTAGCCCTCCCGCTGGAGCGCCTCGACCACATGACTGGAAATGTTGGCGTCGTCCTCCCCCAGCAAGATCCGCATCGATCATGATCCCCCCAACAAGGTACCGTTGCGAGCGTTGATGCGCAGGGTTCTGATGGTTCCCGCGCCGTCCCGGACTTTCAACTGATAGGTATCGCTGAACATCGACCGCTTCAGCCGAACATCGATGACGCGGCCGTAGCGCCGCATGTCGATGTTTTTCAAGATCGCCTTCAGGGGAAGCACCTTGCCGTCTCGTACTGCATCCCTAGCGCGATCGTAATCCGAACCGCGCCCCTGATTGCCGCTGCTGCCGCTGTTGTTGCTATCATCGCTGCCATTGTCGTCATCGCCGTCGTCGCTGCCATGACCACCCCCGCTATCATCGCCGCCGCCATGGCCACTGTCATCGCTGCCACCATGGCCGCTGTCATCGCTTCCAGAGCCGGAATTCGATCCGGACGAGCCGGAACCAGAGGAGCCGCTGCCCGAGTTGCCCGACCCGCTGTTGCTGCCGCCATCCTTGGCAGACGCATCGCGCACCGCGACGTTGCCGGCGGCCGCGAACCAGCAGGTCAACAACAACAAAGATAGAAGCGAGCGGCGTTTGGGGTCCATGATTGTTCCGGCGATTAAGGGCCAGCGCTAGATTGAACGCTTCGCTGCGGCGAGGCAAGGTCGCCAGACCAAGAGACCCCGCCGCATGGCGACGGAGCCTCTTTCTTCCGAGGCGGTCGGAAGATCTGTCGCACGTTTACTGCGCGGCAGCGGGGAAGATCTGGACGCTGGTGATCGCCCCCGGATTACGGCGAGCATCGGACCTGTGAACCTGGGCCTTGATGACGCGCGCCCCATGTTCGCGCTCGACCTCGATTTCCAACAGGCGGCCAAGCTGATCACGGGCAACCAGCGATCCGTTCAGCAGGCCGCGCAGGCTCGACTCAGAAACCTTCAGGACGGTCTGCGGCCTGTCGGACCGGCCACGGTCTCCCCGCCCGCTATGGTTTCCCGGATTATCGTCGCCGACGTCATGAGAGGGACCATCATCAGAGGCGCGATCGTCGCGCCGACCGCCGTGATCATCGTTGCCGTCGTCGTCATTGCTGTCATCGCCGTGACCACCACTACGTCCGCCGTGGTCGTCACTGCCATGATCGTCGCTGCCGCCGCGACCGGAGCTACCGCCGCCGCTGCTGCCGCCTGAGGAACCGCCATCGTCGTGACCGCCCCGGGCCAATGCAACAGCCGCCGAAGGAGCCGGGCCGAACGATTGAACGATCGGCATCGACGCCGTCAGCGCCAATGCGGCAACCGATGCGAGCGCCATACTGCGAATCTTGATTGTCATGACTTGCCTCCTCTCTCGTTTCGATGAGGAGAGAATGGCAAAGGTTGGCTGACAACGCGTTGAGTGCCGATGTCAGCATCCTGTCAGATTGACGGGACAACCCGGAAATACAAAAGCCGCCCTTTCGGACGGCTTTGATACGAACGGCGGCGATGCGCCCTGTTCCGACATCTTATTTCGGTGCAAGCACCATCATCATCTGGCGGCCTTCGAGCTTCGGCTCGGCTTCGACCTTGGCATATTCCAGGGTATCGGCCTTGACCTGCTGCAAAAGCTTCATGCCCAGTTCCTGGTGAGCCATTTCGCGGCCGCGGAACTTCAGGGTCACCTTGACCTTGTCGCCTTCCTCGAAGAAACGACCCATCGCCTTCATCTTCACCTCATAGTCATGGGTGTCGATGTTCGGGCGCATCTTGATTTCTTTGACTTCGACGATCTTCTGCTTCTTGCGCGCCTCGGCGGCCTTCTTCTGGTTGGCGTATTTCAGCTTGCCCAGATCGAGGATCTTGCACACAGGCGGTTCGGCGTTGGGGGAAATCTCCACCAGGTCGAGGCCGGCTTCTTCAGCCATTCTCAGGGCCTGGTCGGTCGCCACGACGCCTAGATTCTGTCCTTCAGCATCGATGAGCTGAACTTTGGGAATGCGAATTTCCCTGTTCGAGCGCGGCCCTTCCTTTACGGGCGCGTCGTTCTTGAAAGGTCTGCGAATGGTCGTACTCTCCTCGCGTTGTTTCGGATTGCTGCAGCGGATCGCCTCTATATAAGGAAGACGACCGAGTTTCGCCATCGCTGCAACCAAGTCATTAGCACGCTTTAGCGGAAAAATCACCTGCTGTCAGCCTGTCAAGAATCTGTTTTATAGCCACTAAACAAACGGAGTTCCGCCATGTCTGACGCAAATCCCGCCATCGATCATCAGTTCCTGACCGTCGGATCCGCCGACGCTGCTCGCGAGATCGCCTACGTCGTCCGTCCGCAGGCAGCGGGCGCGACCGGCCCGGCGCTGGTCTGGCTGTCGGGATACCGCTCCGACATGAGCGGCACCAAGGCGGTGGAGATCGACAGGCTGGCCGCCGAGAGCGGCCTTGCCTGCGTGCGCTTCGATTATTCCGGCCACGGCCTGTCCGGCGGGAACTTCGTCGATGGGACCATTTCGCGCTGGCTGGAGGAGGCGCTTGCCGTCATCCTGCACGTCAGGCCAGAGCGCATCGTTCTCGTCGGCTCGTCCATGGGCGGCTGGATCGCTTTGCGGCTGGTGCAGGAGCTTGCCAAGCTTGCGAACGCACCGAAACTCGACGGCATCGTGCTGATCGCGCCTGCGCCCGATTTCACGTCGGAGCTGATCGAACCTCATCTCACGCCGGCAGAGCAGTCCTCCCTGGCCGAACGGGGCTATTTCGAGGAGCGCTCCGCCTATAGCCCGGAGCCCAATATCTACACGCGCGCGCTCATCGAGGACGGTCGTGAGAACCGCGTGCTCAAGGGCATCATAGAGACCGGCTGCCCCGTCCATATCCTGCAGGGCATGAAGGATCCCGACGTGCCCTACCAGCACGCGATGACGCTCATCGAGCACCTTCCCGCCGACGATGTCGTGCTGACCTTTATCCGCGATGGCGACCATCGGCTCTCCCGTCCGGAAGATATCGAGCGGATGGTTGCCGCCGTCAAAGCGCTGATCCACTAGGCAAACCACGGACAGGCCGCGCCTTGGGGACGCGGTCCTGTCCCAAATCCTAACGCATTTTAACCATGTCTGCGAGTTGCGCCGACCCTAGCAGAAGTAACGATTGACTCTCCGAGCCTCTCTCCGTTAACTTTTTGTTAAGAATTCAGGGGCGGTGCAAGGAAGAGCGGGCGTGCAGATCAAGGGTTTCCTGGTAGCCATGACGGCTGTGTTTGCGATGTCGACAGCCGCAACACCGGCGCCGGCCAACAATGTTTCGATGGTAACGGGCGCGTCGACCTCGCAGCCGATCGGCCATTACGAATTCTGTCAGACCCATCGCAGCGAGTGCGGCGCCAATCGCAACGCGGCGGTCGCCGAAATGTCGGACGCCAAATGGGCGCTCGTTCGTTCTGTCAACTCGATGGTCAACAACACCATCACGCCGATGACCGACAAGGAAATCTACGGCAAGGACGAGGTCTGGGCCTACCCCACGACGGCAGGCGATTGCGAGGATTTCGCACTACTCAAGCGTCGCATCCTCATTCAGCGCGGCTTTTCGCCGGCTAATCTTCTCATGACCGTCGTTCGCAAGCCCGATGGCGAGGGCCATGCGGTTCTGACACTGCGCACGACGCAGGGCGATTTCATCCTCGACAACCTCGCTTCCACCGTCAAACCATGGTTCGAGACGAGCTATTCCTTCATCAAGCGCCAGTCGAGCTACAATGCCGGCCGCTGGGTCACCATCGAGAATGGCCGCGACGTCCTGGTCGGCGCTCTGAAGTAGTCACAGCGCACAACGCGGAATTGAGAGGCCGGCTTATCGCCGGCCTTTTTCGTTTCCGGATCAGGAATTGCCAATCAGGATGCCGGCGCCAAGCACCAGTCCGCCGCCGACGACAACCTGAAACGCCGCGCGCAGGAACGGCGTTTCCATATAGCGGTTCTGAATGAACGCGATCGCCCACAGCTCGAAGATCGCGATAATCACGGCCATGGTGGTCGCCGTCCAGAAATTCGGGATCAGATACGGCAGGGTGTGCCCGAGGCCGCCCAGCGCCGTCATGAGGCCGCAGGCAAGCCCGCGCTTGATCGGGGAGCCGCGTCCGGAGATCTTTCCGTCGTCATGGGCGGCTTCGGTAAAGCCCATGGAAATACCTGCACCGACCGAGGCCGACATGCCGACGAGGAACGTCTGCCAGGTATCCTGGGTCGCAAACGCGGCGGCGAAGATCGGCGCGAGTGTCGAGACGGAGCCGTCCATGAGACCAGCCAGACCGGGCTGCACATAGGTCAGGACAAACTGCCGGCGAACCGTCTGATCCTCTTCCGCGCGTGCATCCTCGGGCAGGTGCTTTTCGCCTAACATGCGGGTGATGTCCCCATGCCCCTGCTCCGCAAGCGCAAGGTCGCCAAGCAGCTGGCGTGTCCGCGCATCGGAGACGCGACCGGTCGCCTCGACATAGAACCGATAGGCCTGCTGCTCCATGGCCTCGGCCTCGGCCCGGATCGTCTCCAACGACAGATTGCGGGCCAACCAGTCCGGCCGCCGCTCGTAGAAACCGCTGACGTGCTCGCGGCGGATAAGAACGATGCGTTCGCCGAAACGCTCGCGATAAATGGCGATTAGAGACTGGCGGTGGGTGTCCTCGACCTCGGCCATCTCTTCGAACACCTTGGCGGATGCCGGATAGTCGGCCCTCAGGCGATCAGCGTAGGCGAGATAGATGCGCGCATCCTCTTCCTCCGACGCGATTGCCAGCGCAAGGATCTCCTGTTCGGAGAGCGACGTAAAAGGGCGTTTCGACGATCTGAAAAATCTATTGAACATGGCATCCTCATTTTTAGAATTATTCTAATTTATGAGCACGCCTGCCGGCGGTCAAGGCCGCAAGTATCTTCCGACTCGCCTCGCGTCCGGCCGAATAGGCTTACAATAGAAACGCCGACACCCCCCTTAACTGGCATGTATACCTGGGCGCACGCTAAGGTCTACATCCCAGCAAAAAGCGAGAGAATCTTGCCTGAATTCTTGCGAAAATCGGGTTGAATTTTGCAACTGCCGGGTTGAGATATATAAAAACGCGGGCATAGTATTGTCGAAACTAGACGTCTATGGGGGAAACCGACGTGCCAGATCCGGTGGATATGATTGTTGGCCAGAATGTCAGGGCGCTTCGGGCAAAGCGACGCATATCGCAGCTGGAATTGGGCGAGGCGTTGGGCCTCACCTTTCAGCAGATACAGAAATACGAAAAAGGAACCAACCGCGTATCGGCCAGCAAGCTGCACCAGATCGCGGTTTTTCTCGGCGTCGAGATTTCAGCCCTGTTCGAAGGCGCAAACACGACGGACGCATCCGCGCGGCCGGGGCTCAGCGCCGAAGCCTATGAGCTCGCTGTCCACTACGACCGGCTGAGTTCAGCCGCCGGCAAGGAGGCCGTCAAGACGATCCTGACGCTGATGAACGGAGAAGCGTTCGCTTAACGCGCCCAGCGGGCTGCGATATCAGTGCAATTCGCGCTCGTGCAGAGCGACCAAGAGGTCGTCCTGGGTCTGGTGACCGGCGTGGTACAAATCAATTGCGATGCTAGCAATCGAAAGGCCCTGCTGGCTGCGAATCTTGATGTTGCGCTCGGCGCACCAAGCGTAAAGAGCGCCTGCGAGTACATCGTCATCGTCAGACTGGAAGGTGCTTGCTACCGTCATGGAAGTTGCCCTCAGTTAGAATATTCCCCTGCAGCCATCATGAATAGATTCGCCGCCGCTGCAAAGCGCGATCAACGACCTGCGTTAACACAAGACAGAACCGACGAGCGTGCTGTTTCAATATGGAGCAGATTGCAGACGCTTTACTCGGAAGCCACGCGCGTGAGGCTATCGAGAGACAGGGAGCACGCCTCGATCGCATCCAGCATCTTGCGGAAACGAGGATGATTTCGAACTGAATCCAGGTCGGAGTCGTGCTTGAACCAGAGGATTTGGTAGCAGGAGGACTGCGGCAACAGCGACTCGAGAATGTCGAGCGCCGTGTCCCGCTCATCCAGCAGCGCATACACGCAGGCAGCGTTGTACTGCGCGACGATATCGTCGGGATCGATGGCCTGGGCGCGCCTGATCCATTCCTTGGCCCGCTCCTTGTCGCCCATATGCGCCAGCGCGAGCGCGCCGCGGTGGGCGGGGCCGGAGTTTTCCGGATGACGCTCGAGCGCACGTTCAGCGCGCTCCAGAGCGACACGCGCCCAGTTCTCCCGCTCCTTCTTGAAACCAAGGGAGCGGCAGGCGCTGATCAAGTGGATCGGCGAGAGATAGTCGTCCGGATGGATTTCCGAGGCTCTGGTGAAGAAGTTGATGGCGCGCTGGAACTTGCCCTGCATGAACATGAAGCGGCCGTAGTGGAAGTTCACCTCATAGAGATCGGGTTCGAGCGAGAGCGCCTTGTCGAACTCCACCAGCGCCTCGTCGTCCCGCCCGTCCTGATGCAGCGCGAGGCCGCGCGAGGCATGGGCCTCGGCAAGATGCGGATCGAGCGCCAGCGCCTTGGCGGTCAGGTTCAGGATGCCCTGCAACGTGTATTCGCCGGCATGCCAGTCACGCAGAGCGGATTCGCAATCGGCGATGCCGGCATAGGCACGGGCATATTGCGGATCGAGCGCAACCGCGGTCGTGAACATACGCCGTGCCATCAGCAGGTAAGGCCGCGTCCAGGTGTTGGAAAACTGGCGGCCGCGCAAATAGTAGGTGTAGGCTTCGACGCTGTTGGTGGGCTCGCTGGCGATTGCCTGCTTTTCCTCCGGCAGAAGCTTGATCTTAAGCTGAGCGACGATCGCGTGGGTGATCTCGTCCTGGATCGCGAAGATGTCGGTCAACTCGCGGTCGAACCGGTCGGCCCAGACGTGCCCACCGTTCTTAGCATCGATCAGCTGTCCTGTTATGCGCACCCGCTGGCCGACCTTGCGGACGCTGCCTTCCAGAATGAAATTGACGCCCAACTCGGCAGCTACCTGCTTCACCTGCACGGATTTGCCCTTGTAGGTGAAGGCCGTGTTGCGGGCGACGACATAAAGGTTCGAGATCTTTGACAGGTCGGTAATGATGTCCTCAGTGATGCCGTCGGAGAAATATTCCTGTTCGGAATCGCCGCTCATGTTGGTGAAGGGCAGGACGGCGACCAGTTGCTTGTGCTTCTCCTTTGCCGCGCTGAGCGCCGCTTCATGCACCTTCAGCGGCAATGCGCGCCTTGGTGCGACGGCGTATACCCTCACCGGGCGCGCGATGTTCTTCAGGGAATGCTCGCCCTTGTCCTGGAACACGACATCGAGCCTTCCGCCGACATGGTCTCTGGCGGACGCCGAAATCGCGATCCCGCCAGGCTCGGCGATCCCCTCCAGACGCGCGGCGAGATTGACGCCGTCCCCGAAGATATCGCCATCCTCGACCAGAACGTCCCCCAGATGGATACCGATGCGAAACTCTATGCGGCGCGGGTCCTCGACCAAGCCATTGCGCTCCGCCATCGCTCGCTGCACCTCGTCGGCGCAGGCTACCGCATTGACGATGCTGGAGAATTCGACGAGCATCCCGTCGCCTGTCAGCTTGACGATCCGGCCCTTGTGAGCTGCGATCTTCGGGTCGATCAACTCCTCGCGGCAACGCTTGACGGCGGCAAGCGTGCCCGACTCGTCTGAGCCCATCAGACGGCTGTAGCCTACGATATCTGCTGCTAAGATGGCTGCGAGACGGCGTTCCAAGGTGACCTCGGCACTGGCTGACAAAAACACGGACGCAGGTCTAGTCTTCTTTAAGATGCCCGGCCGAACGTAATTAGCAATTAAGTAATAAAGCGAATAAAGACGCAAAAGTCGAGCCTGTTCCCGCAGTGCAACCGCTTAAGAACAGAAAAGCCCGGTTGACGGGCAACCGGGCTTTCGGAAAAAGACCTGAAATCGAAGGATCAGTTCTCGAAGAACTCTTTCATTCGAGCAAAGAAACCGGTCGATTCTGGATTGTTTTCCTTGGAAGACAGTTCCTCGAACTCCTGAAGAAGCTCGCGCTGGCGCTTGGTGAGCTTCTGCGGTGTCTCGATCTGGATCTGGATGTAGAGATCGCCCGTCTGCGGTGAACGCAGCACCGGCATCCCCTTGCCCTTCAGGCGGAACTGCTTGCCGGCCTGCGTGCCTTCCGGCACGGTGACGCGCGACTTCGTACCGTCGAGGGTCGCGACATCGAACGTACCGCCGAGCGCGGCCGTCGTCATCGAGATCGGGATCGAGCAATAGAGATCGGCTCCGTCACGCTGATAGAACTCATGCGGCTTCACCGACAGGAAGATATAGAGGTCGCCCGCCGGTCCACCGCGGGTACCGGCCTCGCCTTCGCCCTGCAGGCGAATGCGGGTGCCGTCCTCGATGCCAGCCGGAATGTTGACCGAGAGCGAACGCTCCTCGGTAACACGGCCCTGGCCGTGGCATTTCGTGCAGGGGTCGGGAATGATCTGGCCGCGGCCATGGCAAGTCGGGCAGGTGCGCTCGATGGAGAAGAAGCCCTGGGCGGCGCGCACGCGGCCGGAGCCCTGGCAGGTGCCGCAGGTCTTCGGCTGGGTGCCGGGCTTGGCGCCCGAACCGGAACAGGCGTCGCAGGTGATCGAGGTCGGAACCCTGATCTGCGCCGTCTTGCCGGAGAAGGATTCCTCCAGCGAGATTTCCATGTTGTAGCGAAGATCGGCGCCGCGCTCGCGACCGCCAGACGAGCGCTGCCGCTGCCGGCCGCCGCCCATCATCTCGCCGAAGATGTCTTCGAAGATGTCGGAGAAACCACCGCCGGCAAAGCCGCCGCCACCGCCGCCCATGCCGCCATGCTCGAAGGCAGCGTGGCCGTAACGGTCGTAGGCAGCCCGCTTCTGCGGGTCCTTCAGCGTCTCGTAGGCTTCGTTGATTTCCTTGAACTTCTGCTCGGCGGTATGATCATCGGGATTCTTGTCCGGATGGTATTTCATCGCCAGCTTGCGGAAAGCGCTCTTCAGCTCTTTTTCATCCGCCGTCTTGGCGACACCCAGCGTTTCGTAAAAATCGGCTTTTGCCATTAAGGATCAGACCCCGGAAATGGATTTCCGGCTGCCATGGTGAGCAGCCGGAATGTCAGTTTCAAACGTGACCGTTTCGCCCAGCTTATGCGGACTTCTTGCGGTCGTCGTCCTTGACTTCTTCGTAGTCGGCATCGACGACATTGTCATCGCCGGCTTCAGCCGATGCGTCTGCCGCACCACCTTCAGCCTGCTGCGCTTCGTAGATCGCCTGACCGAGCTTCATGGAGACTTCCATGAGGGTCTGGGTCTTTGCCTTGATGTCTTCAGCATCAGGCTCAGACGCTTCGGTTGCAGACTTCAGCGCTGCGATCGCATCGGAAATCGCCGTGCGGTCGGCCTCGGTGACCTTGTCGCCGTAATCCTTCAGCGACTTCTCGCTGGAGTGGATCAGGCTTTCAGCCTGGTTCTTGGCTTCGACGCCTTCGCGACGCTTCTTGTCGGCTTCAGCATTGGCTTCGGCGTCCTTGACCATCTTCTCGATGTCGGCGTCGGAGAGACCACCAGATGCCTGGATGCGGATCTGTTGTTCCTTGCCGGTGCCCTTGTCCTTGGCCGAAACCTGTACGATGCCGTTGGCGTCGATATCGAAGGTGACTTCGATCTGCGGAACGCCACGCGGTGCCGGCGGCAGGCCAACGAGGTCGAACTGGCCGAGCAGCTTGTTGTCGGCAGCCATTTCGCGCTCGCCCTGCGAAACGCGGATGGTGACGGCCTGCTGGTTGTCGTCGGCGGTCGAGAAGGTCTGCGACTTCTTCGTCGGGATCGTGGTGTTACGCTCGATCAGACGGGTGAAGACGCCGCCCAGCGTTTCGATGCCGAGAGACAGCGGGGTTACGTCGAGGAGCAGAACGTCCTTGACGTCGCCCTGGAGAACGCCGGCCTGGATGGCTGCGCCGAGGGCTACGACTTCATCCGGGTTGACGCCCTTGTGAGGCTCCTTGCCGAACAGCTGCTTGACGACTTCCTGCACCTTCGGCATGCGGCTCATGCCACCGACCAGAACGACTTCGTCGATCTCAGCAGGGGTGACGCCGGCATCCTTGAGGGCTGCCTTGCACGGCGCGATGGTGCGCTGGATCAGATCGTCGACCAGGCTTTCGAGCTTGGCGCGGGTCAGCTTCAGCGTCAGGTGCTTCGGACCGGTTGCATCGGCCGTGATGAACGGCAGGTTGATTTCGGTCTGCTGCGAAGACGAGAGTTCGATCTTGGCCTTTTCGGCAGCTTCCTTGAGGCGCTGCAGAGCAAGCTTGTCGCCCTTGAGGTCGATGCCGTTGTCCTTCTTGAACTCGGCAACGAGGTATTCGACCAGGCGCATGTCGAAGTCTTCACCACCGAGGAAGGTATCGCCGTTGGTGGACTTCACTTCGAAGACGCCGTCGCCGATCTCGAGGATCGAAATATCGAAGGTACCGCCACCCAAGTCGTAAACGGCGATGGTCTTGCCGTCCTTCTTGTCGAGACCGTAAGCGAGCGCGGCAGCGGTCGGCTCGTTGATAATGCGGAGAACTTCGAGGCCAGCGATCTTGCCGGCATCCTTGGTTGCCTGGCGCTGTGCGTCGTTGAAGTAAGCCGGAACGGTGATGACAGCCTTTTCGACCTTTTCACCGAGGTAGGATTCAGCGGTTTCCTTCATCTTCTGAAGGATCATCGCGGAGATCTGGGCAGGCGAATAGCCGGTGCCGCGGGCCTTGACCCAGGCGTCGCCGTTGTCACCCTTGGTGATCTCGAAAGGCACGAGTGCCTTGTCCTTTTCAACCGTCGGATCGTCGTAGCGGCGGCCGATGAGGCGCTTCACTGCGAACAGCGTATCCGTGGGGTTGGTAACTGCCTGGCGCTTGGCCGGCTGACCGACGAGGCGTTCGCCATCTTCGGAAAATGCTACGATCGAAGGCGTCGTGCGCGCACCTTCGGCGTTCTCAATGACCTTCGCGTCCTTGCCGTCCATGACAGCGACGCAGGAATTTGTCGTTCCGAGGTCGATACCAATTACTTTTGCCATGTCATTCTCTCCTTGAAGCAAGCTGTCGGAACCCCGGTAAGGCATTTCCCTGACAGCCCCTTACGGGATTGGTCTTTAAGATTAACGCAATCGTGATTGCGGTGATGCGGCGTATATAAGGAGCGGTTTTCGTGACTGCAAGGCAGAGAATAGCCTGAAAACCAGCAAAAAGAGCCTAGGCCGATTAATTTTCACAGCCTCAGGAAAGCCGCATTTTTTCTTAGCCGACCACGGCGCTATTGGCCCATGATCAGGTCAAGCAAAGTCGTGCGGCGCGGACGCTCGACGGGGCCCTCCAGCGTATCGCCGACCTCGCCCGGCGGAACGGCGTCGCCATAGCCGTAGCGGCCATCTTCAGCAACGTCCGATGGCGGGACAGGACCTCTGCCGACCGGCGCAAGCTGCTGCCGCGCAGGCCGGCTTGGCGCCTGTGGATAGCGACTTTCCGCCTCGCTGGATCCGCCGAAAACACCCGATATGATGCTGCCGATCGTGCTTGGTTCTTCGACCGGCTGCTGCATGCCGGGTTGCTGCATGCCGGGCTCGGCCGACGCCATCGGCTGATCGGCATTGCCCGGGCTGACCGGATCGGCCATGAACTGGCCGCTGCCGAACAGTGGAGCAGGCGACAGCCCCTTGTGGGCGGCGACCATGAATGTCTGCCAGGCCTTGGCCGGCAAGCCGCCGCCGGTGACCTTCTTCATCGGCTTGCCATCGTCATTGCCGAACCAGACGCCCGTCGTCAGATTGCTGGTGAAGCCGACGAAAAGCGCGTCGCGCGAATTCTGCGTCGTGCCGGTCTTGCCGGCTGCCTGCCAGCCCGGGATCTTGGCGCTCTTACCGGTGCCCTGATCGATCACGCCCATCATCATCGCGTTCATGTTCGCGGCGATCGTCTCGGACAACACGCGGGGCGGATTGTCATAGGTATTTTCGTAGAGAACCTTGCTGCCGTCGGCGGTCGTCACGCGGCGGATGACGTGCGGCGTTGCCTTGTATCCGCCGTTCATGAAGGCCGCATAGGCGCCGGTCAGCTCCATCAGCGATACTTCTGACGTACCAAGCGCAATCGATGCGTTCGGCTGCAGTTCCGATTCGATGCCGAGGCGATGCGCCAGCTTGATCACCTGATCCGGGCCGTCATACATCACCAGCTGCGCCGCAACCGTATTCAGCGACTTCGCAAGCGCCGTCGCGAGCGTCACCTGACCATTGTATTTCTTCTCGTAGTTTTCCGGCGTCCAGTCGCCGATCCGGATCGGCGCGTCGTTGAACACCGAAAATGGCGTCAGACCCTTTTCGAGCGCTGCGGCGTAGACGAATGGCTTGAAGGAGGAGCCCGGCTGGCGCTTGGCCTTGACGGCGCGATTGAACTGGCTGTCGGCGTAGTCACGACCGCCGACCAGAGCGCGGATCGCCCCGGTGCCGTCGATCGAGACAAGGGCTGCCTGCGACGCGTCGAGCTTGGCTCCGTCCTTGTTGAGCACATCCGTCAGGGACTGCTCCGCCCGCTTTTCGAGCGTCTTGTCGATCGTCGTATCGACGACGATGTCTTCCTTCACGTCGCCGATCAGCCCCGGCAGCTCGTCCATCACCATATCGGCGACGTAGTGTCCGGCTCCAGACCAGTAGCGCTTTGCCTTGGCCGGCGTCTGCGACATGGCCGTCTTGACCTCGTCGTCGGTGACATAGCCCTGGTCGCGCATGGCCTGCAGGACCACCTGTGCGCGGGCATTGGCCGCTTCCGGATCACGCGCTGGCGACAGGCGCGACGGAGCCTTGACCAGACCGGCGAGGAGCGCTGCTTCGCCCAGGTTCACATCGCGCGCCGACTTGTTGAAGTAGCGACGGGATGCTGCCTCCACGCCATAGGCGTTCGAGCCGAAGAAGACGCGGTTGAGATACATCGCAAGGATCTGATCCTTGGTGTACTTCTGCTCAAGCCACAGAGCGAGCAGCACTTCCTGCACCTTGCGCTCAAGCGTGCGATCCGGCGACAGGAACAGGTTCTTGGCAAGCTGCTGCGTCAGCGTCGAGCCGCCCTGGACCATGTGACCTGTCGTCAGATTGGTGACGAAGGCGCGCGCAAGGCCGAGCGGATCAACGCCAAAGTGCGAATAGAAACGGCGGTCCTCGATCGCAACGATCGCCTCGGGGATATACGGAGACATGTCTTCCAGCGCGAGCGCCTCGCCACCGGTCGTGCCGCGGTTGGCCATGACGCTGCCGTCCACGGCCGTGATCTTCACGTTCGGCGGACGATCGGGGATGGCCCAGGTGCTGGCACTGGGCATGCGCGAGCCGTAGTAGAAGACGAGGCCCGCCACGCCAATCCCCGCCCAGATGCCGAGCACGATGCACCAATAGACGATCCGGCGAATAAATCCGAAGAGGCCGCCGCTTTCGCGCGGGGACGGACGGCGCTTGCGTCCTGCCGGCTGGCGGGAACGCGAAGGCTTGGAGGAGGCTGACCGCTTTACCGAACGTCCACCTGCGACGCGATCTTCGGCGTCGAGGGCGAAATCGTCATCATCATCCCGGCTGTCACGGCCGTTGAAGGACGGTTCGATTCTGTCGTGTGATCTACCTCTGCCTGCCATTTAGGACCGGTCGCGCTCCATTTTTGCCAAACAAACCCGATGTTTGCAGCATCCGCCCCACTGCGGGCGGTTCTCTACCGGTTGAACTTTAAATGCGGCGATTTAAGGGGGGGTTAAGAACTCGTTAGGCACGCTCCAAACCTTTATTTTCCCGCGTTTCGCGCGCCTGGGAGCTGCCCCAACAATGCCATTTTTGGTTCAGCTCCCATTCACTCCGCGCACTCTCTAATCCGCATGCAAGGGACTTGCAGAACAGAGGTGCAGAGATGCGTATTTCAACAATCGCCATTGCGATTGCCCTAAGCGGAGCAGCCGTTTCCATTGCCGACGCAATGCCGATGGCGCCCATCGAGCCCGGCGCAGCCAAAGCGCCTGTCCTTGTCGACTATGCATGCGGACGCGGCTACCACATCACCCAATGGGGCAATTGCCGTCCGAACTGGAGACCACCGCCACCCCCGAGATATGGCTGGCGCTACGAGCGCACCTACGGATGGGGTGACCGTCCGCCGCCGCGTTACGGCTGGGGTTACGACCGGCCCCGCCGTCCGCCACCGGGCTGGGATCGCTATGACCGGTATGATAATAACTGGCGTTAGATCCATCCGCTCACAGTGAATACAAAGGCCCGGCTTATTGCCCGGGCCTTTTTTGCACTCCCGACAGCCACGCTATTTTAGCATGGCTGCCATTCGTTGCGGTTGTCACAAATCTGACATATAGCCAGCCGAATTGCGCCTAAGAATAGCGCAGCAAGCGCAATATGTAGGCACTGATGAGCATAGACCCAGCAAAAACGAACGAATTCAAGCTGCGCGAAGTATGGAGCGTGCAGGAGTTTGCGCGCCAATACAGGCTCAGCAAGATGGAAGAGAGCCGCCTGAAAATGCTGCACGGGCCTTTTGCCGAGATGCGCGATCTTCTCGCCGGCCGGGAAAGAACAGTTTCGGTCTGGTAGCAGGGAACCATTAGGGCGCTACGCGATTATAGGAGGACGGAACAACCCTCAGTTCCGTCAGGATCGGCCGCCTCCCCTCAGACGTCCGATCAAAATTAGGCCCGGCGACTCATCAAGAGTCCCGGGCTTTTTCGTGGGCGAAGGCGTGAGAAAAGGGCGGCCTCGCGACCGCCCTCGTCCATTATCTCTGATTGTCGCGGCAAGCCTGATCGCCGGGTGCGCAAGCCGGAGGCCTGCGGCGATCCTGGTTGCCGCGATCATGACCCGCGTCGCGCCCGCCCTGCGGAGGCCGCTGGACATTGTCGCGATTGCGGTTGCGATCTTCCGGCGGACGACCGTTGCCGGGGCGTCCCTGCATGTCGGGGCGACGATCGGGTCCGCGATCCGAGTTCGGGCGACGATCTGGCTGCGACCCGAAATCAGGGTTTCCACCGGGACGACCGATCGCATTGCCATTGCCGGGACGCGGCTGAGCATCGGGGCGCCGGTCGGGACCGCGGTCCGAATTCGGACGGCGGTCGGGTTGCGAACCAAAATCGGGACGCCGGTCCGGGCCGCGATCATAACCGGGCCTGGGACCGGGGCCACGGTCATAACCAGGGCCACGGCCGGGAACGACAGGTGGACGATCGTAGACGGGGTTGCGGCGCCAGCGATCCCGCTCATGGTAGAAATTGCGATCGCGGTAGTAGCGATCCCAATAGTTACCGACGCTGAAGACGACGGTCGGAATGCCCAGCGGGCGATAATAGTCCGGCCCGACATATACGCGGCGCTGCTGATAGACCGCCTGCACGTAGGCGCCCGCTACCCAGCCGCGTCCGCCATAGAACTCGACATCGCACCACGGCACGTCGGCGAGACATCCATGGATCTCGACCGATTCACCGGCCGGAATGACCGTAACAGCGGGGTATTGCGTGCTTGGACCGGCGCGCATGTTGACGTTTGCAGTGGCATAGCCCTCTGCGGCTTCGGCAATTGCCGGTGCCAGCACCAGTGCCGCTACGGCGGCTATTTTCATCAGCATCGGTTTCACGCTGCACTCCCTTCAGGACACGCACCAACGGCGGCGCAAAGCGCGCCGTTGCAACAACTATTCATATATCTTTCAATAGGTTATATTCGGCGCCGGATGAACGCAGCTTGAACGGCAATATTTGCTTTCAGGCCTTGAAACCTGCCATCGTAATACCGATCTATGGTTCTACGGATTGCAGCGGGTGGATGTCCGAAGGCGCTTTCATAGTCGCCGATGTCCATTGAAGGCCCGGCCGTACCGTTAACGATTCGTTAACCTTTTCCGGCCACTCTGGCTGCAATATTCGCTTCCTCCTTGACCACGGATGTACTGGCATCGAAGTGAAGCGAATGACGAAAGGCCGGTTTTTGCCGGCCTTTTTGTTCTCTAAGGCGTCCACGGCGAAAGCCGAGACGCCTTTTTTGTTTTCAGGCCGCCAGCGCTTCCAGGATGCGGATCCAGGAGCGGATGCCCTTGTGGTACGAGACCAGCTCGTACTTTTCGTTGGGCGAGTGGATGCGGTCATCACTCAGGCCGAAACCGACGAGCAGCGATTCCATTCCCAGCATTTTCTGGAAGTCGCCCACGATCGGAATGGACCCACCCATGCCGATGACGACGGCGGGCTTCGGCCATTCGTCGGAAAGCGCGGTCTTCGCCTTCGTCAAAACAGGGGAATCGTAGGAAAGATGGATCGCCGGCGAGCCGCCGTGCGGATGAAACTCGACCGAGCAATCGGCCGGAATCTTCGAGCGGACAAAGGCGCGGAAGCTTTCACGAACGGCGTCGGGGTTCTGCGTTCCGACGAGGCGGAACGAGACCTTGGCGGATGCCTTGGCCGCGATGACGGTCTTGAAGCCTTCGCCGGTGTATCCGCCCCAGATGCCGTTGACCTCCGCCGTCGGCCGCGCCCAAGTCAATTCGAGAACGGACCTGCCTTTCTCGCCCGAAGGCACGGAGAGGCCAACTTCGCCAAGGAAACTCTCTGCCGTTTTTCCAAGCGTTTCCCAGGATGCCTTGACGTTCTCAGGCGTCTCCTCGACGCCATCGTAAAAGCCCTCGAGCGTCACGCGCCCGGTTTCGTCGCGCAGGCCCGAAAGCGCTTCGACAAGAATATGGATCGGATTTGCGGCCGCGCCGCCGAAGAGACCGGAATGAAGATCGCGATCCGCGGCGGTCACGACCACCTCTTCACCGACTAGGCCGCGCAGTGCCGCGGCGATGGCCGGCGTATCGCGATCCCACATGCTGGTATCGCAAACCAGCGCGTAATCTGCCTTCAGTTCATCGGCATTGGCCTGCAGGAAAGGCTTCAGCGACGGCGAGCCCGATTCTTCCTCGCCTTCGAACAGGATGGTGATGCGGCAAGGGAGTGCTCCATTGACTTCCTTGTAGGCGCGGCAGGCTTCGACGAAGGTCATCAGCTGGCCCTTGTCGTCCGCGGTGCCGCGTCCGGTCAGGATCTTGCGGCCGTTTCCGACATCCTTGATCGACGGTTCGAAGGGATCGTTTTCCCAAAGTTCGATCGGATCGACCGGCTGGACGTCATAATGGCCATAGAACAGGACATGCGGGGCAGCGGCGTCTGCGCCTTCGTGGTGTGCAACCACCATCGGATGTCCGGGTGTATCGCGCACGGAGGCCTCGAAACCCAACGTGTTCAGATAGCTCACAAGCCATTCAGCCGCCTTGCGGCATTCAGCCTTATAAGCCGGGTCCGTCGAGATGGACTTGATGCGCAGCAGCTCGAAGAGCTTGTCTAGGCTCGATGTCAAATTCTCGTCCGCGCGGGCAAGGACCGTCTGTAATTCCGTCATTATCGACTCCTTTGGAAAATCGCCGGGAAGATAGAACAAAGCGCCGACCCTTTCGAGACGAAAAATCCGGTGCCGGCATGCCAACGCCCTCGATGCGAGTGGCACAAAAATGGAAAATGCAATTTACAGTTATTTAGTATCACCTCATTAAATTAAGGAGTGAGCTGTTGTTCGAGGTGACTGATGTTTTCCGTACTCACCTGTATTCGCGACAACCATGACTGGCGCCTGATCGTTGCGGCGGTCATCGTCTGCCTCGTTGGCAACGTCGCTGCCATGCTCCTCCTTTTCCGCGCCCAGGAATGCGACAGAGCCCAGCAACGCCGCTGGATCATCGCGTCGGCCTTCGCATGCGGCGTCGGCATATGGGCGACGCATTTCATCTCGATGCTGGCCTATGACGGCGGCTTTCCGATCACCTACGGGCTCGGCCTGACGGTGCTCTCCGTCGTCCTGTCGATCGGCATCTCCCTGCTGGCGATGCTTGTCGCATCCGAAGGAACGAGCGGATACTCCTTTGCGTCTGGCGGCGTGCTCATGGCGCTTGGGATAGGCGCGATGCACCTGACGGGAATGCAGGCGATCGAAGCGCCCGTCGACATCATTTACGATCCCTACGCGACACTGGTGGCGATCTGCCTGGGTGCGATCCTTGCAAGCGGCGCGTTTCTTTCGTTCAGCCGCCTCAAGGGCGGCAAGCGGCTCCTGTGCTCGGCCATCGCCATGGTATGCGCCATCGCCGCGATGCATTTCATATCCATGAGCAGCATTACGCTCGTCCCAGTTCCAGGACGCAGCGTCACGGCGACCGTGCTCGAGACGAAGACACTTGCCGCCATCGTCATGGCGGTCTCCACCATCCTCATTCTCATCGCTCTCGGCGCGGCGCTTCTGGCGAGCTACCTGACCGATCTGCGCGGACTTGCAAACGCATCCATGGAAGGATTGCTGATCCTCCACCGCGATGTGATCGTCGATGCCAACGAGCAGATCCTCGCCATGACCGGCTGCCGCCTTACCGACCTGCTTGGAGCCAAGCCGGATACGGTTCTGGTTCTGCCGGGAGAGATTAGCGAGGCCACCCACCACGAAACGCAATTGCTGACGAAGGACGAGACAGAGCTCCCGGTCGAAGTTCTTGTTCGCAGGATGGTGTACCGCGGCCGCAACTGCCGGGTGCTGGTAGTCCGTGACCTGACGGAGCGCAAGCGCGCGCAGCAAATGATCGAGCATCTCGCCCAGCATGACGTGCTGACGGGATTGCCGAACCGGTCACTCTTCGACACGCGGATCCGGCATGCGCTGCAGGCGGCACAACGCAAGCGTGGCCAGGTTGCCGTCTTCTTCATGGATCTCGATCGCTTCAAGGCCGTGAACGACATCTTCGGGCATGCGGAAGGCGACCGTATCCTCTGCAAGGTGGCCGCCCTTCTTCGTCGCGTCGCCGACGACAGCGCCACGATCGCGCGGCTGGGTGGCGATGAATTCGCGATCATTCAGGCAGGCAAGAAACAGCCCGAGGCAGCGCAGCGGCTCGCCGGCGACATCCTCGAAGCGCTGGCTGGCGAAATGGATGTGACGCGTGATCCAACTGCCGTCGGCATCAGCATGGGCATTGCCATCTATCCCGCCGACGGGCGCTCGGTCGAGGAACTCTCCGACAACGCGGACACAGCCCTCTACCGGGCCAAACACGCGGGGCGCGGCAAGGCCTGCTTCTTCGATACCGAGATGGATGCAGCCGTTCGGGCGCGGCGCCAGATCGAAACCGAACTGCGGCACGCGATCAGCCGCAACCAGCTCTATGTGAACTACCAGCCGATCCTCGACAGCACCACGAATGCTGTCAGCGGCTATGAGGCCCTGATGCGCTGGAACCGGCCGGGGCATGGCATCAGCGAGCCGAACGTCTTCATTTCCATCGCGGAGGAGAGCGGGACGATCGTACAGCTAGGCGAATGGGTCATGCGCCAGGCCTGCACGGAAGCTGCCCGCTGGCCGCAACCGCTCTCGATCGCCGTCAACGTCTCGCCTGTCCAGTTCATGCTGCCGAACCTATACGAGCGTTTTGCGACCATCCTGGAAGAAACCGGGCTGGCGCCGCAGCGGCTGGAGCTGGAGATAACCGAAGCGGCTTTCGTGCGGGATCGGGCGAATACAATCTCGACCCTGATGCGGCTGCACGAGCTCGGCGTTCGCATCGTCATGGATGACTTCGGCACCGGCTTTTCCTCGCTTTCAAACCTGCGCGCCCTGCCCTTCGACAAGATCAAGGTCGACAGAAGCTTTACCGGCGTGCTCGAGCACGACGCGGCGGCTCGTTCGATCGTTCGCGCGATCATCGGCCTCGGCCATAGTCTCGGCATCCAGGTGGTCACCGAGGGGGTCGAAACCGAATTGCAGCGCAAGATCGTCATCGACGAGGGATGCGGGCAAATGCAGGGACTGCTTCTCGGAAAGCCGGATATAGAACCCAGCCTCAAGCTGGCGGCACGCGAGAGTTTTCTTTCCGCCCACTCCGACGAACGCACGCCGCCAAAGGCGATCTCCGCATGAAGTGTAAGCTCAGAGCTTCTTGGCGTTCTCGAGGAGACGGCGGATATATTCGAGCGTCAGCTCCCGCTCGAAGGCCTTGAAACCGTCAAACAGCGCCAGATCCGCCTCGCGGGCAGCTTCGACCGCGGCGCCCTGCATTCCTTTCGCCTTTTCCGTGAGAAAGACCAGCTGCGCACGCTTGTCGGAGGGGTGCGGCCGGCGCTCGATGAGACCGTCGCGCTCCATGCGCGCGAGCGTGTTCGCCATTGTCGCCTGTTCGATATCGACCCTTGCGAGCAGCTGCTTCTGTGTCAGCCCGTCCTCGGCCCAGAGTTCCAGCAAAATGGGAAACTGCCCGGGAGAAAAGCCGAGTCGTCCCGCCCGCTGCTGCAGCGAACGAGCAAAACCCTTGGCCAGTTGACTAGCCAGATAGGCTCCCGAGTCCATCCGATCAAATCCCATTTTTTCAATTAGGCGCAAAACTCAGACCGAAACAATGCAACAAATCGCATGCGATGCATCAAAATCGCTTCATATGGTTGTCACGGGAGAGATAGAGCAGAAAAACAAAGCCGCCATAGCCTGGAGGTCGGCTATGGCGGCTTGAAATGGGGACAAAGGCCCGGAGAGGGGATAAGGCCTTTGTCCAAGTCCGACGCGGCGGGGGACAAGCCGGCAATCAGACCCTCGACGCGATCAAAGATCACCGTCGGTAGTCATCATTTGTGATCTCGAATGTGGCTTTTCAAGGGAAGATTAGGAATTGACTATTACATTTTAGTAACAGTTTGGTGAGCCGAGATGTTTTCTCCGCTGGAACTTTATATAGACCTGACAGGGTCGCCGCGCTATCGATGGCAGCATGAAAAAAGGCGATCATCTTTTCCTTGTCGACGGCTCCGGTTTCATCTTCAGAGCTTTCCACGCACTCCCTCCGCTGACGCGCAAATCCGACGGTTTGCCGGTCGGCGCCGTCTCGGGTTTCTGCAACATGCTGTGGAAACTGCTGACGGATGCACGCGACACCTCCGTCGGCGTCACGCCGACGCACCTGGCTGTTATCTTCGACTACTCGTCGAAGACCTTCCGCAAGGATCTCTATGACGCCTACAAGGCCAACCGCTCGGCGCCGCCCGAGGAGCTCATCCCGCAGTTCGGCCTGATCCGACACGCGACGCGCGCCTTCAACCTGCCGTGCATCGAGACCGAAGGCTTCGAAGCGGACGACATCATCGCAACCTATGCCCGCCAGGCGGAAGCGCTCGGCGCCGACGTGACGATCGTCTCCTCCGACAAGGACCTGATGCAGCTCGTCACGCCCAATGTCCACATGTACGACAGCATGAAGGACAAGCAGATCGGCATTGCCGACGTGATCGAAAAGTGGGGCGTGCCACCCGAGAAGATGATCGACCTGCAGGCGATGACCGGCGATTCCGTCGATAACGTGCCTGGCATCCCGGGCATCGGGCCGAAGACGGCGGCGCAGTTGCTCGCCGAATATGGTGATCTCGATACGCTGCTCGAGCGCGCGACCGAGATCAAGCAGGAGAAGCGTCGCCAGACGATCATCGAAAACGCCGACAAGGCGCGCCTGTCGCGCGAACTCGTCAAGCTGCGCACCGATGTCCCGCTTGAACTCGCCGTCGAAGACCTCGTTCTGGAGCAGCAGAACGGCCCGAAGCTGATCGGCTTCCTGAAGGCGATGCAGTTTACCAGTCTGACGCGCCGCGTTGCCGACGCCTGCGCCTGCGATGCCAGCGTCATCGAGGCGGTCGACGTTCCCGTCGAATGGGGCGCCAACGCCCATGGCCCCGATCTTGACGTGGTGCAGCCCGAGCCCGTCGCTGGCGGCATTCCCGAGGTGGAGGGCGAATCCGTGCCTGTGCCGGCCACGGCAAACGGTGCCCAGGGGACCTTCCTGGCCGCCAACCTGGCGGCGGCACGCGCCGAGGCTTTCGCGACCCTGCCCTTCGATCACTCCGGTTACGTGACGATCCGCGATGTCGCGACGCTCGACGCATGGATCGCCGACGCCCGCGACAAGGGCCTCGTTGCCTTCGATACGGAAACGACATCGCTCGACGCGATGCAGGCGGAGCTTGTCGGTTTCTCGCTCGCGATCGCCGACAACGACAAGAACCCCACCGGCACCAGCATTCGCGCCGCCTACATTCCGCTTGGCCACAAGACGGGTATTGGCGATCTGCTCGGCGGCGGGCTGGCGGACAACCAGATTCCGATGCGCGACGCCCTGCCCCGCCTCAAGGCGCTGCTGGAAGACGAAAGCATCCTGAAGGTCGCGCAGAACCTCAAATACGATTACCTGCTGATGAAACGCTACGGCGTCGAGACGAAGAACTTCGACGACACGATGCTGATCTCCTACGTGCTCGACGCCGGAACGGGCGCTCACGGCATGGATCCGCTATCGGAGAAATTCCTCGGCCATACGCCGATCGCCTACAAGGATGTTGCCGGCAGCGGTAAGTCGAGCATTACCTTCGATCTGGTCTCCATCGACCGGGCGACCCACTATGCAGCGGAAGACGCGGAAATCACCCTTCGTCTCTGGATGGTGCTGAAGCCGCGCCTGGCCGCGGAAAAGCTGACGACCATCTACGAGCGACTGGAGCGGCCGCTGCTACCCGTTCTCGCGCATATGGAAGAACGCGGTATTACCGTCGACCGGCAGATTCTGTCGCGCCTGTCCGGCGAACTGGCGCAGGGTGCGGCCGGGCTTGAAGACGAGATCTACAAGCTTGCCGGCGAACGCTTCACGATCGGCTCGCCGAAGCAGCTTGGCGACATCCTGTTCGGCAAGATGGGACTGACGGGCGGCACGAAGACGAAAACCGGCCAGTGGTCCACCTCGGCAAGCGTGCTGGAAGATCTTGCCGCCGCCGGTTTCGAGCTCCCCCGCAAGATCGTCGACTGGCGCCAGCTGACGAAGCTGAAATCGACCTATACCGATGCGCTGCCGGGCTACGTCCATCCGCAGACGAAGCGGGTGCACACCTCCTATTCGCTGGCGTCGACGACAACAGGGCGCCTCTCCTCGTCGGAACCGAACCTGCAGAACATCCCCGTTCGCACCGCCGAGGGTCGCAAGATCCGCACGGCCTTCATCTCGACGCCGGGGCACAAGCTGATTTCGGCCGACTACAGCCAGATCGAACTGCGCGTGCTTGCCCACGTCGCCGAGATCCCGCAGCTGACACAGGCCTTTGCCGACGGGATCGACATTCACGCGATGACGGCATCGGAGATGTTCGGTGTTCCCGTCGAAGGCATGCCGTCGGAGGTGCGCCGCCGCGCCAAGGCGATCAACTTCGGCATCATCTACGGCATCTCCGCCTTCGGCCTTGCCAACCAGCTGTCGATCGAGCGGTCCGAGGCGGGGGACTATATCAAGCGCTACTTCGAGCGCTTCCCCGGTATTCGCGACTACATGGACAGCCGCAAGCAGATGGCCCGCGACAAGGGCTATGTGGAGACGATCTTCGGCCGGCGAATCAACTATCCGGAGATTCGCTCCTCCAATCCCTCGGTGCGCGCCTTCAACGAGCGCGCGGCGATCAACGCGCCGATCCAGGGGTCGGCTGCCGATATCATCCGCCGGGCGATGATCAAGATCGAGCCGGCATTGGCCGAAGCAGGGATTGGCGATCGCGTGCGCATGCTGTTGCAGGTGCATGACGAATTGATCTTCGAGGTCGAGGATGCCGACGTCGAAAAGGCCATGCCGATCATCGTATCGGTAATGGAAAATGCCACCATGCCGGCGCTCGAAATGCGTGTGCCGCTGAAGGTCGACGCCCGTTCGGCGATGAACTGGGACGAAGCGCATTGAGCGCTTCGTCGAAAAATCCCTAAAATTTTCCATATCCAGCAAGGCGCTGAAAACAATAAACTTTCGCCTTATTGTCGAGGTCGCGACAGCCCTCATGGAAGGAACTTATTAACCTTCATTTCCTAAGCCGGAAGAGGATAATAGTTGCTAATCATGAGTGAGTAGCGGTCGTATGCGCTTTCCTAGAACCAATCTGACGGATGCCGGTGAGATTTCCACGGAGATCGACGGCGAACAGCTGCAGGAACAGGCCGGCGAGAAGCCGGTGCCGCCGATCTGGCAGAATCACTTTTCGCTGGCGCCGAATGTCCGCTTTACCCGCACGCCGGAGAGCCAGATCAACCCGCGCAAGCAGCCAGCCGAGCCGGTGCAGCAGCGGGTGATGGAACCTGCCCAGGTGGCAGCAGCCACACCGCAGCGCGCGCCGACACCTGCCCCCCAGCCCACCCAATTGGTGGCACCGGTGGCCCAGCCGATCGTCGTGCCGTCGCAGCCCGCGGCACAGCCGCGCCAGGGCTATGTCGCCCGCCAGGCCGCCATGCAGCCTGCCGTCACGCAGCCGCAGCCCCACGTTCAGCAGCAGGCGTTGCGCAATGCCTATGCGTCGCAGCAGACCGGCCCGCGCGCACCCGTCGTTGCCAACGTGCCGTTCGACGTCTACCAGCCGGCAGCCAATGTCGCCGCCGTCGAAGAAAACGCGATCGTCGTTTCAGAGACCGCTGACGAAGCGCAGTTCCACGCCTCTTCCAACCTCGCCTCGATCTCCGACTTCGCCTTCTGGGAAGTGATGTCCTTCGAAGAGGGCGAGGCGCCGGTCGAGCCGGTGGAAGCGACGCCCCAGGTACAGATCGTAGCGCCACAGGCGGTGCCCACGCCGCATTCGATCATCAGCCAGTTCCGCATCATGGAATGGCGGCCGGGCAAGCAGCCCGTCGTCGCCGCTCCCTATGCCGCGCCGCTGCCGGTTGCCGTCGCCCCCGCTCCTGTAGCGGCCCCGGTTGCCGCTCCCATCACAGCCGCAGCGCCTGGCGTTTCCGTTACGGCGCCTGTTGTCGTGGCGCCGGCACCGACCACCGGTCGCGCGCCGATCCGCCAGCCGCTTGCGGTCAGACTGAAGCAGCAGGCGGCTGCCGCCGAGGCACAGGCGCCCGCGCCTGCCCCGCAGGTCGTGCAGCCCATCGCCATAGAGCCGCAGCCGGCCGCAACGCAGCCGATCGCGCCGATGCCTGTTCGTTCGCAGCCGGCGATCGCGCCGCTGGCACCCGCCGCCCGTATGGTGGCGCACAAGTTCGTTCCCTCCAAGGTCGATGCCTCGGGCTATGAATTCCCCTCCAACTCCCTGCTGCAGGAGCCGCCGGAACGCGTCGGCGAGATCATGTCGCAGGAAGCGCTGGAGCAGAATGCCGGGCTTCTCGAAAGCGTTCTCGAGGATTTCGGCATCAAGGGCGAGATCATCCATGTGCGCCCCGGTCCCGTCGTCACGCTCTATGAATTCGAGCCGGCACCGGGCGTCAAATCCTCACGCGTCATCGGCCTTGCCGACGATATCGCCCGCTCGATGTCGGCGCTGTCGGCGCGCGTCGCCGTGGTTCCCGGCCGCAACGTCATCGGCATCGAACTGCCGAACGTGCTGCGCGAAACCGTCTATTTCCGCGAGATGATCGAGAGCGCAGATTTCGAGAAGAGCAGCTTCAAGCTGGCGCTCGGCCTCGGCAAGACGATCGGTGGCGAACCTGTGATCGCGGAACTGGCGAAGATGCCGCACCTGCTCGTGGCCGGCACCACCGGTTCGGGCAAGTCGGTCGCCGTCAACACGATGATCCTTTCGCTGCTCTACCGGATGACGCCGGAGCAGTGCCGCCTGATCATGATCGATCCGAAGATGCTGGAACTCTCCGTCTATGACGGCATTCCGCACCTGCTCACCCCGGTCGTCACCGACCCGAAGAAGGCCGTGATGGCGCTGAAGTGGGCGGTGCGCGAGATGGAAGAGCGTTATCGCAAGATGTCGCGCCTCGGCGTGCGCAATATCGACGGCTATAACGGCCGCGTGGCGCAGGCCAAGGAAAAGGGCGAGACGATCCATATCATGGTGCAGACCGGCTTCGACCGCAGCACCGGTGCGCCTATCGAGGAACAGCAGGAACTCGACCTGACGCCAATGCCTTACATCGTCGTCATCGTCGACGAGATGGCCGACCTGATGATGGTCGCCGGCAAGGAAATCGAAGGCGCGATCCAGCGTCTTGCGCAGATGGCGCGCGCGGCCGGCATCCACCTGATCATGGCGACGCAGCGTCCCTCGGTCGACGTCATCACCGGCACGATCAAGGCCAACTTCCCGACCCGCATCTCCTTCCAGGTGACGTCGAAGATCGACAGCCGCACGATCCTCGGCGAACAGGGCGCCGAACAGCTGCTCGGCCAGGGCGACATGCTGCACATGCAGGGCGGCGGGCGCATCTCGCGCGTCCACGGCCCGTTCGTCTCCGACGCGGAGGTCGAGAAGGTCGTGGCACATCTGAAGACGCAGGGGCGCCCGGAGTATCTCGACACGGTCACGGCCGACGAAGAGGAAGACGGCGAAGAGGAAGACAGCGCCGTCTTCGACAAGGGCGACATGGCGGCAGAGGACGGCAACGACCTCTACGACAAGGCCGTGAAGGTGGTGCTGCGCGACAAGAAGTGCTCGACCTCCTACATCCAGCGCCGCCTCGGCATCGGCTACAACCGTGCCGCCTCGCTCGTCGAGCGGATGGAAAAGGAAGGCCTCGTCGGCCCGGCCAACCATGTCGGCAAGCGCGAAATCGTCGCTGGTCGTGGCGGTGAGGCGGATTGATTAACCTGGTTGCCGGGTTCGATCACCAAGATCGGACCCGGCTCGGCGACCCCCGTGTTGTGGACCATCGCCGAATGCCGCGCCGGAGGTTCCTCGGCGACGGTGAAAGCTTGCTGGGAATGGGCAGGCAACTATAACGGTTTGTGGGAATGTCAGGCTGTATCGCCTGCCCGATCGCATGAAGGTCCCGGAGCCGAGCGGCCGACAGGAGCGTCCCTCGGCCTTCTTTTCCGGATGGACGTCGGGTCCTGACGACCGCTTGCCCACCTCTTGCAACCATCATCGAACGCCGGACTGCGGCCCGATTTGTCAGATCCGGTTCGCGACCCCGGCTCCCTGTCCAATGACGGGAGCAAGTATCGGATGGGTCGATGCCGCGGGGATGTGGGCGGACGATGTTGCGCGGCAAGCGGCTGGAATCGCTGCGAAGTCTTTTGTCGCGCAAGAAAATTGTCCCCGTCGCCGGGAAACCCGGTCAAACGCCACCACTGCCGTGCGATAATGAAAGGCCTTGCCGCGCACGGCCACCGGGTGTAAGTGGCGCTTATCGCGAAAAGCGATCGCTTTCCTTGAGCCGCTCAGTGGCGGAGTAAACAGGTGGACGAATCGTCGTCCAGGCGGTCGAGTACACGCCGTCCGTGCGCTTCGAGCATGGATGCGCCAGCGTTTTCCAAGAAACGAAACGCCTGACACCTGTCGGGCCCCAATCGCAAGCCATCGGCGCCAGCGGCGCTGGATGCATGCGTCGATCGGAACGCGTCATGAACAATCCACTCATCATCATTTTCACTGCCATCATTCTCGATGCCGTCGGCATCGGTCTCATCTTCCCGATCTTGCCTTCCCTGCTGGAGGACGTCACACATGCGGAAAACGTGGCGTCCTACATCGGCATCATGACCGCCCTTTACGCGGTCATGCAGTTCATCTTCGCGCCGGTTCTCGGTTCGCTCAGCGACCGGCTCGGGCGGCGCCCGGTGCTCCTGATTTCGCTGGCCGGCGCAGCCATCAACTATCTGTTCCTGGCCTTTGCGCCCAATCTCTGGATGTTGATCCTCGGCCGTGCCATTGCCGGCCTGACAAGTGCCAACGTCTCCGTGGCGACGGCCTACATTACCGATATTTCCCCACAGGAAAGTCGCGCTCGCCGCTTTGGCCTGCTGAACGCGATGTTCGGCATCGGCTTCATCGTCGGGCCCATCCTCGGCGGCGCGCTCGGAGACTACTGGCTGCGGCTTCCCTTTATTACCGCGGCGGCCCTGAATGCCTGCAACCTGCTGCTGGCGTTCTTCATCCTGCCGGAATCGCGCACACCGACGCGGGAGAAAATCGATCTGGCAGCGCTCAACCCTCTGCGGCCGCTGCGTTGGGCGTTTTCAATGAAGAGCCTGCTGCCGGTCATCTTCATCTTTTTCGTCTTCAGTGCGACCGGAGAAGCCTATGGTACGTGCTGGGCGCTGTGGGGCAGCGATACCTTCCAGTGGAGCGGGCTCTGGATCGGACTCTCACTCGGCGCCTTCGGTGTTTGCCAGACGCTGGCCCAGGCATTCCTTCCGGGCGTGGCCGTAAAGCTGCTCGGCGAGCGCATGGCCGTTATCACAGGCGTTGTGGCCGCCTGCATTGCGCTGACCGTGATGGCCTTCGCCAACCAGGGCTGGATGATTTTCGCTATCATGCCGGTCTTCGCACTCGGCGGGATCGGCGTGCCGGCCTTGCAGTCGCTGGCGACCCGCCAGGTCGATGAAAGCCAGCAAGGTCAATTCCAGGGCGTGCTGGCATCGGCCGTCAGCCTAGCATCAATCGTCAGTCCGCTCGCGTTCTCGAGCTTCTATTTTGTGGTGAGAGAACAGTGGCCCGGGGCGATCTGGCTATCGGTCGTCGTCGTCTACGCGCTCGGTGTCCCGCTGGTTCTCAGCCTGCACCGGCAAAAGGCGGAAGCGGCGCCAGCGATGTGAGCAGCGCTTCTATCCGAAGTTCACGACGTCCGGCGGCGCAGGAAATCATCCGCGTGAGAGCTGTTCGGCCGCGGCGCGGCGCAGTGTCTCGGCGACGAAATCAGTCTTGCCTCCGGTGTAGATATCCCAGTCGCCATTGGCCTTCTCGGCGAGGTCGCGTTTCAGCGCCTCATACTCGGCGGTTCGTTGCGAATGGCGGCGGAGATGATCGCGGAAAAGGAGGCGGTCGCGGTGGGCGGGATTGTCCGCGGTGCAGAGATAGAGGCGCAGGCCATAGTCTTCGTGTTCGCGTGTAAAGGGCAAGCGGCCGTCATTATGAGGGTCTCCGTGTGCGCGGAAGCCTGAGGTAGCGAGCCTGGCTGATAGCGTGGACACGGCCGCTTCGTCGATGAGCACGGCGTCGAGGTCGATCTTCGGCTTGGCCGCCAGTCCGGGCACCGCGGTGCTGCCGATATGCTCGATGGCGAGGACGAGGCCAGGCGCAAGCGACAGGATTTCGTCTCTCGCCAGTTCGAAGAGAGTGGGCCAGCGAGGATCATAGTCGACAATCCTGATCGGCCGCATCCCTTGCCCCGGCCCTTAGCCGATCTCGGCGAAACAGCCGTCGAGCGCCTCGATCATCCGGCGCTCGCCGTCTTCGAGGGAATCGCTGTTGTCGAGATCGACGACATCGTAGTCGCCGCGCACGGTGAGCGGGCCGCGAGCGAGGCGTGCCATGATGTCTTCATGGGTCTCCCGGCCCCGCGCCTCGAGGCGGGTGGCAAGTACTTCGGCGCGGGCGGTGACGTTGATGACCTTCAGGCGTGGGAAGACGGCCTGAAAGCGATGCAGCGCCGAACGGGAGCCATTGGCGATCACGAGATTGCCTGCAGCGAGCGACACCGATACCTCGGAGGGGATGCCGTATTTCAGGCCGTGCGCTTCCCACCAGACCGAGAAGCTGCCGGCCTGTTCCATCGAGGCGAAGCCCTGCTCAGACACGGCCAGATGGTCCTCACCACCGGCATCGTGATGGCGGGTGATGACACGGCGGACAAAATGCACATCCGGGCGGCCGTGAAAATGCTTGGCGGCCCGCGCCATCAGCGTGTCCTTGCCGGCGCCGCTGGGGCCGACTACGACGACCATGATACCGCGTTCGGTGCCCGGAACGACGTGGGGTTCGTGCGAGGGCATCATGCGACACGGCGTCCTTCACGCCAGACAGAGCGGCTGACCGGAACGCCGTGATCGCGGAAGACGCGGACCAGATCGGCGCGCAGGCCGGTCGCGATACGACCACGGTCGTTGAGGCTGACGGTACGGGCGGGCGTGGAGGTGACCATGGCAATCGCCTTCGGCAGCGAGATGCTCTCGACTTCGTCGGCGATCAGGAAGGGTGCGTAGAGAAGGCTGAGCGGCACGTAATCCGAGGAGAGAACATCGAGGACGCCGCGTTCGGCGAGATCGCGGGCGGCGATGTTGCCGGAGTGCGACTTGCCGCGAACGATGTTCGGCGCGCCCATCAGCACGCTCATACCATTCTCATGCGAGGCCTTGGCGGCGTCGAAGCTGGTCGGGAATTCCGCCAGCCGCACGCCGTTTTCGATCGCCTCGTCAACATGGGCGAGCGTGGCGTCGTCGTGGCTGGCGACTGTGATGCCGCGTTCGGCGCAGACCTTGGCGATGGCGACGCGATGCGGCGTCGAGTTGCGTTCGGATTCCGCGACGCGGCGATCGACGAACTCGGCGAACTCGGCATCGGTGAGACCACGCTTCTTCTGGTAGTAGAAGATGTACTGGTCCATCGTCTGAAACTGGCGTTGGCCCGGCGCGTGGTCCATCAGCGATACGAGACGGACGTAGGGATCGTTCTCGAAATCGGCAAAGTGCTCCAGCACATTGCCGGCGGAGACTTCGCAGCGCAGGTGGATCAGGTGCTCGGCGCGCAGGCGGCCTTCCTGCTCGGCCTTCTGGATGGCATCCGCCATTTCGCGCATCTCGCCATGCTCGAAGCCGCCGTCTTCGTCGGCGCCCATGCGCAGGCAGTCGAATACCGTGGTGATGCCAGAGGTGACGATCTGGGCGTCGTGAGCCTGGATCGCGGCCGTCTTGTGCCAGCGCAGACCCGGACGTGGCGAATAGTGACCTTCCAGATGGTCGGTATGCAGTTCGACAAGACCCGGGATCAAATAATCGCCTTCGAAATCCTCGCCGATGCGGGAGCTGCCCGTCGAGATATCGGCGATCTTGCCATCGCGGACGAGAACCGAACCTTCGACGATCTCATCCTCGAGAACGATGCGGGCATTGGAGAAGACTGTTTCTTTGGTCATCGACTAGGTCTTTCAGTTTTTGGCGCCGGCGAGCGGCCACCAGGAATGGGCTTTGAACGGCGCGCCGCGCGCCTCCTCGACGAAAACGGCCAGGCCTGAGATCGGCAGTGGCCGCCCGGTGAACGCGGCAAAGCGCTCCGCCAGAATGGCCTTCATCGTGCCGGCACGCTCGGTCGGCACCTGGCCGGTCAGCGTCATGTGAAAACCGAAGTCATCCATCACATAGGGATAGCCCCAGCGCAACAGATTGGCTCTCTGGCTCTCGCTCAGTTTCTCCGGATTGCGGCGCGCGATATCGGCATCCGACAGCGCAGCGCGAAACGGTTCGAAGGATTTTACCACCGATGCAGCAAAATCCTGAAGCGGCGGATGCACGAAAGCGGGCACCAGGGCAAAGAATTTGCCAAGTTGCCCGAGCACCAGCTCGGGAATTTCGAAGGCGGCCGTGCGCGACGCGAAATCCTCGACGACCTGGATCAGATCCTTCTCGGTGACGGAGGCCGCTAGATGGAACGGCGCCTTGATCGTCGCGTGGAAGGCGTAGCGGCGAGGCTCAGCGGTCAGCTCGAACTGCTCGGCGGCCGGCAGCTCCGGATGATCGGGAGCCGGATAAGTTTCGCCGGAAAAGGCGTCGCGGCCGAGCCAGAGCGCGGCCGTGCCGTTCAAAGGATCATCCTTCGGCGGCGTGAAATAAAGTGCGTAGCGCAAGGCTGGTATCCTGGAAATCGTTCGGAATGCGGATCGCAGTCTTCAGTGATTTGACGACCCGCCGCAAGCTGGTTTCCGGCTAAAAGATTTCCGTGACAGAATGATGATGGCGGCGCCAGATTCCCACGCTTTCTAGTGTGCCTTCGTGCCCATCAACCGGTGGCGCAACGCGTTCGAGGCCATGTCGAAGAGGAAGACGACAATCAGGATCAGCAGCACCATGTAGGCGACGTTTTCCCAGTTGGCGTTGGTGCGCATTGCTTCCCACAGCTTCAGACCAATACCGCCGGCGCCGACAGCACCGATGATGGTGGCGCCGCGAACATTCGATTCCCACTGGTAGAGAGTCTGGCTGACGAACACAGGGACGATCTGCGGGATGATACCGTAGCGATGGGTGAGTACGGTGGACGCACCCGTCGACTTGATGCCTTCGCGCGGCTTGTTATCGACGTTTTCCAGGCCTTCGGAATAGAGCTTGCCGAGCGTGCCGGTTTCCGTGAGGAAGATCGCGCCGGAGCCAGCCAGGGGGCCCGGGCCGAAGGCGCGCGTCAGGAAGAGCGCCCAGATCAGCATGTCCACCGAGCGCAGGAAGTCAAAGAAGCGCTTCAGAACCTGATTGAGCACCTTGTTGGGCGTGATGTTGCGCGCGGCCAGAAAGGCCAGCGGGAAAGCGAGCAATGCACCGAGCAACGTTCCCAGGAAGGCCATGACGATGGTCTGGAACAGCTTGGTCCAGACGTCGCCATGCTGCCAGGCGCTGTTGTGCCAGATGTTGTCGAAGGCGAGCGACAGGTTGGACTGGCCAGGCTTCAGCTCCGGTCCCGAAACGATCAGGCTGATGACCTCGCTCGCCGGCTTATCGAAGAACGGCGACTGTGTGTCGAAGACGAAATTCGCCCAGCCGAGGAAACGCTTGCGGACCTTCACGCGATCGACCGAGATGCTGACATCGCCGGCAAAACCGAGATCGGCAAGAACGTTGTCGTCATAGACGGTCATCCAGGCGGGAACCGGGCCGACGACCTTCGGAGCGCCGCTCGATACGTCCACCGGCACGCTGATGCCGTGAGCGGTGACCACCGTTTCCTTGCTGGAGACAGTGACCGTGCGGCTTGTGCCCCTGACGGAGGCCGTGACGCTGCCATCGGCATTGCTGATGACCCAGTCGGGATGGGGATCGTCGCCCAGCGGCGAGAAGCGCGGATACTTGACGGTGATCTCGCCGGTGTCGCCGATGCGGAACTCCGGCTGCACGTCGTAGCTCACCCACTGACTGAGATAGAGGCCAACGCGCTCCCAGTGAGCGTCCGCCAGCAGCTTCGGGAGGTCGAAGAACCAGGAGGCGTAGATGGCGTAGACAAGCGCGCCGATCACGATCATCAGGCCGCCGAAGCGCTGCTTGAAGGAACGTTTGAAATATTCCGGGTAGCGCTGCTCGATCTCGTGCATCCGGTTGGCGTCGATCACCGTCATGGCGGACCTCAATGCTGCAAAAGGAAGGCGTGCTCGCCGACGAGGCGGCGGCGCAGCCATGCGGAGAACTGGTCGACCGCAACGATGGTGATGAAAAGCAGGAGAACGAGCGCCACCGTCTTGGCGCCGAAACCACGCGAGATGGAGAGCTTCAGCTCCTCGCCGATACCGCCGCCGCCGACGGCACCGATGATGGTGGAGGCGCGGACGTTAATCTCGAGACGTAGCAGCGCATAGGAGACGAAGTTCGGCATGACCTGCGGCAGGGCGGCGAAGCGGACACGCTCCGACCAGCTGGCGCCGACGGCCTTCATGCCTTCGTCCGGCTTCATGTCGATGTTTTCGACGACTTCGTAGAAGAGTTTGCCGAGCGCGCCGATGGTGTGCAGGCTGACGGCAATGATCGCGGCAACCGGACCGATCGACAGTATGGCCGAAAACAGGCCGGCAATGACGATCTCGGGAAAGGCGCGCAGGAACTCGGTCAGACGCTTGGCGACAATCCGCAGCGGATTGGACGGCGCCAGATTGCGGGCCACGAGGAAGCTCAGCGGCACGGCGAAGATAAAGCCGATCAGGGTGGAGACGAGCGCCACGTTGATCGTGATGATCATCAGCTCGAAATATTCGGGGATATAGAAACCGCCCCAGACATAGACCCGGCCCTCGGCGAAGTTGTACTCCTCGCCGGTCTTCTGGATCGGGCTTGCGATATCGAACAGGGCACGCCAGACGTCATTCCAATCCTTGGGAATGAGCCAGCTCAGAAAATCGAAGAGATGCGGCAGGCGGTCGAAGAAGTGGCCGGCGTTGCTTTCGTCCGCGAACCGTACCGACGCAACAAAGGCAGCCAGCAGGATCACCAGCCCGAGACCAGTATAGAGGCGGCGGCGAGCCACCATCTTGCTCCAGGCATCACCGATTTCTTGGGCGCTTTGCGGCGCAGCCGGCGCGTGGGCGTTGGGATCGGCAAAAGTCATGAACGATGTCCGCTTTCTTCGCAGGAAAAAGGGCGGCTTGTTACGGCCGCCCTCCAACTATCAGGATCGATCAACCGCCGATGGCAGCCTTGCGAGCGTCGATAATGGCGTTGTAGAAATCGGCCTGAACCTTGGTGTAGCCGTGGTAGTCGCCGCCTTCGATGGCTGCGAAGCACTTGGCGTCGGTCTCAGGCAGCTTCATGAAGAAGTCGGTGAGCTTTGCCTGCCACTCGGTGCCGAGTTCGTTGCGAACAACCAGCGGGCCGTTCGGGATCAGCGGCGAGCGCCAGACTTCAACCAGCTTGTTCGGGTCAACGGTGCCCTTGTCGACAGCCTTGCGGAAGGTGCCGGAGGTGTAGCCGTCCTTGAAATCGCCGATGCCCGAGGAGTCGTCAACAGCGATGTCGACCTTGCCGTCGTAGGCAGCGAGCAGGTTGTTTTCGTGGCCGCCGTTGAACTGCGTGGAAGCGAAGTACTGGTCATTCGGCATGCCAGTGTCCTTCGGAATCTGCGTCAGCGGAATGAGGTAGCCCGAGGTGGAGTCCGGATCAGCGTAACCGAGCTTCTTGCCCTTGGCGTCCTTGATGTCCTTGATGCCGGAGGACTTCAGGGCGAGACCGATCGAGTGGTAACCGGTCGAACCGTCCTTCTGAACGGTCGTCAGGATCGGGGTAACGGCCTTCTCGTCCTTGATGGCGATAGCAGCGTAGCCGGAAGCGCCGAGTTCGGCGAAGTCGAGCGTGCCGCCGAGGAGACCCTGGATAACGCCGTCATAGTCAGCAGCCGGGAAGAGCGAAACCTTCTCGAAGCCGAATTCGGTCTTCAGGTGGTCAGCCAGGCAAGCGTAGTTGCGCAGGCGGTCGGCTTCGTTTTCGCCGCCGAGAATACCAACGCGGAATTCCTTGAGGTCTGCAGCATGCGAGACGCCGGCCAGCGCAAACAGCGCCGTCGCGGCAAAGAGTGCTTTCTTCAACATGGTTCTCTCCTGATTGACCGGTGTCCCCGGCGATCTTTGCTTAAAGAAGAAGTGCGCCCATAACGCGGGCTTACGATCCGAGGCCGCCCCTCTCAGAGACCGGCCAGCGCCAGCGGTTGCAAGCCGGCGGATTGATTGGCGGCAACAGCCGCGGGAATGTTGATCGAGGTCGAGGTCATCGTCTCGTCGATGCCGGCGCCGTCCTTGTCGGTGCCGTAGATCTGCTTGACGGCATCGGCGGTCAGTTCGGACGGCTTGCCATCGAACACCACCCGACCGGCGGCCATGCCGACAATACGTTCGCAATAGTTGCGCGCCGTATCGAGCGTATGAAGGTTGGTGATGACGGTGATGCCTTCGCGCTCGTTGATGTCGCGCAGCGCGTCCATGACGATCTTGGCGTTGAGCGGGTCGAGCGAGGCGATCGGCTCGTCGGCAAGCACCATCTTCGGGGTCTGCATCAGGGCGCGGGCAATCGCCACGCGCTGCTGCTGGCCACCCGACAGCGTGCCGGCCATCTGCAAAGCCGTCTGTTCGATGCCGAGGCGCTCAAGGGCGGCAATCGCGTGGATGCGCTCTTCGCGGGTGAAAAGGCCGAGCAGGCTCATCGTGGTCGAGCGATGATTGAGGCGGCCGAGCATCACGTTGGTCAGCACGTCGAGGCGCGGAACGAGATTGAACTGCTGGAAGATCATGGCGCAATCGCGCTGCCAGTTGCGCAGCGCCTGACCGCGCAGCCTCGAGACTTCGACGCCGGCGAAATGGATCGAGCCCGATGTCGGCTCCTGCAGGCGGTTGATCATACGCAGAAGCGTGGACTTGCCGGCGCCGGAACGGCCGATGATGCCGACCATCTGGCCCTGAGGAATGTCGAGCGTCACGGAATCAACGGCTGTCTTCTTTCCGAAACGGCGGGTGACATTCTTCAGTTCGAACATCATGCTCTTCCTCATAGTCCAGATGCGATATGAGGGAGTGCATTAGTCCTGCTTCATGAAGCTCCAATGTCAGTTTTGTGTAACCTCTGTCACAATCGGGCTGGGTCAAATTTCATTTGTGACAGCGCACAGATGCCCTTTGTATCGCGCCGACGAGACAGTTCCGATCTATAGGAGACGCTGGAACTTGGTGTAGTGTCATGCAACGACCACAACGGACATCGAAATGGCTTCGCTTACGCCCCCACCCAAGATCGAACTTTCGAGATTGCGCGACATTGGCTGGTCTATTTGGGACCCTATCGGGCTTTTGCCTAAAGGAAGCAAATGGGACGAAGGCGACAACCGATCATTCGCGGACGAATACGACGACTATCTGATCGAAGCTGCGGGACGATTGCGACGGGGTGCATCGGATATCGACGTCATCGGCTACCTTATGAGCATCGAAGCCGATCACATGGGTTTGGGAGCGCAGTCCGACGCCCATGCCAGGGCTCGGTCGCTCGTCACCGCTATCCGTGCAGATGCAGAGCTTTGGACGTACGAGAAGTAAGTCCTGTGCCGGTGTGCACCAAAGATCACATCGGGGGTGTTGCGCCATCGAGGCCGACGGCGAGGCGATCGGCGGCGAGCGCATTGTCTCCGCTGCTCGTTCCCTGGGCGGAGACGGCGGCGCCGGGCTTGAGGTCGTCCCGTGTGGCCGGCGCAAGCGCCACGATCTTGGTGCCGGCCGGGATATTGATCTTCCGTTCGCCACCCTTGTAAGCCAGCGTCACGGTTTGTCCGTTGACGTCCTTGACGGCGTTGGCCACCGTTGCGTTGGTCATGGAACCGTTCGGCTTCACGCTCCAGGGCCGGTCGCCTTCGCCGGTTCCCTTCATCGAAGCCGGGAAGATCACGACCTGGACCGCGCCATTGATGCCGCTGGCGGTCGGCTCGGAGCCGATACCGACGAAATCGCCGGTTTTTATATCGGCGGCGGCTGCGTTCTTGACACCGAGCACCGTCAAGCCAGACGCCATGGTCACGGCGATGTCGTGGCCATCCGGCCCCTTTATCTTCAGTGTGTCGCCATCGAGATTTTCGACGGTGCCGTGAACGCGAACCCTGTCGGCCGCATTGGCGCCATGCAGCGCCGACAGCCCGATCGCGGCGCCGGCGGCAAGCGAAAGAACGATCTTCGTGAGGTGATTGCGCGTCATGGTGCTCTCCCTGGGACTGCCGCTCGGCACGCAACTGGCGAAAATGCTGCCGAAGGGATGCGATCTTCGATTGGCCGCGACTTTATCGCCGGTGCGCGACAGCGGCCAATCAAAGAACGGTGAGAAACCCCGACTGGCAGGGGACATAGTGCTGCATGGCGATGCTTGAGATCGACGCCTCGCCTGCCCTCAGCGCTTCTTCTGAAGGATCTTGTTGCCGCGCGGTCCGGTCATCTGCGGCGTGTTCTTGCGGTTTTCCGCAAGCAGGGTGCGCCAGCGCGCCAGACGCTCGGCCGGCAAGGCGCCGGCGTCGACAGCCGCCTGCACAGCGCAGCCGGGCTCGTGGTCATGGGTGCAATCGCGAAAACGACACTGCGGGGCGAGCTCGGTGATCTCCGAGAACACCAGATCGATACCCTCGGCCACATCGCTGACATGCAGCGTGCGCATTCCCGGCGTGTCGATGACCCAGCCGCCGCCGGCCATGGCATGCAGCGAGCGCGCCGTGGTGGTGTGGCGTCCCTTGGCATCGCGCTCACGGATGCCGCCGGTTTCCTGCGAGCCCTCGCCCGACAATCCTGCGAGCGTGTTGACCAAAGTCGATTTCCCGACGCCGGAGGAGCCGATCAGCGCGATGGTCTGGCCGAACTGGCACCAGGGCGCCAGTGCGGCCACGGCATCCTCATTCTTGGCGTTGAGCACGACCACCGGAAGGTCTCGCTGCAACGCCTTTGCCTGATCCTCGTATGTCTCGGCGTCAGACACCAGATCAGCCTTGGTCAGCACGATGACCGGCGCCGTCCCCGCCTGATTGGCGAGCGCCATGTAGCGCTCCAACCGGGCCACGTTGAAATCGGCATTGCAGGAGGTGACGATCAGCAGCGTATCGACATTGGCGGCGCCGAGTTGTTGGTGCTGTCGACCTTCGGTGCGGCGCTGCAGCAGCGTCCTGCGTTCAAGCCGGCGAACGAGGGCATGATCATGCGGCTTGGCGAGCACCCAGTCGCCGACCGCGAACTCGCCGGTGTTGACCTGATGCGAAATACCAAGCCGGATCAGGCCGGTCGGCGATGCGACGCTGAGGCGGCTGCGATGCACCTCGGCAATGCGCCGCGGCACGAGATCTTCTTCGCCTGGCTGCAGCTGCTCAGCAAAGAACTCCGACCACCCCAGAGATTCCAAGAATGCCGCTTCGGTCGCTGTTGTCAAAGGGTCACCAAGGCGTACGGCGTTTCGTTCACTGTCTTTTCTCCATCCAGGAATGGTCATGCGTTTGCGGCGGACAATGACATTATCTGCAGATAAGCGGAACCTTGGAATTTGAGATATTCGCGTTGTTGGGCGTCTCGAACACCAGTCGTTCACGTCAGAATCCCGGAAAGGCGGGTTGAGATGGCACCCGGCAACGGCTATCAGGTCGCCAATCGAAGCGGATCCCACCGCGAGCAACGAGGCGCCTAGCTGCATGATCCCAGATTTTCTCGTCACCCATTCCGGTGGCTTCCATGCCGATGAACTGTTGTCCAGCGTCATCCTCACCCGGCTTTTCCCGCAGGCACGGCTGGTGCGCAGCAGGGCGCCGGAGTGGATCACGGCAGGCGCAGACCGCATCATCTACGACGTCGGCGGCGGGTATGACGCTGCCGCACAGATATTCGATCACCATCAGCGCGGCGCGCCGCTACGCGAAGACGGCCAGCCGTACAGCTCGTTCGGATTGATCTGGAAGCACTATGGCCGTGACTATCTGGCCGCCTCCAATCTTCCGGAAGCGGATATCGAGGCGGTCCATGCCGGCTTCGATGCCGGTTTCGTGCTGCCGATCGATCTGGTGGACAATGGGGCGCTGAGCCCGTCCGGCCCGTTGGCGGCGTTGACGCTGCCGGCCTTGCTGGAGACGCTGAAGCCCGCATTCGACGAGACCGATCCGGACGCCGACGACCGCGCCTTCCACGCCGCGCTGGCGGTCGCCCGCAGCTTCGTCGAGGCGAGTATCGGCAAGCGCGCCGCAAAGCTGCGTGCCGAAGCGCTTGTGCTCCGTGCCATTGAGGAAACCGGCGAAGGCCGCGTTCTCGAGTTGCCGATGGGAATGCCCTTCCGGCCCGCCATCGTGAAGGCAGGCGCCGATCACTTGCTGTTTGTTGTCCATCCCCGCGACAAGGACTGGTGCCTGACCGGTATCCGCCGTGGCGACGAAGGGTTCGAGTTGCGGGCGGATCTTCCTGCCGCCTGGGCCGGTTTGACCAATGGGGATCTGGAAGCGGTTTGCGGCGTCGCGGGTGCGAGCTTCTGCCACAACGGCCGCTTCATCGCCGCCGCCAAGACCCGCGAGGCTGCGCTCGCCATGGCCGAGCTGGCGGTCACAGAGGCTACCGCCGCCTAGGTCTATCGAGCGCAAGAAACGGGTTGAATTCGAAACGCGGGCGTAGGAGTCTTGAGGTCGGTCGAACATGGAGACCAGCCTCATGGCCCAGACGGTACACCAGTATCTCATCTTCGAAACCGCTGCCGGCTTTTGCGGCATTGCGTGGAACGATGTCGGGATCACGCGCTTTCAATTGCCCACCAAGGCAGCGGACGCCACCGAGCGCCTGCTGGTTCGCCGCATCCCTGGCGCTGAGAGCGGCAACCCGCCACCCGATGTCGCCGACGCGATCCTTGCTGTGAAGCACTATTTTGACGGCGAAGAGACCGATTTCACCGGGATTACGCTCGATCTTGAAGAGCAGGACGCGTTTTTCAGGCGGATCTACGACGCCGCCCGCAAGATCGGATGGGGCCATACCACCACCTACGGAGCGCTCGCGAAGGAGCTCGGCGCCGGCCCGGAAGCGGCGCGTGATGTCGGGCAGGCGATGGCGAAAAATCCGGTCGCGCTGATCATTCCCTGCCATCGCGTGTTGGCCGCTGGCGGCAAGATCGGCGGCTTTTCGGCCCCAGGCGGATCGACGTCCAAGGCGCGGATGCTGGAACTCGAAGGCGTTCACCTTGCGCCGCCGGCGCCTGCACAGCAATCCCTTGATTTCTGATAGGTCGTCAGAGGCTCGCCGCACCGCGTGCGGCCTGGTCATATTGACCTGAGAGGACGCGCATGAGTCCTGCAAGCCGGCTAATATCCGCCTCGTCGAGATGCAATGTCCTCGCGTCGGCGATGAGCAACGCTTCGCGCATTTCGCCATAGCGGCGGCAAGCGGCCGCGCCCTTCTCGGTCACCTTCAGGGTCTTTTCCTTGCCACGCCGGCCGGTCATGATCAGCCCGTTGCCCTGCAGCTTCTTGGCCGCGTAGGTGACGATGTGGGTGTCCTCGATGTTGAGCATCACGCAGAGGTCCGACAGCGATTTTTCACGCTGGCGATGGTTGGTCGCATGCAGGATGAGCACCTCCATGTGACCAAGGCCAGGATAGCCCGCGGCCGTCATGCATCGAACAATCCAGCTGTGAAAGGCATTGCCCATCACCGTCAGCGCGAATTCGAGTTCGGACAATGCCGGCATTGCACCTTCGGCAAGGTGCGACGACGAAACGATCGGGCCGATTGAAAGCTGCGGGTCCTTCATGACATCCTTCACTGACAGAATATCGATAATTTATTGACATAATGACCGCAAAAGCCGCCTATGTCATCCGAGCATCGGATTTTAAAAACAGGATGGCTGAGATGAGCGGCAAGTGGGACTTCTGGATCGATCGCGGCGGAACCTTCACGGATGTCATCGGCCGCGCCCCAGATGGGGCGCTGCATCCGGTCAAGCTGCTGTCCGAGAATCCTGAGGTCTACCGGGACGCGGCAATCCAGGGCATTCGCACGCTCATGGGGCTCCAGACCGGCGAACCGATCCCCGCCGGCCGCATCGGCGACGTCAAGATGGGCACCACGGTCGCCACCAACGCCCTGCTGGAGCGCAAGGGCGATCGCGTTCTGCTGCTCATCACCCGGGGTTTTCGCGATGCGCTTCGCATTGCCTATCAGGCACGCCCGGACATTTTTGCCAAGGAGATCATTCTCCCCGAGCAGCTCTACGACCGCGTCATTGAGGTGGACGAGCGGGTTTGCGCGGACGGCCGCATCGAACGGCCGCTCGACCTCGCCTCGGTCGAGGCCGAAGTGGCCCGGGCGAAGGCCGACGGCATCGACGCGGTGGCGATTGTCTTCATGCACGCCTGGAAATTTCCAGAGCACGAATTGCAGATGGCGGCCCTCTGCCGCAACGCCGGCTTCGGACAGGTGTCCGTGAGCCACGAGGTTTCGCCGCTGGTCAAGCTCGTCGGCCGGGGAGATACGACTGTTGTCGATGCCTATCTCTCGCCGATCCTCGGCCGCTACGTGCGACGGGTGGCCGAGGAACTGGGCGTCGATGTCGAGCGGCTGGATGGCGACGGCGAAACGTCGCCGCGCCTGATGTTCATGATGTCCTCCGGAGGACTGACGGCGGCCGAGCTGTTCAAGGGCAAGGATGCACTGCTATCCGGGCCCGCGGGCGGTGTGGTCGGCATGGTGGAAACGGCAAAGCTTGCCGGCTATCAACGCGTCATCGGCTTCGACATGGGCGGGACGTCGACCGACGTGGCGCATTATGATGGCGAGTACGAGCGCGCCTTCGACACCGAGGTCGCGGGTGTTCGCGTCCGCGCGCCGATGATGCGCATTCATACGGTTGCGGCGGGCGGCGGCTCCATCCTTCATTTCGAGGCGGGGCGTTTTCGCGCCGGGCCGGATTCGGCGGGCGCCAATCCGGGACCTGCCTGCTATCGTCGCGGCGGCCCCTTGGCCGTCACCGACGCTAACGTCATGCTCGGAAAGCTGCAACCGGATCTTTTTCCGGCGATTTTCGGTCCGGAGCAGGACGAACGGCTCGACATTCAAGTCGTGCGCGACAGGTTCGAAGCCCTGGCAGACGAGATCGGCGATGGCCGCAGCCCTGAAAGCGTAGCGGAGGGCTACATCACCGTCGCGGTCGAGAACATGGCGAATGCCATCAAGAAGATCTCGGTTCAGCGCGGCTACGATGTCACGGAGTACCTGTTGAACTGCTTCGGCGGAGCAGGTGGCCAGCACGCCTGCCTGGTCGCCGATGCGCTCGGCATGGAGGCGGTGCTGGTTCATCCGTTCTCGGGCCTGCTTTCAGCTTATGGGATCGGCTTGTCCTCGGTCTTCGCGACGCGCCAGCAGGCGTTGATAAAGCCGCTCGTGCCGGAGACACTGACGGCGATCGAGGTATTGATTGGCGAATTGCGCGAGAACGTCCACGCGGAGCTCGCGAGCCAGGGTGTGCCGGAAGCCGAGACGCGCACCCGCCCGATCCTGCACCTGCGCTATGACGGAACCGATACCGCGCTTCCGGTCGGCTTCGAGAGCGGCTCTCTGAAACAGGCGCGTCTCGACTTCGAGGCAGTCCACAAGGCGCAATTCGGCTTCATCTACGACGACAAGGCGATGATCGTCGAACTGGTGGCCGTCGAGGGGCAGGACAGTCGCGAGCGAGGCTTGAGTGAACGCGATGCGCCGATCGAGGATATCGAGGCAGCGGCTTCAGAAACGCGGCCGCTCTTCACCGAGGGCGCCTGGCATCAGGCTGGCATCTTCATGCGCGGTTCCCTTCGGCCCGGACATCGCCTCAACGGCCCGGCGCTTATCGTCGAGAAGAACCAGACCATCGTGGTCGAGCCCGGCTGGCAGGCTAAGATCAGCGCCAAAGACCACGTCGTCATGCGGCGGGTGGAAAAGAAGCGCAGACAGGCCGCCCTCGGCACCGAGGCCGATCCCGTCATGCTCGAGGTATTCAACAATCTCTTTATGTCGATCGCCGAGCAGATGGGCGTGACGCTGCAGAACACCGCCTATTCGGTCAACATCAAGGAACGGCTCGACTTCTCCTGTGCTGTCTTCGACCATACCGGCGCGCTGGTGGCCAATGCACCGCACATGCCCGTCCACCTCGGTTCGATGGACCGGTCGGTCGAGACGATCATCCGTCTGAACGCGGGCAATATCCGACCGGGCGACGTATTCGCGCTCAATGCGCCGTACAATGGCGGCACGCATCTTCCTGACATCACGGTCGTCACTCCGGTTTTCGACGACGCCGACAAGGACATCCTGTTCTACGTTGCCTCACGTGGACATCACGCCGATATCGGCGGCACTGCGCCCGGCTCGATGACGCCGCTGGCGACGACGGTCAATGAGGAGGGTGTGCTGTTCGACAATTTCCAGCTGGTCGAACAGGGCAAATTCCGCGAAGCCGAGCTTCGCCACCTGCTACAGGATCATCCGTTTCCAGCGCGCAACCCGCACCAGAACGTTGCGGATCTGAAAGCGCAGATTGCCGCCAACGAGAAGGGCGTTGCCGAGCTGCGCAAGGTGGTCTCGCACTTCGGCCTGGATGTCGTGCAGGCCTATATGGGTCATGTTCAGGACAACGCCGCCGAGAGCGTGCGGCGGGTCCTGTCGCTGTTGCCCGACGAAAGCGAATGCGAATACCCGACTGACACGGGACAGGTGATCAAGGTGAAGATCACCGTCGATCGCCAGAAACGCGAGGCGACAGTCGACTTCACCGGTACCTCGCCGGTGATGAAGAACAACTTCAATGCGCCGGAGCCGGTCGCGCGCGCCGCCGTTCTCTACGCCTTCCGCGTCATGGTCGAAGACATGATCCCGATGAACGCCGGTTGCCTGCGCCCGATCAACATCATCATACCCGATGGCTGCATGCTGAAGCCGGCCTACCCGGCGGCTGTGGTCGCGGGCAACGTCGAGACCTCGCAGCACGTTACGAATGCCTTGTTTTCGGCACTGGGCTCACTCGCCAATGCGCAAGGCACGATGAACAACCTCACCTTCGGCAACGAGAAGTACCAATATTATGAAACGATCTGCTCCGGATCGCCTGCGGGCCGCACGAATGCCGGGCGCGGGTTCGCGGGAACGTCGGGCGTCCATACGCACATGACCAATTCACGGCTTACCGATCCTGAGATTCTCGAACTCCGCTTCCCCGTGCTGCTCGAGGACTTTCACATCCGGCAGGGTTCGGGCGGCAAAGGCCGCTGGTCAGCGGGCGACGGCACCAGCCGAACGATCCGCTTCCTGAAAAAGATGGAGTGCGCCATCCTGTCGTCACACCGCTCACACCCACCACGCGGGCTGGACGGTGGCGAGGATGGTCAAACGGGGAGCACGGCAGTTCGCCGTGCGGACGGACAGGTGGAAATGCTGAAGGCTTGCGACCAGACGGTCCTTGAGGCCGGCGACGCGGTGATCGTGACAACGCCGACACCGGGCGGATACGGCAAGCGTTAGCGCGCGCGCCCGTGCGGGCGGGGCTGTCAACGCTTCATCAGGTACCTTTGCTGCGCAACGACAGGCGGCCGCGCTCGGCGAGTTCGTCGGCTCGCTCGTTGCCGGCAAGGCCCGAATGGCCCTTGCACCAGGCGATGGTCAGCAGGCGATTGCGAGACAGCTGACCGTCGATCGCCTTCCAGAGATCCGGATTTGCGATGGTTCGGCTTCGGACCTTTGTGTTGGCGCTTATCTTCTTCCAGCCGTTGTTCTTCCAGATGTGGCGCCACTGATTGCAGCCTCTGACGGCGTAAGCCGAATCGGACCAGACAATGGCTGTTTCCTCCGTGGCGTTGGCGTTGATCCACCTAACGGCTTCGAGCAGGGCGATCAGTTCGGTCGCATTGTTGGCAGTAACCTTGACGCCGCCAAAACCGGAGGCGACTTCCGCATCGTCGCGATAGACCACGAAGGCCCAGCCGCCTTCCCCGGATGCTGGTTCGTAGCAACCATCGGCGAAGACGTGGAGATCGTGCCCGGTCGCGATGCTTTCAGGAAACAGGATAGGGTCGGTGTTATCGGTCATTTGCGCCTTTTGACGTCCATCCGCCAGGGATGGATCGCGGGGGGCTCGGTCTTACACCGAACCACCGGGAACGCCAGACCTATTCGGCAGCAGCCAGAAACACCGTATTCTCAGAGGTAGATGCAAGAGCGCGAACCCTGGCTTCCGTCTTGGCGATCAACCGATAGAACTCTTCTTGCGCGTCGACATCGAGCTGGATGACGGCATTTACCTCGTCCGGGGTATCGCAGACGCAGGCGACTGCCGATATCGGACAGATGCCGCCCGGATAGCGCTTGCCGGTTCCCGTGTAGGCGCGACGGCCCCACTGTTCGGAATAGACTGTTTCCTCACGATCCAGCTCCAGGATCGTGCCCTTGCAGGCCGTCACGATCGCAGCCTTGCCGTAAGCGAACCAATGATAGTTCAGTTTGCGCAGAATATACTTGCCAGTGATATCTTCGCCGGCCAATTCCGCCGGATCTTCAATCATTCTGATCATGATGACTTCCTCAAGATCAGTCTAATATCCATGAAGTAGGTTTACGAGACAAGTCGGAAAAGGGTAGCTTTTGTAAATACTTAGTCACAATGTGTTTCCGATTCTTACAGAAATTGGCATTCGCGTAAGCTCATTCGCGGCCAAGACCCGTGGTTAACCTTGCGGCAAACAGGGGTCATCTCCTGTTCTTTCCTAGCAGAGACAGACGCGACTATTGTGACAATGGGGTGCGCCGATGCTTCGTCGGCTGCAAGTTTTTAGCTCCCGGGCGAGCCTCGAGTAACGGCGGTCGGCCGGCCGATTTTGAATGGCCAAGCTCCGGGGCGGGATGAGCGCCCCGTCCGGGACGCCCGATCATGCTTCGTAGCGGGCGAGGAAATCTTCGGCGCTCAGCGCCCGGAAGTCGGCCAGGGCGACGCGCAGGCGGTCGTGCTCCCAATCCCACCAGGCGAGCTTGTCCATGCGTTCGCCGACGTCCTTGGGGAAGCGTTCACGGATCAGCTTGGCAGGGACGCCGCCGACGATCGTGTAGGGGGCGACATCCTTGGAGACGACGGCGCCGGCGCCGATAACCGCACCGTTGCCGACCGTGACGCCGGGCAGGATGGTGACGCCGTGACCGATCCAGACGTCGTGGCCGATGACGACACGGTTGGAGCGGCGCCATTCGAAGAAGTCGGTCTCCATATCGGCATCCGGCCAGTAGTCGGCGGCGCGATAGGTGAAGTGGTGCAGCGTTGCGCGCCAGGTCGGGTGGTTGGTGGCGTTGATGCGCACCGAGGCGGCGATGTTGACGAACTTGCCGATCGTCGCGCACCAGATGGCGCCATCCTGCATGACATAGGAATAGTCGCCGAACTCGACTTCCTCGATGCGGCAACGCTCCGAGACCTCTGTGAAGCGGCCGAAGGTGGCGTTCTTCACGGATGCCGTTTCATGGAAATAGGGTTCGAGGCCAATCTTGCGGCTCATGCTGCGATTGCCTTTCGCGGCGAAAACTTCTGGACGTCGAGAATGCGGTCGGCGACGGCCTCGCGCACTTCCTCATCGTGGAAGATGCCGAGAAGCGCGACACCCGCCTTCTTCTTTTCCTCGATCATGCCGACGACGACGGCGCGGTTCCTGGCGTCGAGCGAGGCGGTCGGCTCGTCGAGCAGCAGGACCGTGTGATCGGTGATGAAGCCGCGGGCGATGTTGACGCGCTGCTGCTCGCCGCCCGAAAAGGTGGCCGGCGGAAGCTGCCAGAGTGCTTCCGGCAGGTTCAGCTTCGAGAGAAGGTCTGCGGCCTTCTCGCGCGCCGTTTCCGCCTTCTCGCCACGGGCGACCAGCGGCTCGGCAACAACGTCGATCGCCGCGACGCGCGGAACGGTGCGCAGGAACTGGCTGACATAGCCAAGCGTATCGCGGCGCACGGCGATGACCGTGCGCGGGTCGGCCGTTGCCAGATCGACGATCTTGTCGTGATGCTTGATGAGGATCTGGCCGCTATCGACGGCATAATTGCCGTAGATCATCTTCAGCAGCGAGCTCTTGCCGATGCCCGACGGACCGCCGAGGACGACGCATTCCCCTGAAGCCACGGAAAAGGACACATCCGAAACGACCGGCAGCTTGATGCCGTCGCGCAGGTGCATGGTGAAGCTCTTGACGACTTCAGAAACAACGAGTGGCGTTGCCATGATTTCTTTCCTTAGTTTCGCTTGCCACGGACACCGGTAGCCGGAGTCAGAATGGCATTCGCGATCAGACCTGCAGGATGGAGGAAACGAGGAGCTGCGTGTACGGCTCGCGCGGATCGTCGAGCACGCGATCGGTCAGCCCCTGCTCGATGACATGGCCATCCTTCATCACCATCATGCGGTGCGACAACAGGCGCGCGACGGCGAGGTCGTGGGTGACGATGATCGCGGCCAGGCCGAGATCGTTGACGAGGCCGCGAACGAGATCGAGCAGGCGGGCCTGCACCGACACATCGAGGCCGCCGGTCGGCTCGTCCATGAACACCAGACGCGGGCCGGTCACCAGATTGCGGGCGATCTGCAGGCGCTGCCGCATGCCGCCGGAGAAGGCGCGCGGCTGGTCGTCGATACGGCCTTCGTCGATCTCGACGCGCTGCAGCCAGTCGATGGCGGTGGAGCGGATATTGCCGTAGTGGCGGTCACCGATTGCCATCAGGCGTTCGCCGACGTTGGCACCGGCCGAGACCGTCATGCGCAGGCCGTCAGCCGGATTCTGATGCACGAAACCCCAGTCGGTGCGCATCAGGAAGCGGCGCTCCGCCTCGTTCATGCGGTAGAGGTCGCGATAGGCGCCGTCGCGCATGTGGTATTCGACGCTGCCGGTGGTCGGCATCAGACGGGTCGAGATGCAGTTGAGCAGCGTCGTCTTGCCTGAGCCGGATTCACCGACGATGGCGAGCACTTCGCCGGGCCAGAGCTCGAAGGAGACATTGCGGCAGCCAATGCGGTTGCCATAGAACTTCGAGACGTCATTGACTTTGAGAAGCGGGGTGTCGCTCATTCGGCGGCCTCCTGATTGGGTGCCAACATCTCGCCGGCATGCCCGTGGGCGCGGCGGTCTTCGCAATGGTCGGTATCGGAGCAAACGAACATGCGCCCGCCCTTGTCATCGAGGATGACTTCGTCGAGATAGACCTCTTCGGCGCCGCAGAGCGCGCAGGGCTTGCCGAAGCGCTGGATCTCGAAGGGGTAGTCGTCGAAATCGAGGCTGACGACTTCGGTATAGGGCGGAACGGCATAGATGCGCTTCTCGCGCCCTGCCCCGAAGAGCTGCAGCGCGTCCGACATGTGCATTTTCGGATTGTCGAACTTTGGCGTCGGCGACGGATCCATGACGTAGCGGCCGGCAACCTTGACCGGATAAGCATAGGTCTTCGAGATGCGGCCGTTGTGCGCGATGTCCTCGTAGAGCTTCACATGCATGAGGCCATATTCCTCAAGCGCGTGCATCTTGCGGGTTTCGGTCTCGCGCGGTTCGAGGAAGCGGAGCGGCTCGGGGATCGGCACCTGATAGACCAGCACCTGGTTCACCCCAAGCTTTTCTTCCGGGATGCGGTGGCGGGTCTGGATGATCGTTGCATCCTTGGTGTGCGTCGTCACCGCGACATTGGCAACCTTCTGGAAGAAGGCGCGGATGGAAACCGCGTTGGTCGTATCGTCGGCGCCCTGGTCGATGACCTTGAGTACATCATCCGGCCCGATGATCGAAGCCGTCACCTGGACGCCGCCGGTGCCCCAGCCATATGGCATCGGCATTTCGCGGGAGGCGAAGGGCACCTGATAGCCGGGGATGGCGATCGCCTTCAGGATCGCGCGGCGGATCATGCGCTTCGTCTGTTCGTCGAGATAGGCGAAATTGTACGTGGCCAGATCGGTCATTCCGCAGCCTCCTTGATGGTATCGTCGCCGCCGATGCGGTTGGCTTCGAATTCGTTGCGCATGCGACGGACCAGATCGAGTTCCGCCTGGAAGTCAACGTAATGCGGCAGCTTCAGGTGCTCGACGAAGCCGGTCGACTGAACGTTGTCGGCATGCGAGATGACGAATTCCTCGTCCTGCGCCGGGGCGGTGATGTCCTCGCCGAGTTCTTCGGCGCGCAGTGCACGGTCGACGAGCGACATGGACATAGCCTTGCGCTCGCTCTGGCCGAAGACCAGCCCGTAGCCACGGGTGAACTGCGGCGGCGCCTTGGACGAACCCTTGAACTGGTTGACCATCTGGCATTCGGTGACCTGGATGAGCCCAAGCGAAACGGCGAAGCCGAGTTCGGGAACATCGAATTCGACCTCGACCTCACCGATGCGGATTTCGCCGGTGAAGGGATGGTTGCGGCCGTAACCGCGCTGCGTGGAATAGCCGAGCGCCAGCAGGAAGCCTTCGTCGCCGCGGGCCAGCGCCTGCAGGCGCAGATCGCGGGTCATCGGGAATTCCATCGGCTCGCGCGTCAGGTCGCCGATCTCGTGATCTTCTGGCATTTCGCCATCGCCCTCGATCAGGCCTTCCTGCGCGAGGATTTCCGAAACGCGCATGACGCGACCGGATTCGGCGTCGCGGAGCGTCGGCTCCTCGACCGCTTCATCGGTAAGGAGCGACGGGTCGAGGAGGCGATGCGTATAGTCGAAGGTCGGGCCGAGCAGCTGGCCGCCGGGCAGATCCTTATAAGTGGCGGAGACGCGGCGCTCGATCTTCATGCGCACCGTGTCGATCGGCTGGCTATAGCCGAAGCGCGGCAGCGTCGTGCGGTAGGCGCGAAGCAGGAAGATCGCTTCGATCATGTCGCCACGCGACTGGCGGACGGCGAGAGCAGCAAGCGTGCGATCGTAAAGCGAGGCTTCGGCCATGACGCGATCGACGGCCAGCGCCAGCTGGGCCACGATCTGGTCGATACCGATAGCCGGCAACGAACGGTCGCCGCGACGGCGATCCGCCAGCAGGCGATGGGCGTTGGCAATGGCGGCCTCGCCCCCTTTGACAGCAACATACATGGGTCACATCTCCGTTGCGGTGATCTTGGTGGTGCGCGGCAGGCAGACGAACCGGCTGCCAGAGGTCAGCACGATGTCGATGCCGCGCGGGAAAAGGGCGCGGTTCTCCGTCCAGAGGCGCAGGAAGGTATCGGGCAGGCCAAGCGGCGCGATATCGGTCACCGTCTTGATGCCGGGGCCCATCAGCGCCAGCTTGCGGCCTGCCTCGAGATCCGCCAGTTCGATGACAAGCGTCGTCGAACGGTCCGGATATTCCTGGGTTCCGGCGGCAAAGAGACCGAAGGACGACAGCGGCGTTCCGGCTTCGACGAAGGCAAAGCGGGCTTCGGCCTTCTCGGGCGTGACCGGCGCACCGGTGTGGAAACCGAGCCATTGCGGCACGGCGGACTTTGCGAGCCCTGACGACAGCCAGACCGGGGTGTCATGATCGCAGAGCGTCAGCGCGATCGCGCCGGCAGCAACGCCGAGGGGTGCCGGCGGCAGGGCGTCGGGAGCGACCGTCTGGATCGTGCCTGGACGCGCCATCGCATCCATCATCAGCTTGAAGACGCTCTGGGCGTGGAAGACCGGCTCGGCAAAGCCGCCGGCCAACGCATCATTCTTGGGGGCTTCCGTCTTGAGGCTCATCAGTCGTCTCCGCGAACCATGGTGAAGAAATCAACGCGGGTTGCCGCAGTCTCATCGGCCTTGCGGCGATCGGCATCCGCCACACGTGCGGCGATCGGCTGCAGAAGCGCCTGCTCGACGAAGGATTGCGTCGCCTGCTCCTGCCAGAGTGCGTCGAAGATGGCGGAAAGCCGGGCCTTCTCGCGATCCGTGCCGAGCGCCTGGGCGTGACCGACGGTGCCCGATGCCAGGCGCACGGTGGCGCGGGTGACCGTCACCTCACCGAGGTTGAACGGCGCACCGCCGCCGCCCATGCGGCCCCGAACCATGACGAGGCCGGTTTCCGGTCCGCGCACCGGCTGGGCCGCGGGCTTTTCCGCCAGCTTGTCCCACGCCTCGACCAGCTCCTGCCGATCCGCACGCGCAAGCAGGTCGACGACGCGCTTGCGCCCTCCTGCCCCCGGCTCATTCTTTTCCGCTAAGGTCATCGCCACATCCTTTAAATGTCTATTGATATAGACAACTATACAAGATATGGTTACGCTTAAATCGGCGACATGACAAGCGTGTGACATCAAGGGGTAAAATGGCTGGGCAGGTACAAAGACAGACGGGCGTGGCGCTGTGGCGGCAGATCGCCGACCGCATTCGCCAGGCGATCAGCGCCGGCGCCTATGACGAGACCGGCATGGTGCCGCCGGAGACGGTGCTGGCGCTGCAGTTCGGCGTCAACCGGCATACGGTCAGAAGCGCGATCGCGGCGCTTGCCCAGGAAGGCATCGTACGCGCCGTGCAGGGACGCGGCACGCTGATCGAACGCAAGGAGCGGCTGAACTTTCCGATCACCAAACGCACCCGCTTTACATCAGGGATCGGCGAGCAGGCGCGCGAGATGCGCGGGCTACTGCTTTCCTATTCGGAAGAGAAGGCCGACGCGGAAGTGGCACGCGGGCTGAAGATCCGGCCGGGCGATCCGGTCATCCGCATGGAAACGGTTCGCAAGGCGGATGGCCGCCCGGTCTCCTGCGCGACGGCGTGGTTTCCGGCCGCGCGCTTCGGCGGCATGCCGGACGCCTACAAGCGGACCGAATCCATCACCAAGGCCTTTGCCGAGCTTGGACTATCAGACTACGTGCGCTCGACCACCGAGATCACCGCCGTCCATGCCGACGAGGCGGATACCGCAGCACTCGAACTGGCCCCCGGCGCGATCCTGCTGATCACCAAGGCCGTCAACACCGACCTCGAGGGCGTGCCAGTGCAATATGCGATCAGCCGGTTTGCGGCGGATCGGGTGCAGTTCACGATCGAGAACTAGGTCAGGCCGATGCCGGGAAAGGTCTCCGGCATCGATGACAGGGCCGGTCGTTATTTCCCGGCTTCCCACGGAAACTTTCCGGCACCGGCGCCGGGCTCGAAGTCTGTGGAAACACTGAGGTCGCGCCAAGCGGCATGCTCGCTGGCCCGTGCCGCGTCGTTCTGCTCGACGCCACGCACTGCATCGCTGCCGAGCAGCAGGCGTAGCGGCGGCTCAGCCACACCGGCGACATGGATGATCGCAGCGGCCGCCTTTGCGGGATCCCCCGGCTGTTTGCCGCTGTAGTCGCGCTGGTAGCGGGCCATCTTGCCGACCGTGCCTTCATATTCCGGGCGCCCTTCGCGGAGCGTGGTGGAGGCGCCGGCAAAATCGGTGCGGAAGCCGCCGGGCTCGATGATCGTCACCTTGATGCCGAGCGGGCCGACTTCCCGGGAGAGAGCCTCCGAGAAGCCTTCGACGCCCCACTTCGCCGCCGCATAAGGCGCGCGGCCGGCGGGGCCGATGCGGCCGCCGACAGAGGAAACCTGGATGATGTGGCCGGAGCCGTGCTCGCGCATCAGCGGCAGTGCGGCCTTGGTGACGATGATGGTTCCGAACAGGTTCGTTTCGATCTGGGCGCGGAAATCGGCAAGGGTGGTGTCCTCGATCGATCCGACATCGCCATAGCCTGCATTGTTGACCAGTACATCAAGGCGTCCGAACGTCTCCACGGCTGCCTTTACTGCATCGGCGGCCGATTGCTCGTCGGTCACGTCAAGAGGAATCGTCAAGACATTGCCGGCATAGCGCTGCTTGATGTCCTCGAGCTGCGAAGGATCGCGCGCGGTCGCGACCAGCTTGTACCCCGCGGCCAGCACCGCTTCCGCGAGCGCCCTGCCGAGGCCGCGCGAGGTGCCTGTAATCAACCAAACCTGTGACATCCGAAATCTCCTTGATCCGTCGCAAGACCATATAGGCAAGATGGTTTCATCTTGAAAGAAGGCACCCAAAGGAGCTATACATACCTAATGGTAACGTACATCGACGATGGTACATTCGATTTTTGCGAGACGCTGACCGACGCGCAGGATGCGCTGGCCCGCGAGATGCTGGAACGCGCCAGCGCCAAATGGCCGCTGCGAGTGATGCACATCCTGGCGGAGGCCAAGGGTCCCTTGCGCTTTTCGCGGGTTCTGGAGCGGGTCGAGGGGATCAGCCAGAAGGTGCTGACGCAGACGCTTCGGACGCTCGAAAGCGACGGCCTGGTGACGCGGACGCTCTATCCGCAGGTGCCCCCACGGGTCGAATATGAACTGACGCCGCTCGGCGGCGAGCTTCTCGTGGAGGTGGTGACGCTCTGGCAATGGATCGCCAATCGCCTGCCTGACTTCGAGGCGGCGCGGAAGAGGGCGCCTCAGGCTACTGACACGTCAAAAGGCTGAAAAGCCAATACCGTCAGGTTGGAAAAGCGCCGCGCAGCAAACGATGCGCGGCGCAATCGATGTTTAGTGCGCGCCTGACATGTCGCCGAGCACTTCCTTGGAAGCAACGGTGGAGTCGGCGTTGAGCTTGTAGACCATCGGAACGCCGGTCGCGAGGTTGACACCGAGGATCTGTTCCTTGGTGAGCTTGTCGAGGACCATGACCAGCGAGCGCAGCGAGTTGCCGTGGGCGGCGACCAGCACCTTTTCGCCACGCAGGACGCGGGGCAGGATTTCAGTCAGGTAGTACGGCCAGACGCGAGCGCCGGTGTCACGCAGGCTTTCACCACCAGGAGGCGGTACATCGTAGGAACGGCGCCAGATATGGACCTGCTCCTCGCCCCACTTGGCGCGGGCGTCGTCCTTGTTGAGGCCGGAGAGATCGCCGTAGTCGCGCTCGTTCAGGGCCTGATCCTTGATCGTCTGAAGGCCCGGCTGACCGACGTTGTCGAGGATAATCTTCAACGTGTCCTGGGCGCGCTTCAGATCGGAGGTGAAGGCGATGTCGAACTTGATGCCGTAATCTGCCAGCGCCTTGCCGCCGGTGTTGGCTTCCTGAACGCCGAGCTCGGTCAGTTCGGGGTTCTTCCAGCCGGTGAAAAGGTTCTTGAGGTTCCAGTCGCTCTGGCCGTGGCGAACGAGGACGAGGGTACCGCTCATGAAAGATGCCTCCAAAATAGATCAGTGTTGGGAAAGCCCGAGTACGTCGAGCATGGAATAGAGACCGGGTTTCTTGTCGCGCGCCCAAAGGGCGGCCTTGATGGCGCCGCGCGCAAAGATCGAACGATCGCCCGCGCTGTGCGACATGGTGACCAGCTCGCCTTCGCCGGCGAAAACGACCGAATGTTCGCCGATGACCGAGCCGCCGCGCAGCGTGGCAAAACCGATCGTGCCAGCTTCGCGCGGGCCTGTGTGGCCATCGCGGACGCGTACGGAATGGGTGGCGAGATCGATGCCGCGCCCCTTGGCAGCCGCTTCACCCAGAAGCAGCGCGGTGCCCGAGGGGGCATCGACCTTGCGCTTGTGGTGCATTTCGAGAACTTCGATATCCCAATCGGCGGGATCGAGCGCGCGCGCGGCCTGTTCGACCAGGACGCTCAAGAGATTGACGCCGAGGCCCATGTTGCCCGACTTGACGATGCGGGCGTGGCGTGCGGCAGCTGCGATCTTCGCCTCGTCCTCGGTCGAGCAGCCTGTCGTGCCGATGATATGGACGATGCGGGCCTGAGCCGCGAGTGCTGCAAATTCGTTGGTCGTTGCCGGCGTGGTGAAATCGAGAACACCGTCTGCATGCAGGAAAGCCGCCAGCGGATCGTCGCCAATGATGATGCCGTTCGGGCCGAGGCCCGCGATTTCGCCGGCATCCTTGCCGACGAAAGCCGAGCCCGGGCGGGCGACGGCGGCATGCAGCGTCACGCCATCGATCTCGTGGACCAACCGAATGAGCGCCTGCCCCATGCGACCTGCTGCACCAACCACCACCAGCTTCATCGCAGCATCGCTCATCTCAGGCTGTCCTAAATTTCTATCAGTTCGTATCCGAGGCCGCGGGCCTCTGCAGATTGTTGAGGCGAGCGTAGAGACCGTCACGGCGCTGCGCAAGCGCCTCATGATTGCCCTCTTCGACCACGCGGCCCTGCTGCATCACGACGATCTTGTCGGCGCGCACCACTGTCGACAGCCGGTGGGCGATGACGACCACGGTGCGGCCGGTCATGGCTTCGTCAAGCGCCTTCTGCACCGCCGCTTCCGATTCCGTATCGAGCGCCGAGGTGGCTTCGTCGAGCAGCAGGATCGGCGCATTGCGCACCAGCGCACGCGCGATTGACAGGCGCTGGCGCTGGCCGCCCGAGAGCGTCACGCCGTTCTCGCCGACCGGCGTGTCATAGCCTTCCGGCTGGGCGAGAATGAAATCATGCGCATAGGCGAGGCGTGCAGCCTCCTCGATTTCTGCGTCGGTCGCCGTCGGGCGGCCGTAGCGGATGTTGTCACGGATCGAGCCTTCGAACAGGTACGGCTGCTGCGAGACATAGGCCAGTTGCTCGCGTAGCGACTGCTTGGTCACATGCGCGATATCCTGACCGTCGATCATGATTTGCCCGGACTTCGGATCGTAGAAGCGCGGAATGAGATTGATGATCGTCGACTTGCCCGCACCAGACGGGCCGACCAGCGCGGTCGTCTTGCCGCCCTCGGCGACAAAATTGACGCCGTTCAGAACGTCGTCGTTGCCATAGGCAAAAGCCACGTCGCGCAGCTCGATCCGGGCTTCCGTCACCACCAGCGGCTTGGCATCCGGCAGGTCGCGCTGGCGTGGCTGCATGTCGAGGAGCTCGTAGATCATGCGCGCGTTGACAGCGGCGCGCTCCATCTGCACCTGCAGTTTCGCCAAGCGGCGGGCCGGGTCATAGGCAAGCAGCAGCGCCGTGACGAAGGAGAAGAACGCGCCCGGCGGCACGTTGTTATAGATCGCTCGGTACGCTGCATAAGCAAGCACGCTGGCGACGGCGAGGCCGGCAAAGCTCTCGGTCATCGGCGCGTTGCGCTCCGAAAGGCGCGCGATCTTGTTGGAGCGGCCTTCGGCAGCCGCGATGATCTTGTTGATCTTGCGTTCCAGCTCGGCTTCCATCGTAAACGCCTTGACGATGGAGATCCCCTGAATTGTCTCTTGCATCGCGCCAAGCACGTGGCTGTTCAGGTGGATCGACTCCTTGGTGACCTGACGCAGGCGCTTCGAAAGGTAGCGCAGTGCCAGCAACAGGGGCGGCGCAAGGACCAGCACGGCACAACTGAGCAACGGATCCTGGTAAACCATCACGCCGAGCAACGAGACGAAAGTCAACATGTCACGCGCGGTCGACGTGACTGTCAGGTTGAGGACGTCGCGGATACCGCTGACATTCTGGCTGACCTGTGCCGCGATCCGCGCCGATCTCGCTTCGGTAAAAAAACCGACGGATAGTGTCATCAGATGCGCATAGAGGCGCCGCTGGTAGCGCGCAACGATGTTGTTGCCGATCTTCGAAAGCGTCACCGCCTGGATGTAGCCAGCAAAGCCGCGCAGCACGAAGGCGACGAAGATCGACAGACAGATGATCCAGACGACATCGGCGCGGCGATTGGCGAAGGCTTCGTCAATAACCGACTTCATGATCCAGGCTGTAAACGACGTCGATAGCGCGACAATCACCAGGCAGACAATAGCGATCGCATAGCCCCAGATGTGGTCGCGGCCATTTTCAGCGATGACGCGTTTCAGAACAGCCGTGACCGTACTGCTATCAATATGGCTCGGCGAGGTGTCGGGTGAAGGCAAAAATCTGGCTTCCTGTCTCGGACAAGCAAGCCGCAATGCGGCCTGCGCTCGTGCGGCTCTATAGAGAATTGGCGCCGGTTTGGCTAGAGTAGCCTAGCGCTGCCAGCGGCGGCCGTCGGTTGATACACCAAAGCTCTCCGGTTTGCGGGCATAGGAAGACAAGCCGGCCAGCGCCGCGAGAGGATGGGTAACGACGTAGGTCGGGATGGTCGACAGTAGAGCGGAATGCGGCGCCTTGTCTTCGAAGGCGGCCCGGAACTCGGGCTTCATCAAGGCCGGCAAGATCTTCTGGGAGATGCCACCGGAGAGGAACACGCCGCCCCGCGCCATGAAAATCATGGCCATGTCGCCAGCGACACGGCCGAGATAGGTCGAAAACAGCGCGATCGTCTCAATGGCCACGTGATCGGTTCCGGCCAGCGCGTGTGACGTTATGTCTGCCGGATCGGTGTAAACCGGATCGATGCCATCGGCAATGCAGATGGCGCGATAGAGGTTGACGATACCGCGGCCGGAGAGGATCTGCTCGGCAGACACGCGACCCTCGATCGTCTCGACATGCGGAAATATCTGCAGATCGCGCCTGGTGCGCGGCCCCAGATCAACGTGCCCACCTTCCCCAGGAACAGGAATCCAGGTGTTTCGCGCGTGAATGAGGCTGCCGACCCCCAGGCCGGTGCCGGGCCCAAGCACGACGCGGGAGGCCACCATCTCGCCTGATGCATTGCCGAGACGCTGCCGGTTCTCGTCCGAGAGATCGGCGATCGCCAGGGCCTGAGCCTCGAAATCGTTGACAACAAGAACGTCCTCGAAGCCGAGGCCCTCGATCATCGTCTTAGGGCGAACGATCCAGTCACAGTTCGTCAGGGGAATTTCGTCATCGCTGATCGGGCCCGCGACTGCCAGAATGGCCGAGCGCGGCTTGACCGCGCTCTTTTCGAGAATGGTTACGCGGATGGCATCATCGATCGTTTCGAACTCGGCCGTGCGGACATTCGGGAAGTTGACCTGTTCCGCGCCAGCATCTGCAATGATGGCAAAGCGGGCGTTGGTCCCGCCGATATCGCCGATCAGGATCGGGAAAGGCATAGAGGCTTCGCTTTTGTCGAGCTGGTGCATGGCAGGTTCCGTTGATGCGCGCCGGTTAAGCGTGAAGATTTGCGATCAGCCTGTCGGCCGTCGCTTCGTTGAGTGCCATTGGAATATCATAGACGATGGCAAGTCGCATTAGCGCCTTGACGTCGACATCGTGGGGCATCGGGGTCAAAGGATCGACGAAGAAAATCAGCGCATCGACCTCACCGGTCGAAATCAAGGCGCCAATCTGCTGGTCGCCGCCGAGCGGGCCGCTCTTCAAGCGTGTCACGTCGAGGTCTGGGGCGGCGTCCAAGACGCGGCCGCCGGTCGTGCCAGTGGCGACGATTTTCCAGTTCGTCGCCAGCGTCTCGCGATTGCGGCGAGCGAACTCGGCCATGTCGTCCTTCTTCTGGTCATGCGCAATCAATGCGAGGCATTTGCCACTGGCCATAAAAGGAGACCTCCATTCGAAAATTCAATCGATTTGAGCGCTTCTATACGAAGAGACTTGGCTTTGAAAGAGTACCCAAAGCCAAGATTTCAACCTTACGGCTTGTCATCCGGCACAGGGCCGATCGCGGGCAGTGCATCGTCCGATGCGGCTGCGGGTTCGGCGGCGGGAGCAACGGTCAGCGCTTCTGCCGCGGACGCACCACCGTACGTTGCGGCCCGAACCGACGCGACCGATGGCGCGGCCAAAACGGCGGCGCATGCGTTCGGCAGGTCCGAGACCATCACCTCACGCGGCTTGACGGGTTTAGTGCCGGGCTTGGGCGGCTTCGGAGCGGCCCAGGGCTCCTTGGTGAACCACCACGCCAGCGATTTATCGCAACCGTCACCGGCGGCAACCGGCGCCTGGGCCTTGCATCCAGCGACGCCGGGCGGGCACTTCAAGCGGATATGGAAATGCGAGTCATGCCCGTATTCGGGGCGAAGCTTGCCGAGATTGGTGCGATCGCCAGTCCAGGTGTCGCACATCTTCTTCTTGATGGCCGGATTGACGAAGATGCGCTCGACCTGCGGATAGCTCGCCGCGCGCATGAGTAGACGGGCGCGTGAGTCACTCCAGACGTTCGGATTGATCGTCAGGAAGGCCTCCTTCTGCAGCATGGTGGTGAATGGCAAGGTTTCGCGTTCGTCGGCGCTCATCCGGTGCGACGGCATCGGCGTAAGCCAGATGTCGGCATCAAGACCAATCTGGTGGGAGGCGTGGCCATTGAACATCGGTCCGCCGCGCGGTTGGGAGATGTCGCCGACAAGGAGACCCGGCCAGCCGTCATACCTTGCGGCGTCGCGCGAAAGCTGCTCCAGCAAGGCAATGGTCGCGGGGTTCCCCCAGCGCCGGTTGCGCGAGAGGCGCATCGCCTGCCAGTTGGGCCCATCGGTCGGCAACGCCACAGCGCCGGCCATGCAGCCTTTGGCATAAAAGCCGTAAGGCTGCGCCGGGCCCTGCGTCGGCAACGCAACACCGCCAAAGATGGCCTTGGCGCTGCCCGGGCTCGGCTGCTTCTGTTGGGCGGCGACATCGCCGGCGATCAGGCTTGCGCCTATCGTGCCGGCGAGCGCCAATTTACCGATTGCGTGGAAAGTCTGGGCGATGCGGAAAGCCATGCCATGTCCTGAACTGCTGTCGACCGGGGTCGAGTGATTTGCCTTGGAATCTATCGTGAAAAGCAACTTTGGTGAATCGATGTTTTCAACGACGATCTCGCGCCGACAGAGTCAGGCAGCAGCTAGGTTTCAGTTATTGGCCAGAATTTCGGCCGTCTTTCGGACGCGGGCAAGGCGCGGGAATATCCGCTCGCAAGCAAAGGCGTGCATTTCGGCCGAGAAGGTCGTCGTCGCATCTTCGACGGCCAAAACCGCATAGTTGTGCGCAAACGCATCGCGGATCGTGGCCTCGACACCGAAATTCGTGGCGATCCCGGTTAGAATGACCGTCTTTATGCCGCGACGGCGAAGCTGGAGATCAAGCTCGGTGCCATAGAACGCGCTCCACTGATGCTTGGTAATGCGAACATCAGGGGTTAGCGCCGCAATTTCCGGTGGCTCGCGAAGGGCTTCAGGCGGCAGGCCACCTTGCGGGAAGGCGATCGGCTCGTCGGTCGGCTGGTTGACAGCATCCGCATAGTCCGTTGAGAATCCGATCGTGACGAAAATGGTCGTTCCGCCAGCAGCCTTGAGGGCCTTGGCGATCTCGGCTGTGTTGTCGATGACTTGCTGAGAGGAATGGGGCGCAACGGGTCTGGTGATGATAAAGCCCTGCAGATCGATAGAGATCAGGGCTGTTGTCTTGGGATCATAAAGGGACATGAAAGGCTCCGGGATAAACATGAGGATATCCTCACAATTGGAAATATGAGGATGCCCTCACAAAAATCAAGCGCTGACACTGCAAATCGTTCACCCAAACAGCAGAGGGGCCGTGAACGCGTGGCCATCCTGACGGAAGCCGCGGCCAAGGTCTTCGTCGAAAAAGGCTATGAAGCTGCGACGATGACGGAGATCGCCGCGGAGGCCAAGTCATCGATCGGCTCGCTCTATCAGTTCTTCCCGACCAAGGCGCTGCTGGCCGAAGCACTTCATATCGAACGGCTGCGCCAGCTCAACACGATCCTGCTGGACCTGCAGCACGATGTCGCCGGCAAGCGTGCGGCCGAGATCGGCGAAGAGATTTTCGCGCGGCTGGGCAATTTCCTCGGCGAGTTTCCGGAGTTCCCGGTGCTTGCAGCGCGCCGGGATATCCCCAAGGACCGCAAGGCCAAGTCGCGCGCCGAGCTCCGCGCCAACATTGCCGCGCTCCTCAGGACTGCGGTGCCATCGATCGAACAGGACGTGGATCTCCTGGCCGCCCTCGTGCTTGAACTTTTGCGCATTATCGTCACGGCGGCGTATGACCCCGATATCGCGGGCGACCCGCGCATGGTGACCGAGCTTCGCGGAATGCTGCGCAAGAGGCTGGATGAAGCGACCCCTTGAGCCACGATCGCGGCGGTCCCTCAGTCACGATTTCGCGAACGGGATAAAAACCTGAGCCTCACCTGTTTTTCGCCAGCTTTTCGCCTATTCTCGGCGAAAGCAAAACAATTGGGGCTGGCGAATGGTGCGTGCGTTGTCGAAACTTGGTTTGGTCTTTTCTCTTTTCGGCGCGATCGCCCTGCCTCTGCAAGCAGCGGCCCAGGAGCCTGATTTCCGCATTGGCAGCTCTGTCATCAGTGAACTGAAGTACAAGCCGGGCTTCACGCATTTCGACTACGTCAATCCCGATGCGCCCAAGGGCGGCAATCTCAACCTGTCGACGACAGGCACCTTCGACACGTTCAACCCGCTGCTCAGCAAGGGCGAAACCGTGACGGGGCTGACGCTCGTCTTCGAAACCCTGATGAAATCCGCCGACGACGAGCTTCTCGCCTCGTATGGACTGCTAGCGGAAGGCCTCTCCTACCCCGATGACATATCGAGCGCGACGTTCCGGCTGCGCAAGGAAGCCAAGTGGGCCGACGGGAGCCCGGTGACGCCGGAGGACGTTGTATTCAGCTTCGAGAAATCGAAAGAGCTCAACCCGCTGCTATCCAACTATTACGGGCACGTGGTCAAAGCCGAGAAAACAGGCGAGCGCGACGTGACGTTCACGTTCGATGAAAAGGGCAACAAGGAGCTGCCGAATATTCTTGGCCAGCTGCAGGTCGTGCCGAAGGCGTGGTGGGAAGCCAACGGGCCGGACGGCAAGCCGCGCGACATCACCAAGACGACGCTGGAACCGGTGATGGGGTCGGGACCCTACAAGATCGGCGCCTTCTCCGCAGGCTCCAAGATCAGCTACGAACTGCGTGACGACTATTGGGGCAAGGACGTCAACGTCAATGTTGGCCAGAACAATTTCAAGACCATCGCCTACACCTATTTCGGCGACCGAGACGTCGAGTTCGAGGGCTTCCGCGCGGGCAACGTCGATTTCTGGCAGGAAAACCAGGCGAGCCGCTGGGCCACCGGCTACAACTTCCCGGCCGTCAAGGACGGTCGCATCAAGCGCGAGGAATTGCCGAACTCGCTGCGGGCGACCGGCATCATGCAGGCGATGGTGCCGAACATGCGCCGCGAGATCTTCAAGGACGAGCGGGTACGCGAAGCGCTGAACTATGCCTTCGACTTCGAGGAAATGAACCGCACGGTGTTCTTCGGCGCCTACAAGCGTGTCGACAGCTTCTTCTTCGGCACCGAACTCGCTTCCTCGGGCCTGCCCGAGGGACGCGAGCTTGAGATCCTGCAGGGCCTGAAGGACAAGGTGCCGCCGGAAATCTTCACCACGCCTTACTCCAACCCGGTCGGCGGCGATCCGCAGAAGAGCCGTGACAACCTGCGCAAGGCGATCGCGTTGCTCAAGGAGGCGGGATACTCGATCCAGGGCAACAAGATGGTCAACACCAAGACGGGCAAGCCATTGTCCTTCGAGGTGCTCCTGAGCAGCCCGACCCTGGAACGCGTGGCCGTTCCCTACACCCAGGCGCTGCGCAAGATCGGCATCGACGCGCGCGTGCGCACCGTCGATCCCTCGCAATACACCAACCGCGTCCGCAGCTTCGACTACGACATGATCTGGAATGTCTGGGCCGAGACGATGAACCCCGGCAACGAGCAGGCCGATTACTGGGGCTCGGCCTCGGCCAATCAGCAGGGTTCGCGCAACTATGCCGGTATCGCCGATCCCGCCGTCGATGCCCTGATCAAGATGATCATCTTCGCGCCGAGCCGCGAGGACCAGATCGCGGCGATCAAGGCGATGGATCGCGTGATGCTGGCAAGGCACTATGTCGTGCCGCTCTATTATCGCTCCGACATCCCGATCGCCTATTGGGACAAGTTCGACAGGCCCGCCGAACTCCCGACCTACTCGACCGGTTTCCCCGACGTCTGGTGGTCGAAGACGGCAAAATGAGCGGGCTTGCATTGGCCTAATGGCTGGGCTCCAAATGAGCGATCCGAATCACTTCGGGACGAGATTGCAGAGCCGGGCGAACCGGCAAAGGAAGGCTGGCGGATTGAGCGGCGATAGACTGGACGGACGACACATGAACTCCCTGGAGGCCGCTCGCTGATGGGAGCCTATATTCTTCGCCGCCTGCTTTTGATGATCCCGACCATTATCGGCATCATGGCCATTTCCTTCACGGTCATCCAGTTCGCTCCGGGTGGCCCGGTCGAACAGGTGATCGCGCAGCTGACCGGCGATGCGCAAGGTGCGGACGCCCGGCTTTCCGGCGGTGGCGGCGACCTCATGGGCGGTGGCGGACTTGACGAAGGCGGCTCGAAATATCGTGGCGCCCAGGGGCTCGATCCGGAGCTGATCAAGAAGCTTGAGAAGCAGTTCGGTTTCGACAAGCCACCGCTGACGCGCTTCGGCGAGATGATGTGGAACTATATCCGCTTCGATTTCGGTGAGAGCTTCTTCCGCAACACCACCGTGCTTGCCCTGATCAAGGACAAGTTGCCGGTATCGGCGTCGCTTGGCGTCTGGATCATGATCTTCTCTTACGGGATCTCGATCCCGCTCGGCATCCGCAAGGCTGTGAAGGACGGCTCGACATTCGATGTTTGGACCTCGGGCATCATCATCATCGGTTACGCGGTTCCGAGCTTCCTGTTCGGCATCCTGTTGATCGTGCTCTTTGCCGGTGGATCGTTCTATGACTGGTTCCCGCTGCGCGGCCTCGTCTCCGACAATTTCGACCAGCTCGCCTGGTGGCAAAAGCCGCTCGACTATTTCTGGCACCTGGCACTGCCGCTGATCTCGCTGTCACTGGCCGCCTTCGCGACAACGACGTTGCTGACCAAGAACTCCTTCATCGAGGAGATCAAGAAGCAGTACGTCGTGACGGCGCGGGCGAAGGGGCTGAACGAGCGGCAGGTGCTCTATGGCCATGTCTTCCGCAACGCCATGCTGATCATCATTGCCGGCTTCCCCGGCGCCTTCATCTCCGCCTTCTTCACCGGTTCGCTGCTGATCGAGAACATCTTCTCGCTCGACGGTCTGGGGCGGCTTGGCTACCTCTCGGTGGTCAACCGCGACTATCCGATCGTGTTCGCGACGCTCTACATCTTCTCGCTGCTCGGCCTGTTCGTCAGCCTGATCTCCGACCTGATCTACACATGGATCGATCCGCGCATCGACTTCGAGCGGAGGGACGTGTGATGGACACCGCCGCAAACCCGACGACCGCAACGCCGGTCAAGCCGCCGCGCAAGGGGCTGCTGTCGCCTACCAACGTGCGCCGCTGGAAGAACTTCAAGGCGAACAGGCGTGGCTACTGGTCGCTCTGGCTGTTTCTCGTCCTTTTCGTGCTCACCCTCTTCGCCGAGTTCATTGCCAACGACCGACCGATCGTTGCCTCCTACAAGGGCGAGATCCTGTTTCCGGTGCTGGTCAACTATCCCGAGGAGAAGTTCGGCGGCTTCCTGGCCGAGACCGACTATCGCTCCGACGTGATATCGGACGAGATCAAGGCCAACGGCTGGATGATCTGGCCGCCGATCCGCTACTCCTACCGCTCGGTCAACTCCAACATCCCGCACTCGGCGCCGACCGCGCCTTTCTGGATGATGAGCAAGGAGAAGCGCTGCTCCGGCTATCCGCAAGGTGTCAACGATCCCGGCTGCAGCCTCAGCAATCTCAACTGGCTGGGCACGGACGACCAGGCACGCGATGTGCTTGCCCGCGTGATCTACGGCTTCCGCATTTCGGTGCTGTTCGGGCTGGTGCTGACGATCTGCTCGGCGGTCGTCGGCGTCACGGCTGGTGCGATCCAGGGATACTTCGGCGGCTGGACGGACCTCTTGCTGCAGCGCTTCATCGAGATCTGGTCGTCAATGCCAGTGCTCTACATCCTCTTGATCATCGCCGCGATCCTGCCGCCGGGCTTCTTCGTGCTGCTCGGGATCATGCTGCTCTTCTCATGGGTCGGCTTCGTCGGCGTCGTGCGTGCCGAATTCCTGCGGGCGCGCAATTTCGAATATGTCAGGGCGGCGCGGGCGCTCGGCGTCGGCAACCGCACGATCATGTGGCGGCACCTGCTTCCCAATGCGATGGTGGCGACACTGACCTTCCTGCCTTTCATCCTCTCCGGCTCGATCACCACGCTGACCTCGCTCGATTTCCTCGGCTTCGGCATGCCGCCCGGCTCGCCGTCGCTCGGTGAGATGATCGCCCAGGGCAAGGCCAACCTGCAGGCGCCGTGGCTGGGCCTCACGGCCTTCTTCACCATGTCGATCATGCTGTCGTTGCTGATCTTCATCGGCGAAGCCGTGCGTGATGCCTTCGACCCAAGGAAGACGTTTCAATGAGCGACAAGTCGGAACCATTGCTGTCCGTTCGCGATCTTTCGGTCGCCTTCCATCAGGGCGGAGAAACATCGCTGGCTGTCGATCACGTCTCCTTCGACATTCACAAGGGCGAAGTGGTCGCGCTGGTCGGAGAATCCGGATCGGGGAAATCCGTTTCGGCCAATTCGATCCTGCGTCTGCTCCCCTACCCCTCGGCGAGCCATCCATCGGGTGAGATCTTCTTCAAGGGCAAGGACCTTCTCAAGGCATCCGACAAGGCGTTGCGCGACGTGCGCGGCAACGACATCACGATGATCTTCCAGGAGCCAATGACCTCGCTCAATCCGCTGCACAGCATCGAGAAGCAGATCACCGAAATTCTGGAACTGCACCAGGGAGTGAGTGGTCAGGCGGCGCGAAAGCGGGTGCTCGAACTGCTGAACCAGGTCGGAATCCGCGAGCCGGAAAAGCGCCTGAAGGCCTACCCGCATGAACTATCCGGCGGGCAGCGGCAGCGTGTGATGATCGCCATGGCGCTTGCCAACCGCCCGGAACTTCTCATCGCCGACGAACCGACGACGGCGCTCGACGTAACGGTGCAGGCACAGATCCTCGAATTGCTGCGGCAGCTGAAGGGGCAGCATGGCATGTCCATGCTGTTCATCACCCACGATCTCGGCATCGTTCGGAAATTCGCGGACCGCGTCTGCGTGATGACCAAGGGGAAGATCGTCGAGAACGGATCGGTCGAAGCCGTCTTCAGCAACCCGCAACATGAATACACCCGCCATCTGCTGGCCTCGGAACCCCGCGGCGAACCGCCGCTCGCCGACGACACGAAACCGATCGTCATGCAGGGATCGGACATTCGCGTCTGGTTCCCGATCAAGGCTGGCCTGATGCGCAAGGTCGTCGACCATGTGAAGGCCGTGGACGGTATCGATCTTTCGTTGCGCGCAGGGCAAACGCTCGGCGTCGTCGGCGAATCCGGCTCCGGCAAGACGACGTTGGGGCTGGCGCTCACACGGCTCATTTCGTCCCAGGGACGGATCAGCTTCGTCGGCAAGGATATAAACAGCTATTCGTTCAGCGAGATGCGCCCCCTGCGCAACCAGCTGCAGGTCGTGTTCCAGGATCCCTATGGCTCCCTCAGCCCGCGCATGTCCGTCGGCGACATCATCGCCGAGGGCCTCAAGGTGCATGAGCGATCACTCTCCTACGAAGAGCGCGACCAGCGCGTCTGCTGGGCACTGGAAGAGGTTGGCCTCGATCCTCTCACCCGCTGGCGCTATCCGCACGAATTCTCTGGGGGCCAGCGCCAGCGTATTGCGATCGCGCGCGCGATGGTTCTGAAACCGCGCTTTGTCATGCTGGACGAGCCGACATCGGCGCTGGACATGAGCGTGCAGGCCCAGGTGGTCGATCTCCTGCGTGATCTGCAAAGGAAGCACGACCTCGCCTATCTCTTCATCAGCCACGATCTCAAGGTGGTGAAGGCGCTCGCCAACGACGTCATTGTCATGCGCGCCGGCAAGGTGGTGGAGCAGGGAACGTCCGCCGAAATCTTCCGTGCTCCCAGGGAAGACTATACGAAAGCCCTGATGGCCGCAGCCTTCCACATCGAAGCCGTACCGACCCCCGCGATTCATCAATAAAGAAGATCATGTCCGCAAAACTTCCCGTTCTCGTCGACCTCAAGTTCAATGCCGACGGCGTCGCCCGCATTCTGAAGACCGCGTTCGCGGATCGTGGCAGCATCAACATCGCAGATCCCGCGACGAAGAGGCGTGACCTGAGCGGGCTGGACTACGCGCTGCTGTGGAAGCCCGATGCCGATCTTTTCGAGCGCGCGCCCAATCTCAAGGTCATCTTCTCGGGCGGGGCCGGCGTCGACAGCTTCATGAACCTGCCGGGTCTTCCCGATGTGCCGATCGTCCGTTTCGTCGACCGCAGCCTGACGACGCGCATGAGCGAGTGGGTCGTCATGCAATGCCTGATGCACCTGCGGCAGCAGCACCAGCACGACAAGGATCAGCGCGCCCGCATCTGGGGCAAGCTTATCCCTCCGGAAGCTGCCGAAATTACCGTCGGCATCATGGGACTGGGCGTGCTTGGCCAGGATGCCCTGCACAAATTGAAGATGATGGGATTCAACGTCATCGGCTGGTCGCGCACGGCCAAGCAGATCGACGGCGTCGAGACGTTCGACGCTGCGGGGCTCGATGCCTTCCTGGCAAAGACGGATTTCCTCGTCGGCCTCCTGCCCCTGACGCCGGATACGACTGCGTTCTACAATTCCCAACTGTTTGCCAAACTTCGCCAAGGCGGCGCGCTCGGCAAGCCGATCTTCATCAATGCCGGGCGCGGAAAAAGCCAGGTGCAGGCCGACATCGTTTCTGCGATCGAGACCGGCATCCTCGGCGGCGCATCGCTTGATGTATTCGAGGTGGAGCCGCTTCCCTCGGACCACCCGCTCTGGACCTGCGAGAATGTTTTCATCACGCCACACGACGCGGCAGTCTCAGAAGAGACTGCGCTTTTCCGTCACGTCGAAAAGCAGATTTCGCGTTTTGAGCGCGGAGAAACCCTGCAATTTGTCGTGGACCGCGAGGCAGGCTACTAAACATCCCCTGCCCGAGGTTTCGGATGGCGGTTGATTTGCACTAGACATTATCAACCGTTTTTTCGATAAGAAGGCAAACGAGCCGGTTGCCGTTCGCCGGTTGCCGGCGCACCCCCAATCGGTTTGGGGATGGGTGGAGTTCATGGCAAAGACGGATATTGCACGGCGCGTTTACAATCATGCCTGGAAGCTTGATCCGATCGTCCGTAGCCTGATCGACACCGACTTCTACAAATTGCTGATGCTGCAGATGATCTGGAAGCTCTATCCCGACGTGGATGCGACCTTCACGGTGATCAATCGCACCAAACGCGTGCTTCTCGCCGAAGAGATCGACGAAGGCGAACTGCGCGAACAGCTCGATCACGCGCGCACGCTCAAGCTCTCCAAGAAAGAAACGATCTGGCTGGCGGGTAACAGCTTCTACGGGCGCGCGCAGATTTTCGAGCCGGAGTTTCTCGCCTGGTTCTCGCACTTCCAGCTGCCGGAATACGAACTGTCCAAGCGGGACGGACAGTATGTCCTGGATTTTCACGGCTCGTGGAAAGAGACCACGATGTGGGAGATCCCGGCGCTCGCCATCATCAATGAACTGCGGTCTCGTTCCGCGATGCGCGCCCTTGGCCCCTTCACGCTTGATGTGCTCTACGCCCGCGCCAAGGCGAAGATGTGGGAGAAGGTCGAGCGTCTGCGCGAGCTTCCCGGGCTGCGGATTTCCGATTTCGGTACGCGGCGCCGCCATAGCTTCCTATGGCAGCGCTGGTGCGTGGAAGCGCTGAAGGAAGGGATCGGCCACGCCTTCACGGGCACCAGCAACGTGCTGCTGGCCATGGATTCCGATCTCGAAGCCGTCGGCACCAACGCTCACGAATTGCCGATGGTGGCCGCGGCCCTGGCGCAAACGGACGCGGAGCTTCGCAACGCCCCCTACAAGGTCCTGCGGGACTGGAACAAGCTTTACGGCGGCAATCTTCTGATTGTCCTGCCCGACGCCTTCGGCACGGCCGCATTCCTGCGCGACGCGCCGGAATGGGTGGCGGACTGGACCGGCTTCCGGCCCGATAGCGCTCCGCCGATCGAAGGCGGCGAGAAGATCATCGAATGGTGGAAGAAGATGGGCCGCGATCCCCGTCAAAAGCTTCTGATCTTCTCCGACGGCCTCGACGTCGATGCGATTATCGACACCTACAAGCATTTCGAAGGCCGGGCTCGCATGAGCTTCGGCTGGGGAACCAACCTGACCAACGATTTCGCCGGTTGCGCACCGACGGAGATTTCCGGCCTGAACCCGATTTCGATCGTCTGCAAGGTGAGCGACGCCAACGGCCGGCCGGCGGTCAAGCTTTCCGACAATCCACAGAAGGCCACAGGCGACTCAGCCGAAGTGCAGCGTTACCTGAAGTTCTTCGGCACCGAGGATCGGGTGGACCAGGACGTGCTCGTCTGAGCAGGCCTTCGTGGTGGCGGCCAAAAGGATAATATAATGAGTCGGATGGCAGCCTTGCGGGCAGTATATATTGTAGAATAACGTCCCTATAAAGTATTCGCCCGTATGGGGTCGCACATGCCTGGCCATGTTCTTGATTATTTCGAACGAATCTATGTCATCAACCTTCGATCGAGGCCCGACAGAAAACGCGATCTCATGCGCGAATTCACCGCGATCGGGTTCTCTGCACAGAATGTGAGATGGTTCGAAGCGATCAAGCCGGATGATCGCGGGCCTTTCATGAGCATCGGCGTGCGTGGCTGCTTTCTTAGCCACCTCGGCATTCTCAAGCTTGCGGAGGCAGAAGCCGTCGGCAGCGTTCTCATCCTGGAAGACGACGTGAGTTTCGTAAACGGGTTTTCAGAGCGTCTGACCGGCGTGGTGGAAACGCTTCAATCCGGCGACTGGGACGTTTTCTACGGCGGCGGCGGTACCGAAAGGCAGCATCCTGTTGCGCCCGGACTGGCGCTTGTCGAGCCGCAGGATGGCGTCGGGTGTGCCCACTTCATCGCGTTGCGCGGTTCGGCGATCGGCCCGGTTCGGCAGTACATCGCGGCACAGCTGGCTCGCCCTCACGGAGATCCGGCCGGTGGACCCATGCCTGTCGACGGTTCATACAGCTGGGCACGACGCGCACTCGGCTTGCGCACGCTGATCGCGGCGCCAGAACTTTGCTTCCAGCGTTCGTCCCGCAGCGACATCACCCCCCGTGCGTGGGACAGGATTGGCGGTCTGCGCAACCTGGCAACGCTTTGGCGAAACGTGAAGCAGCGGCTGGACTTGGGCGCCAGAAAGCGCATTGTCTGAGCGGCAGGGCAACGCCCATCCGTGGCCGTTGCGTGTCTGCAGCCTTGGACAAGGCTATATCTGAGGGCATTTCGGCACTTACCCGGAGACAGGATTGCGTCGTGTAGCGTGGGCCATTGTGACTGTTGCCGTCGCACTCCTCATCGCCTTGGGAGTTGCCTGGGCGAGCCTCGCATTGTGGTATCGGCTGCCGGCCCCCGCATTCGGGCGAGGCGTCGCCGCCGGGCTGTTCGCCCTCTTCGGTGCCTTCACAATCACCGCACTCTTCGGCCCGTGGCGCTTCAAGGCGTTTCTCACATTCGCGGCGGTGTTCGGGCTGATTCTGGTCTGGTGGAACACTCTCAAGCCAGTAGAGGAAGCGGCGTGGGCGCCGGATGTCGCCCGTCAAGTGACGGGTGAGTTCAACGGCGACATGCTGACCCTGACCAATGTCCGGGACTTCGACTGGCGCAGCAAGACCGATTTCACCGAACGCTGGGCGACGCGGACCTACGACCTGAGGAAGCTCCGGACGCTCGACATGTTCATGTCCTATTGGGCCGGACCCGAGATGGCCCATGTCATCTTCAGCTTCGGCTTCGAAGACGGCACGCAACTGCCATGGTCGATCGAAGTCCGGCGGCGGGTCGGAGGTGCCTTCTCGCCGCTCGCTGACCTTTTCAAGAGCAACCCGCTGGTGATCATCGCCGCAGACGAGCGCGACGTCGTCGGCGTCCGCTCAAACTTCCGTGGCGAAGATGTTCAGCTCTATCGGCTCGCGGCAACGCCGGATCGGGCACGGGCGCTGCTGCGGGAGTACGTGTCTCAGGCCAACGAGCTTGCCAAGACGCCAAGGTTCTACAATTCGATCACCACCAACTGCACCACGACCGTCGTGAAGATGGCGCGCCTAGTCGGAGATGCCCTGCCGTTCGACTGGCGCCTGATCGTCAATGGCTACTTGCCGGACTACGCTTATGACCACGGCGCACTGGACACATCGGTACCGCTCTCCGCCCTGAAGGCCGCTGCTCATATCGACCAGCGCGCTCGTGACGACGGCCTTTCCGCGAACTTCTCGAAGGCGATACGCGTCGGTGTACCGTCGCCTCTGGCGCCTGAAGGGCCCTGAAATCCACGGGAGACACCCCACTGCCTCAAACGAGGTCCAGTGTGCCGCTGCACGCTATTTGGGAGTAGTCACGCATAAAATCCAACCGCTGGATTTAGGCCAACCCCTCGCCATGACCTCAGAAACGACCATAGGAGGCGCATTGCCGCTGCGACCTGCAATACCGCATTTGGGTTAATCCAAATATATAGTTTGCTAATGTATGATTAACTAAATAAAAAAGTGGACAGGTTTAGTACACATAATGTAGCGATCGCCCACGGATGAACAATCAAAATGCTCAAGCCGAAAGACGTTGCTGGAAAGACATGTGTTGTTGTCACCGACGCTAACCAGATGGCGGAATTAGAGTCGGAGTGGAACGAGTTGTGGCTGAAAGCCAAGGGCTCTTTCTATCAAAGCTACTCGACCGCCTATCACAGCTGGAACGAGATTGCCCGGCCGGCCGGCCGCTCGCTCTTCTGCATCGTTATTCGCGACAACGGCAGATTGACCCTTGTCTTTCCGCTGTTGAAATACCGCAAGGGGCCACTGTGGATGCTCCGTCCTCTTGGCCCCAACGCAGCGGAAGTAACAGACATCCTCGTCGATCCCGATTCCGATTTTCGCGGGAACGTCGGGCTTGCGTGGCAGACGATCGCGCGCGACTCAAAGGCCGACATAATCCATATGCCATTCGTCAAGATCGGATCGCCGCTTGATGAATTCGTCCACACAAGCCACAGCAGCGATGGCGAGATGGACATCGCACCTTTTGCCGACTTGCAGGACCATACGGAATGGGAGGCGTATACGAAAGAAATATTCAGCGCGAATTCCCGGCAACAACTCAAGCGCAAGCGCAAGAAGCTTTCCGAACTCGGCAATCTGGAGTTCGAGGCAGTGAACCCGGTAACCGATCCGGATCACGCGGTCGACTTGATGGACTGGATGTTCAGCCAAAAGAAAGTCTGGGCGGATACGGTCGGCAAGCACGGTGAGTGGCTGTCATCAGAGGCCTACCGGAATTTCATCGCGCGCTGGATTACGGATCCGAAAAACGTCCAAACGATGCGAATCTATGCCGTGCTGATCGACAAGAAGCCAGTGGCAATCACTCTATTTGCCCACGGCGTCTCTCATATGGAATTGATCATCGCCGGCTTCCACTCGGATCCTCAATTCGCCAAATACTCACCGGGGATCGTGCTCGACGAGTTCTGGATGAAGATCGCGTTCGAAAGGCGTCAGGACGTTGATTTCGGCGTGGGAAGCGAGCGGTACAAGCTGTTCTGGTCGCGAAATAACAAAGTTGACGTCGCCAGCTACCATATTCCGCAAACGCTGGTCGGAAACATAACCACGCAATTGTGGCACCTCAATCGTCGCGCCGCTCCCTATGTGGCGAGACATATGAGGCCCATTGTCGATCCAGGGAAAAATCCGTCGGCGCCTCCATCTTGATCCTTCAAGATCCGTGCATAAAACCTTATGCCGCGTTTGGGCGTGAGCCCTCCTAGACGGAGAACGCAGCACGGAAGGCTTCGAGCGCCGCCTCCGGATCGCCGGATGCGAAGGCTTCCATTCCTACCGGGCCGGCATAGCCCATGGCCTTCAACGCGGTCGCAATCCCTTGCCAATTGACCTCGCCTGTCCCTGGTTCCTTGCGCCCCGGAACGTCGGCAACCTGTATCTCGCCTATCCATGGAAGGCATTTCCGGCACAGTTCTATCAGGTTTCCCTCGCCGATCTGCGCGTGGTAGAGGTCGAGATTGAGCCGCAGGCGCTCATGGTCCACGCTGGAGACCAGGGCAAGCGTATCTTCGGCGCGCCCGAAGGGCACGCCCGGATGATCGACGGGCAGGTTGAGGTTCTCGAGAGTGAACGTGACATTCTCTTCGTCGGCCAATTCAACGATGCGGCACAGCGTCTCGCGCGCCTTCAGCCACATCGGCCCGGTGACCACTTCAACGGGCTGAACCGGCAGACCACCCTCGCCAAGACCCGTTCCATGGAGATTGAGGCGTTGGACACCCAGCCGCTTGCCGACCCGCGCCGTTTCGCGTGCCGTCTTCAGCAGTTGGGCGGCGCCTTCATCATCGGTGAGGCTGCCCTGGAGATACCCGTTCATGATCGTGAAGGTGGCGCCAGTTGCTTCCAGCTTCGCCAAGTCATGTTCCGGCCAGTTCCAGAGGCCGACGCCAAAGCCAAGCTCTTTCAGCCGGCTCGCGCGCCATTCGATCGGCCGATCGCGCCAGAGCATCTCGGCACAAGCGGCCAGTTGGAATGGCGAATTCATGGTGTCCTCCGCGTCAGGTCTCTCTTCGGCGCGCACCATAGCCTTGTCTTCGGAAACTGCGCAACATCGCCGCCACGCTCCTGCGTTGCTGCAAGGCGCGGATTGTCCGCGTCGCTTCGCGCAGTTCCCGATAGTCTTCCGATCAGTCGACTCGCGGCTTAACTATTTGACCACGAGCGTCGCCTTGCCCTTCACCCGATCGTAGAGGTCGATGACGTCCTGATTGAACATCCGCACACAGCCAGACGACGCATTCTTGCCGATCGTCTGCCACTCCGGCGATCCATGGATGCGATACAGCGTGTCCTGCCCGTCCTGGAAGATATAGAGAGCCCGCGCGCCCAAGGGGTTTTGCGGCCCGGAGGGCATGCCCTGCTTCCATTGCTCCAGCTTGGGATTGCGACCGATCATCGAAGGCGTCGGCGTCCAAGTCGGCCATTTCCGCTTCCATTGGATGATGGCGCGCCCCTTCCAGGCCCGGCCCTGCGCACCGAGACTGACACCATACCGGATCGCCCGACCATCCTTCAGAATGAAGTACAAGAATTTCGCCTCGGTATCGACCACGATCGAGCCGGCGGGCTCGTCGCTCTCATAGTCGACCTCCTGGCGAAGATAACGTGGATCGACCTTGGCATATTCGATCGACGGGAGACGATAATCGCTTTCATCTAGGCCAGCATAGATCAGCGGGTAGTCTGGCCTATCGACGGGGCGCTCGGGCTTGGACACGGCGGCCTCGGCAGCCGGCACCGCGGTTTCGACCGCGGGCGGCGTGGGCATGGCGACATCGATCGGCTGGTCGGGAAGTTGCGTACAGGACGCAAGAAGCGAAACGCCGACCGCTGCCATCAGCGGCCGAAGAATGGAATGCGAATGCAATTTTTAAGGTATCCGAATGAGAGAGGTAATCTGTGATCCTCCTCTGGCCGTTCATCGGTGACCAAATTGTGTTCACTGGAGGAAATACAGGGAAGCTTCCCGAGGGTTCAGCCCAAGCTGTTGATTGGGCGCAACAGCGGAAGCACATGACGAGCAAACGGCCACGGGAAGAACTCTGCAGCCGCTGAAGGCAGCGCCGGCATGACGAAAGATAATGGCTACTCTCTGGAGAAAGTGGCGGACAAGGTGGGATTCGAACCCACGGTACGCTTTCACGTACACACGCGTTCCAGGCGTGCGCCTTAAACCACTCGGCCACCTGTCCTGCTGCTTGATTTGACACCCTTGGGCGCAAATCGTTGGAACGGCGCGATATATACCGAGGAATTTTCAGGGATCAACCTAAATCTAACAGTTTTTTGACTTCTTCCGGTAAAAGTGCCGGGAAGGCCGCCATTGCGGTTCCACCGGTCTGTCGTTATCGTGCAGACAGGATGGAAAATGGCGCGGCTGACCGGACCTGGTCCGGTGCATTCTATGGCCGGAGAGATCGATGCGTTTCCTGTTGCGTTTGGCAAGTCTTGTTGCATTGGCCGTTGCCGTTATTGCCGGAACGATCGACTCCATCCAGTCCGTTGCAGCCTCTGCCGTGGTGATCACGCCGATGGGCGATGCGTGGGCGGATCTGAGCCCGTCTTCGCTGGATGCCCTTCAATCCTCCATTGCCTACTACATTCATCCGCGCTTCTACACGCTGGCTTTCCAATGGCTGATGCTGCAGCCCGCCTTTGCCGTATTTCTGATCCTGTCGCTGCTCTTGTGGATGGTCGGCTACAAGAAGCCTGCAGTGGCTGGGCGCTTCGCGGCGTAGCTATCCTTGCTCCTGCGAAGGGATCGGCACCGATGAAAAGCCGGTTGCATAGCTGGCCAGTTTCAGTGAACTCCGCATGGCCAAAAGCCACGATCTGACTAGAAAAATCGCAACCAAGCGATGATTTTGCGCAAAAATCAGCCCGCGTGAGCTGATTTTTGGCAATGGCAGCAAATTTTTACCAGCCGAAAAATTTCTCGTGAATTTTCTTTTGAGCCATGCAAGGATGCGCCAAGCCAGGCCTCCGGGGGGAGGTCGGTGGTTCCGCAGACATGCCTGAAAACAGGCTTGCGGGAGGACCCCAAACAATTAGAAACAATAGGGCTGCAACTCATGAAAAAATCCCTTCTGACTCTCCTTGCCGTGGCAGCAATGTCGACGACAGCGCTCGCTGCCGACGTTAAGCCTGCTCTCGTTTACGGCACCGGCGGGAAGTTCGATAAGTCATTCAACGAAGCAGCCTACAACGGCGCCGAAAAGTTCAAGAAGGAAACCGGGATCGCCTATCGCGATTTCGAACCGACCGGCGACACCCAGGGCGAACAGGCCATCCGCAACTTCGCAAGCCGCGGCTTCAACCCGGTTATCGCAGTCTCCTTCGCCTGGACCTCCGCTATCGAGAAGGTCGCAGCCGAATTCCCCGACACGAAGTTCGTGATCGTTGACGCCGTCGTCGACAAGCCGAACGTCCGCTCCGTCGTCTACAAGGAAGAAGAAGGCTCCTTCCTCGTCGGCACGCTGGCCGGACTCGCTTCGAAGACCGGCAAGGTTGGCTTCGTCGGCGGCATGGACATTCCGCTGATCCGCAAGTTCGAATGCGGCTACGAGCAGGGCGCTCGCGCTGCCAACGCCAAGATCGAAGTGTTCCAGAACATGACCGGCACGACCGGTGCTGCCTGGAATGACCCGGTTCGTGGTGGCGAGCTCACCAAGAACCAGATCGACCAGGGTGCGGATGTCATCTACGCGGCAGCTGGCGCAACCGGCCTCGGCGTTCTGCAGACGGCAGCCGACAACAAGAAGCTCTCCATCGGCGTCGACAGCAACCAGAACCACCTTCACCCGGGCTCGGTCCTGACCTCGATGGTCAAGCGCGTTGACCTCGCCGTCTACAACGGCTTCAGCGACGTCAAGGCAGACAAGTTCACCGGTGGTGTTCTGGCGCTCGGCGTCAAGGAAGACGGCGTTGCCGCTGCTATCGACGACAACAACAAGGCGCTGATCACGCCTGAGATGCAGGCTGCGCTCGAAAAGGCCAAGGAAGGCATCATCGCGGGCACCATCAAGATTCACGACTACACGACGGACAACGCTTGCCCGAAGTGATTCGCGACTGAGACGGGCGTATGGTGGAATCTTTTTCGCCATACGCCCTTTTCGTATTTGGAGCCTGCAGTGACAGACACGCCCGCTATCGAACTTGTGGGCATCGACAAAAAATTCGGTGCCGTTCACGCTAACAAGGACATCAACCTCACCGTCGCCAAAGGCACGATCCACGGCATCATCGGGGAAAACGGCGCCGGCAAATCGACGTTGATGTCGATCATCTACGGTTTTTACCACGCCGACCAAGGCGAGATCCGGGTCAACGGCCAAGCCGTAACGATCAAGGACAGCCAGGCGGCAATCGCCGCGGGCATCGGTATGGTGCACCAGCACTTCATGCTGGTCGACAATTTCACGGTGCTCGAGAACATCATGCTCGGTGCCGAGGGCGGAGCCCTGCTCGCCAAGGGCGTGGCATCGGCACGCGCCGAACTCAAGCGGCTGGAAAAGGAATACGGCCTGGAGGTCAACCCGGATGCGCTGATCGAGCAGCTCCCGGTCGGCCTGCAGCAGCGCGTCGAAATCCTCAAAGCCATGTATCGCGGCGCCGAGATCCTGATCCTCGACGAGCCGACCGGCGTTCTCACGCCCGCCGAAGCCGATCACCTGTTCCGCATCCTCAAGGTGCTGCGCGATCAGGGCAAGACAGTCATTCTCATCACCCACAAGCTGCGCGAGATCATGGCGATCACCGATACGGTGTCGGTCATGCGCCGCGGCGAGATGGTGGCTACCCGCAAGACGGCGGAGACGACGGTCGAGGAGCTGGCCGAACTGATGGTTGGCCGCCGTGTGCTGCTCCGCGTCCAGAAGGGCGAGGCCAATCCCGGCAAGGTCATCCTGTCGGTGCGCAATCTGACAGTGAAGGACAACCGCGGCGTCGTCATGGTCGACAACGTGTCCTTCGACGTGCGCGCCGGCGAGATCGTCGGTGTGGCGGGTGTCGCCGGCAACGGACAGTCCGAGTTGTTGGAAGCGATCGCGGGGATCCGCAAGCCGCATTCCGGCGAAATCCTGCTCGACGGCCAGCCGATCGACAAGGCCGATCCGGCGCGGCTACGCGAACTCGGCCTCGCGCATATTCCCGAAGACCGTCACCACATGGGTCTGGTGCTGAAGTTCGAGGAATACGAGAACTCGGTGCTCGGCTATCACCGCAAGCCGGCCTACAGCAAAGGCCCGCTGCTCGATCTCGAGGCAATCCGCAAGGACGCCATGGAGAAGATCGAGAAATACGATATCCGGCCGCCGAACCCACGGCTGAAGACCGCCAATTTCTCTGGCGGCAACCAGCAGAAGATCGTCGTTGCCCGCGAGATCGAGCGCGATCCGACGGCGCTCATCATCGGCCAGCCGACGCGCGGCGTCGATATCGGTGCCATCGAATTCATCCACCGCCGGATCATCGAGATGCGCGACGCGGGCAAGGCGATCCTGCTCGTCTCCGTCGAGCTCGATGAAATCCGCGCCCTTTCAGACCGTATCCTTGTCATGTTCGCCGGCCATATCGTCGGTGAGAAGACGCCCGATGCCGGTGAACAGACCCTCGGCCTGATGATGGCCGGCATTGCCGCGTGAGGCCTTAATGAGCACTGCATCCGTTCCACTACCAAACTGGATCAACTACGGCCTCATCCCGATCCTGAACCTGCTCGTCGCCTTCCTGATCTCGGGCTTCGTCGTCTGGCTGATCGGCGAGAGCCCGCTGGGCGCGCTGTCCCTGTTGATCGAAGGATCACTCGGCAGCGGCGAAGGCATCGGCTTCACGCTGTACTACGCCACAAGCTTCATCTTCACCGGTCTCTCGGTGGCGGTCGCAATCCATGCCGGCCTGTTCAACATCGGCTCGGAAGGTCAGGCCTATCTTGGCGGTCTCGGCTGCGCGCTGGTGGCGCTCGCCCTCGACAACTACGTGCCGTGGTATGTGACCATGCCGGTCGCCGTCGTCGGTGCCGGCCTCTTCGGTGCGGCCTGGGCGTTCATTCCTGCATTCCTGCAGGCCAAGCGCGGCAGCCACATCGTCATCACCACCATCATGTTCAACTATATCGGCGCAGCGCTGATGGTCTATCTCCTGGTGCACGTGCTGATCGTGCCTGGAAAGATGGCTCCGGAGACCCGCACCTTCCTGGAAGGCGGACAGCTGCCGAAGCTCGGCTGGCTGATGAACATGTTCGGGGCAAAGCTCGGTGCGGCGCCCTTCAACGTGTCCTTCATCATTGCGCTGGTCGCTTCCTATTTCGTCTGGCTGCTGATCTGGCGCACCAAACTCGGCTTCGAAATGCGCACGCTTGGCGTCAGCCCGAGTGCCGCAGCCTATGCCGGCATTCCCTATGCGCGCACCGTCATGATCGCCATGCTGCTTTCGGGCGCACTGGCCGGCATGATGGCGCTCAACCCCGTCATGGGCTCTTCAGCGCGCCTGCAGGTGGAGTTCGTTGGCGGCGCCGGTTTCGTCGGCATTGCCGTGTCGCTGATGGGTCGAAACCATCCCGTCGGGATCGTTCTGTCGGCAATCCTCTTCGGCATCCTTTATCAGGGTGGTGATTGGATCTCCTTCGAGATGCCGAACATCACCCGCGAGATGATCCTCGTCATCCAGGGTCTCGTCATCCTGTTTGCCGGTGCTCTCGAATACATGTTCCGTCCAGCGCTCGTGCGCGTCTACCAACAATTCAAACGCGCGTAAGGGGAGCGACCGATGGATTACTACGAAATCTTCATCAGCGTCCTGAGCTCGACCATACGCCTGTCGATCCCGCTGATCTTCACCGCCCTCGCCGGCTTGTTTTCCGAACGCGCCGGCGTGTTCGACATCGGTCTCGAAGGCAAGATGCTTGGCTCGGCCTTTGCCGCTGCCTGCATTGCCTATCTCACGGACTCGGCCTGGCTCGGCCTGGGCGCCGGCATCGTCTGCTCGGTCGCGCTCAGTATCGTGCATGGCTTTGCCTCGATCACCAATCGCGGCAACCAGATCATCTCGGGCGTTGCAATCAACTTCTTCGTCGCCGGTATTACCATCGTGCTCGGGCAGGCCTGGTTCGGCCAGGGCGGGCGTACGCCCCAACTGGCCGGCGAAGCGCGCTTCACGCCGATCACGCTGCCCGGCGCGGATGCCCTGCGCGAGGTACCGATTGTCGGGCCGCTCTATGCAAACGTGATCTCCGGCAACAACATCCTGACCTACCTTGCCTTCCTCGCCGTGCCGTTCTCGTGGTGGATCCTCTATCGGACACGCTTTGGCCTTCGCCTTCGCGCCGTCGGCGAAAACCCGGGGGCGGTCGACACCGCTGGGATCTCCGTCAGCTGGCTGCGCTACCGCGCCGTCATCTGTGCCGGTATCCTCTGCGGCTTCTCCGGCACCTATCTGGCGATCGCGCAGTCCGCGGCCTTCATCAAGGACATGTCGGCCGGTAAGGGCTATATCGCACTCGCCGCGCTCGTCTTCGCCAAGTGGAAGCCGGTGCCGGTCATGTTCGCCTGCCTGCTGTTCGGCTTCCTTGATGCACTCGGCAATTTCATGCAGGGCAAGCCTATCCCTGGCATCGGCGAAGTGCCGGTGCAGATCTTCCAGGCCCTGCCCTACATTCTGACCTGTGTGCTGCTCGCCGGCTTTATCGGCGTCGCCACTCCGCCGAAGGCCGGCGGTGTCCCCTACACGAAGGAGCGTTGAGAACATGTCCCACGACCTTTTCGAAGCCGCACGCGGCGCCATGGCCTTTGCCCATGCTCCCTATTCGAAATTCCCCGTCGGCGCGGCCATCCGCGCCGAGGACGGCAAGGTCTATGCCGGCGCCAACATCGAAAACCTGTCCTTCCCACAGGGCTGGTGCGCCGAACCGACCGCGATCAGCGCCATGATCATGGGCGGTGCGAAAAAGATCGTGGAGATGGCCGTAATCGCCGAGAAGCTGCCGCTCTGCCCGCCCTGCGGCGGCTGCCGGCAGAAGATCTCCGAATTTGCTTCCAAGGACACGAAGATCTACCTGTGTGACGAAGTCGGCGTGAAGAAAACGATGACGATGGACGAGCTGCTTCCCTTCAGCTTCGAAACCGAACTCGGATGACGACGGCGCTCGACCTGCTCACCGAAAAACTCGGTGGGCTCGCACCACGATACGGGATCGTCCTCGGTTCCGGTCTCGGTTCGCTCGTCGGCGAGCTGAGAGATCCGGTTCGCGTCGCCTATCACGATCTGCCCGGCTTCCCCGTCAGCGCCGTTTCCGGTCACGCCGGTGAAGTGGTTGCCGGCAAGCTCGGCGACACGCCTGTCATCATGCTCTCCGGCCGTGTTCATTTCTACGAGCACGGCAACGCCGGCGCGATGCGGCTGCCGATCGAGGTGCTGCAAGGACTGGGCGTGGACAAGCTCATCCTCACCAATTCCGCCGGATCGTTGCGACAGGACATGCCCCCCGGCTCGGTCATGCAGATCACCGACCACATCAATTATTCGGGCATGAACCCGCTGATCGGCGAGGAAAGCGACCGCCGTTTCGTGGGCCTCACGAACGCCTATGATGCGGAACTCGCCCAGGCAATGAACAAGGCTGCGCAAAAGGCGAACATCGCGCTGTCGCACGGCGTCTACATGTGGTTCTCCGGCCCAAGCTTCGAGACACCGGCGGAGATCCGCATGGCGCGCATTCTCGGTGCTGACGCGGTCGGGATGTCGACGGTGCCGGAGGTGATCATTGCCAGGATGCTGGGCATGAGGGTTGCAGCCGCCTCGGTAATCACCAACTATGGAGCGGGCATGACCGGCGCCGAGTTGAGCCACGACGAAACCAAGGACATGGCGCCCATCGGTGGCGCGCGGCTCGCCGCCGTTCTGAATGAAATGATCGCGGGAGAAGGAAAGCAACAATGACCATTCACTCTCTCAAAGAGACCGCTGCCGTTGCCCTGTCACTTCTCGATCTGACCAATCTCAAGGATGACTGCACCGAGGCGCAGATCGATGCGCTGTGCGCCCGCGCGCAGACGCCCTACGGCAACACCGCTGCCATCTGTATCTGGCCGCGTTTCGTGGCGCATGCGCGCGCATTGCTGGGCGCCGGTCACCCGGTTCGCATTGCCACCGTGGTCAATTTCCCGTCGGGCGACATGGAAGTTGCGGACGTGTGCGCCGAGACACGCGAAGCAATCGCCGATGGCGCCGACGAGATCGATCTCGTCATCCCCTATCACAGCTTCATGGCGGGCAGTGGAAAGGCCGTGACCGACATGGTTTCGGCCGTGCGCGCGGAGTGCAAGGAACCCGTTCTGCTCAAAGTCATCCTCGAGACGGGTGAGATCAAGGACACGGCGCTGATCCGCCGGGCGTCGGAACTCGCCATCGAAGCCGGCGCGGATTTCATCAAGACGTCGACCGGCAAGGTGGCGGTGAATGCCACCCTCGAAGCGGCCGACATCATGCTGCGCGTCATCCGGCATAGCGGCCGCAAGGTCGGCTTCAAGCCGGCCGGCGGCATTGGATCCGTCGCGGATGCCGCTCTCTATCTGAGCCTCGCCGAGACGATCATGGCGCCCGACTGGACGATGCCGTCGACGTTCCGCTTCGGCGCCTCGGGCCTACTGGATGATATTCTCGCCGTTCTTGGCGGCTCGCAATCGACGCCTGCGGCAGCCTCGAGCTACTAGGATGATCCCGCAGGAGATCATTCGTCAGAAGCGGAACGGCGGAACGCTCTCGGCGGAGGATATCCAGTCGTTCATCGCCGCATTGACGGCAGGGAAGCTCTCGGACGGTCAGATCGGCGCGTTTGCCATGGCGGTCTGGTTCAACGGCATGACGCGTGACGAAACCGTTGCGCTGACGCTGGCCATGGCGCGTTCCGGCGACAGGCTCGACTGGCACGACGTCGATCGACCGATAGCCGACAAGCACTCCACGGGCGGCGTTGGCGACAACGTCTCGCTGATGCTCGCCCCTATCGCCGCGGCATGCGGGCTGGCGGTGCCGATGATCTCAGGGCGCGGGCTGGGGCATACGGGCGGCACCCTCGACAAGCTCGAGTCCATTCCCGGCTATTCGATCACTCCTGACGCATCGCATTTTCGCAAGACCGTGCGGGAGGCCGGCTGCGCCATCATCGGCCAGACGAGCGCGCTCGCGCCGGCCGATGGCAAGCTCTATGCAATCAGGGACGTCACGGCCACCGTCGATTCCATCCCCCTCATCACGGCGTCGATCCTGTCGAAGAAACTTGCTGCCGGGCTGCAGACGCTGGTTCTCGACGTCAAGGTCGGCAATGGGGCATTCATGTCCGATCCCCACGATGCCGAGACGCTGGCACGCTCGCTGGTGGACGTCGCAAACGGCGCAGGCGTGCGGACGTCGGCGCTGATCACCGACATGAACCAACCGCTAGCCGACGCTGCCGGCAATGTCGTCGAACTCTGGAACTGCATCGATTTCCTGGCCGGAGAAAAGCATGGCACGCGGCTTGAAACAGTCGTCCTTGCCTTTGCGGCCGAGATGCTCGTCAAATCGGGTGTCGCGCCCACCCTTGAAGCCGGCGAAGCACGGGCGGCCGAGGCGCTTTCCTCGGGCCGAGCGGCCGAGACCTTTGCCCGCATGGTCCACCTTCTGGGCGGACCAGCCGATCTTCTGGAGAAGCCGGACAACTACCTGTCCAAGGCTCCGGTTACCAGGATCGTACCTGCGCCGCGAGCAGGCTGGCTTGGCGGTTGCGATGTGCGCGCGATCGGCATGGCTGTGATCGACCTTGGTGGCGGGCGGCGGCACCCTACCGACCGGATCGACCATCGTGTCGGTTTCTCCGATCTGCTGTCGCTTGGCACGCTCGTCGAGGCAGGAGATCCGATCGCGACGGTTCACGCCGCCACCGACGCCGCAGCGGAAGCCGCAGCTGTTGCCGTTACAGCAAGCTATGCGATCGAAGACAGCGCACCACCGTTGCCAGCGGTAATCTGCCAGCGAATCTAGGCGTTACTGCTTGAGGCTGAGTGATCCGTCGGCGACGGAATAGGAGGCGAGCTTCTGAAGAAAGCTCATGCCGACCAGCGTGGACGACAGTGCATCATCCTTCAGCACGAAGGCTTCGACTCCGCGAACGCGGATACCGCCGATTTCTACCCGATCCAGCGTGACATGCGCGGCCTTCGTCTGACCGTTGGCAGTGTTGACGGCATAGCGGAAATCAAGCTGATTGGCGGTATAGCCGAGACGTCGCGCGAGGCTCTCATTCAGAGCAACGTAAGTCGCGCCTGTATCGATCAGACCCTGAACTGCCTTTCCGTTGATCCTGAATTCGCCGGTGTAGTGGCCTTGTGCGTCGGCCTTCAAGCGCATTGCCCCGCCATTCATGGCGACTGCGGGCGTTTGGACTGGCTCGACTGAGCCGGAGACGAAATTCGCGGAGGCGGTGTTTCCGGGACGAAGCTGATTGCTTCCCAACATGGAAGGAATCTGAGAGGCAAACACCGCGGCGACGCTTGCGAATATGACGGTACGCACGAGCATGGAGACAGAAATCCTTCCTGTATAAACCACGCATCATGCGAGGCCATGATTTCAGGGCTACGCCGTATTTGCTGACAAGTTCCTAACGCCAAAACGCAAGCAGCCCGAAATGTGATTTCGGGCTGCGCGCTACCTCTTACATGGTAAACAAAGGCTAACTATTTCGTCCCGTACATGCGGTCGCCGGCATCGCCGAGACCGGGCACGATGTAGCCCTTCTCGTTCAGCTTTCTATCGATCGACGCGGTGAATACCGGCACATCGGGGTGCGCTTCGCGGAAATTCTTGATGCCTTCGGGCGCGGCCAGGAGGCAGAGGAAGCGGATGTTGTGAGCGCCGCGTTCCTTGAGTTTCTCGATCGCCGCAATGGAGGAGTTTCCAGTTGCGAGCATCGGATCAACGACGATGATCAGGCGCTCGGCAATATCCTCGGGCGCCTTGAAAAAGTATTCGACCGCCTGCAGCGTTTCATGGTCGCGATAGACGCCGATGTGCGACACGCGGGCCGAGGGAACGAGGTCGAGCATGCCTTCCAGCAGACCGTTGCCGGCACGCAGGATCGAAGCAAACACGAGCTTCTTTCCTTCGAGAATCGGCGACTCGATCGTCTCAAGCGGCGTATCGATCGTCTCCATGGTCAGTTCCAGATCGCGGGTGACCTCGTAGCAGAGCAGCGTCGAGATCTCGCGCAGCAGGCGACGGAAACTTCCGGTCGACGTTTCCTTGCGACGCATGATGGTGAGTTTGTGCTGTACAAGCGGATGATCGATGACAGTCACGCCGTCCATGGCCGAGCCCTTTCTTCATTGTTCTTATCGGATGTTTCTTTCATGGAAATCGCATCCGCTGCAAGTGTGGAGGATGATTTGCCGCTCTATCCCCAGCCTCCAAGGCCTAAATTCGAGCCAAGAGCGCCTGGCGTGTCTCCTCATCCACGAATGCGGCCTCGATGCCCGTCCGCGTCAGCTGGTCGATTTCGGCATCGCTGAAGCCAAAAGCGCTGGCGGCGAGATCGTACTCCCGCTTCAGGGAAGTATGGAAAAACGGCGGATCGTCGGAGCTGATCGTCACCCGCACTCCCGCCTCCTTGAGCTTGCGCAGCGGATGAGAGGCGAAATCCGGGAAGACCTTCAGGGCGATATTCGAGCCTGGGCAGACCTCCAGCACCGTGCCCAGATCGGCGAGGCGGCTGACGAGGTCGCTGTCTTCGATTGCGCGCACGCCGTGACCGATACGCGCCGGACGCACGACGTCGAGTGCATCCGCGACGCTGAAGGCGCCACATACCTCGCCGGCATGGATCGTCAGGCCAAGGCCGATATCGCGAGCAATGTCGAAGGCACGGGCATAATCGGCCACGCGGCCCATGCGCTCCTCGCCGGCAAGGTTGAAGCCCGTGATCAAGGGGTTCTGTGCCTTCGCAGCGTATTCGGCCGCGCCAACGACGCTATCGGGGCCGAAATGCCGCTCGCCGGTGACGATCAGCCGGGCTTCGATGCCGCTTGTTTCCCTGGCGCGACGAATCCCTTCGCAGACGCCGTCGATATAGGCATCCGCGCCGAGACCGATGCGCTTTCCGTGGTCCGGCGAAACGATCAGTTCGCTGTAGATGGTGCCTACATCGGCAAGCTCGGCAAGGTAGGTTTCGGTCAGCAGCGCGTAGTCTTCCGCTGACTTATAGACCTCGGAAATCTTGTCGTAGCATTCCAGGAAACTTGCGAAATCGTGCCAGACATATGTGCCGTCCTTCAGATATTCGCTGACGTCGATGTTATACTTTCTCGCCTGCGCCAGGGTCAGCGCCGGCGGCGCAGCGCCTTCGAGATGGCAATGCAGTTCGACCTTCTTCAAATGCGATGTCATAAAAAGCTTCTCCCGTGCGGGCCTGCGGGAATACGCAGATGCCGCGCTATCGTTTCGCCGATATCGGCGTAGGTGCTGCGAATACCGATGTCGATCGGCCGCAACCCCGGACCATAGGCAATGATCGGCACCCGCTCGCGAGTGTGATCGGTGCCGCGCCAGGTCGGATCGCAGCCGTGGTCGGCCGTCAGGATGACGAGATCGCCCGGCTTCAGCTTGCCGCCAACTTCTGGCAGTCGTGCGTCGAACGCTTCCAGCGCGGCGGCGTAACCCGGCACGTCGCGACGGTGACCGTAGACCATGTCGAAATCGACGAAGTTGGTGAATACGAGGTCGCCGTCCTCGGCGGTATCCATGGCGACGAGCGTGGCGTCCATGAGCGCCTGATTGCCGTTTGCCTTGATCACGCGCGACACGCCCTGATGGGCGAATATGTCACCGATCTTGCCGACAGCATGCACCGTGCGCCCCTCTTGAACGAGGCGATCCAGAAGCGTGGGCTCGGGCGGAGGAACCGAAAAGTCGCGACGATTTCCGGTGCGCGTGAAGCCGGACTTCGCATCGCCGACAAACGGTCGGGCAATTACGCGACCGATGTTGTACCGATCCAGCAGTGCACGGGCGATCGCGCAGAAGGTCATCAACCTGTCGAGACCGAAATAGATCTCGTGTGCCGCGACCTGGAAGACGGAATCCGAAGAGGTGTAGCAGATAGGCTTGCCCGACCGGGTATGCTCTTCGCCGTGGCACTTGATAATGTCGGTCCCGGAGGCATGACAGTTGCCCAGGACACCGGGCACTTCCGCGGCCCTGCAGAGCGCCTCCACGAATTCGGGAGGGAAGGCCTCACCTTCGGAAGGAAAATAGCCCCAGTCGAAGGCGACGGGGGATCCTGCAATTTCCCAATGGCCGGACGGCGTATCCTTGCCGCGAGAGACCTCGTTGGCGGAGCCGAAGGTTGCATACACCTTCTCGGGCACCGGCATCCCGGCAGGAAATGCGCCGGACGCGGCCTTTGCGAGGTGCAGCAGGCCAAGCGCCGACATGTTCGGCAGGGTCAACGGCCCGGAGCGCAGACCCTCGCGATCGCCGGCCCCGGCGGCGCAGAACTCCGCGATATGGCCAAGCGTATTGGAGCCTTCGTCGCCGTAGGTGGCTGCATCGGGCGCACCACCCACTCCGAAGGAATCGAGAACGAACAGAAAAGCACGCGGCATATATCACCTGACTGAAGCGAGCGACCCGCAGGCCGGCGATAAGCCATATAACGACGATTGGGGGTTGGCAAATTTCGCTGTGTTCGCGCGCGACTCAGCAGTCGCCGCAGAGAACGTTGTCGCCCTGGCGCTGGCGATAGAAATAGGTCCGGCTGATCGTGATCGTGCTGGAGTTCGGCATCAGATTCGGAGCGAACAGGAACAGCTGGTAGGGCACGGTCAACTCCGTGCGAATGAGGAAGCTGCTGGCCTTCTTCATGTCGGTCGGAACGGTCACGGCGGAATTGACCGTATAGGGACGAGAATTGTCCTGCGCCCAGGACCATGTGACGGTCGGATTGGACGATGCATCGATGGTAATGCCGGTAATTTTAACCGTCATGCCGGTCGTACCATAAGGGACGAACATGGCGCTCGCGACAGAAGGCATGTCCGCGAGCCAGGACTTCGTCACGTTCTTCTGTTGCGTTACGATATCGGCAATGGCACCGGCCGCGCGTGTCGCGCGCTTGCTCATGCTGAGGCCAATCGTGATCTCGAACGCGCCAACGTAAAGCATGACGAGAATCGGAAAGAGAATGGCGAACTCGATCGCGCCGACGCCCTTTTCATCCCGGTAAAGGCGCCGAAGCAACGACCGCAGTCGGATGAGTGTACCGCCGGCCGCCATCACGGATACTGCTCGTTCTGGAAAGCTGTCGTGGCGACGATCAGAAAATACGAAGACGAACCATCGGTCGGTCGGACGCTGGAGATATAGGGGCGGATGAGATCCGTGATGATCTGCCAGCGGTAGTAGGCGCGCACCATGTTGATCGTTCCGGCCCCACCCGGCGCATACTGGAAGCCCGAGGTCTTGAGATCGGCATATGCTGCCGTTGATACCCTCGGAATCGTTGTCGGGATCGCGGCGAAGGTCGAAAACTTCTGGACGTCCACATAGAGCTTGTCGGGGGTCGCAGCCTCTGTGGTGGAGCACTTGATCAGGATGGATATTTCATTGCACAGAGCCGTCCGGAACGCTGTGCGGTCGGTGTTGGCCAGCGTAATCTGGCCGGTTCGTATCTTGCGGCTCAGCGTATCCACTGCGTTGGAGACAAGCTCCTCGCCCGCGAAGGCAATGAAGGTTTCGATGATCGCGAAGATCACCAAAAAATAGGGAATTGCGAGGAGTGCAAACTCGATGGCAGCCGATCCATCGCGGGAACGCGCCAAAGCGGCAATTGGCCACCGTCGTTTGCATTTGCGCCGGTCGGCCGCTTCCGCTGCTTGATCCATCTTCATCATGGCCCGCACCCGAGACAGCTTCGATCACGCACTCTTAATGCGCGATCGTTGATTTTCCGTTTCAAGCCGGCTCAGAAGTTTAACGAAGGCGGCCAATATATACGCTCAGGGGCTTGCGGTGCTGCCTGAAGTCGCTTCGTTGGTTGGTGCGCTGTGCTGTTCGCAATTCGGCGTGCACGACAGAACCGTTCGTTCAGTCTGGCGGAACACACGGACAGTGTTGGCCTCATCGATCGACACGAGGATGCTTTCGTCCAGGATCGCGTTTCCATCCGCATCAAGCAGGACAAGATTGGTGCTGCCGAAACTGCGTCCCGTCAGAACGATCGTCTTGGCGTCGGCTACCGTGGCATCGGCAACCTTGGCATTACCGACGATGACCTTGCTGACCGGTCGATCGAGCTTCAGCACACGCGCCTGATCCATGTAGACGCGCAGCATATCCTGCTGCGCCATGGCCGCGTCGCAAAAGCCGAGGGCGGCAACAATGCCGGCGAGGAATACCCTTTTGCCGCTCGATGACATTCAGTTCTCTTTCACGATTTCAACGGGACTTCGTCTCAGCATGGAAAAAAATGGTGAATGAAGATTTAACCTCGCTCCAATATGTACGTGAATGGATCGCTACGCTTCATATCGGAACACCTTATGGAGGCAAAGGCGGACCGCCGCTCTATAGTGAAGCAACTATCCGGCCGCGATGAAGCATTCCGATACGCCCAGCAGTAAAGAGGATCGGGGGATATTTAAATTTTTCTGCATTTCGTATTAGCGATACTTACCATAGATCATAGGCCCCTCGCGTTTACGCATTGGTAACCCAATTCTTTAAGTTGATGGAAAGCGGGGTTCGCTAGGTTGTGTCCATCCGATCAACGGCAAACAGTTGGCGGACGTGCTGAACATCAACTGGAGTTAGGAGTTATCATGACCAAGCTTGTAAGCCGTTTTCTCAAGGACGAATCCGGCGCGACCGCAATTGAATACGGCCTGATCGCAGCGCTCATTTCCGTGGCGCTCATCACCGGCGCAACCGCCCTCGGCGGCAAACTGAACCAGGTATTCTCTGGTCTGTCGACGAAGATGGACAGCGCTGTCACCACGACCGGCAGCTGATTTCATCTTCGCATGATGTGCGACCAGGCGTGCAAACGTCTGGTCAAAAACATGGGCTCACTCGCAAGCGCGGTGAGCCTTTTGTCTTGAGGATCGTGGTACAATGATCGCAGCAGCAGTCTTCGTGGTCTTCCCCTTGTGCCTCGCCATTGCGGCGTTCTCCGACCTGTTTACGATGACGATCCCCAACCGGATATCGATCATCCTTATCCTTTCCTTCTGCGCACTTGCTCCACTCGTTGGGCTCACCCTTCCCGAGATCGGCCTCCATCTGGCTGGAGCGCTCGCTGTCTTTGCGGTGTGCTTCGCCCTGTTCGCGATCAATACCATGGGTGGCGGAGACGCCAAGCTGCTGACCGCCGCATCGCTCTGGTTCGGCCTCAATCCGGCGCTGGTAGAATTTCTGGCCTATGTCGGCGTCATGGGCGGCGCTGCGACCTTGACCATTCTGATCATACGCGCCCAGGCAAACAGCATCCTGGCGATCGGTTTGCCGATCCCCAATTCGATTCTGCTCGCGAAGAAAATTCCATACGGAATCGCGATTGCAATCGGCGGCTTCATGGCGTTCCCATCGAGCCCGTTGTTCCTGGCTGTGCTTCACGGCCTGAAATAGAGGCAAGTTAAACCTCCATTAACCTAAAATCGAAGCCTTTCATTAACTATAATTATACCAATTGCGGGCCATTCTCCGGGGCGAATATCTCGAATCCCCGAGGAACCATCGATGAAACCCGCCCGTCTCTTGATACTTGGAGTGGCCGTTGCCGCGGCAGGCTTGGCCGGCGTGCTCGCCATGAGCCTCGCGGGACGTGGCTCTGTCGTGACCCAGGTGCAATCGGTCGTCGAACGCGAGCCGACGGTCAATGTTCTGGTTTCGGGAGCGAATCTTCCCGTCGGCGCCCGGCTTGACGACAAGGCGGTCCACTGGATGCCCTGGCCGCAAGGCGGGGTCGTACAGGGCTTCATAACCGAAGCGGACAAGCCCGACGCCATCAAGGACATGCAGGGAGCGGTCGTGCGCCTGCCGATCTTCGAAGGCGAGCCGATCCGCGCGGAGAAGATCGCGGATTCCAACAGTCGCATCATGTCATCGCTGCTGCCCACCGGGAAGCGCGCCGTTGCAACCGAAATCTCGGTCGCAACCGGCGCCGGCGGCTTCATTCTCCCGAACGACCGCGTCGACGTCATCATGGTTCGCAAGGCCAAGACGGGCGACAAGTACTTGACCGAGACCGTCCTCGGCAACGTGCGCGTGCTCGCGATCGACCAGCAGATCCAGGAAAAGGACGACGGTTCAAAAACTGTTGTCGGCACCACTGCCACGCTCGAATTGACGCCCGACCAGACCAAGGTGCTCGCCGTTGCCCAGCAAATGGCGGACCGCCTGTCGCTCGCGCTCCGTTCCGTTGCAGACGCCCGGGAGCAGGACACCAACGCAGCGGACTACCTCCTGAGCGGCGACAACGGTAGCGCCATTGTCCAGGTCATCAAGTCCGGCGCCATCGTTTCAGACAGCAGCAACGCGCCGAAGGCCGAGTAAAGGAAGCGGAAATGGGCAACTCGAAACGGCACATGAAGCCCTTGATGGCAGGCTGCCTTTCCTTTGCGATCGGCGTCACCGGCGCAACGCCGGGCTTTCTCGACTCTGCTATCGGGGTACGAGAGGCGCGTGCCAGCTCCGACGGCATCGTCAGCATCAACCAGACCGGCCCGGGCGCGCATCGCAGCCTCAAGCTGGGGCTGAAGAAGGCAATCGTTGTCGACCTGCCCGTCGATGCCCATGACATTCTCGTCTCGGACCCGTCGATGGCCGACGCCGTCACCCGCTCGTCGCGGCGCATCTACCTCTTCGGCAAGACGGTCGGACAGACGAACATCTTCATCTTCGGCGCCGACGGGCAGCAGATCGTCAGCCTCGATATTGAGATCGAACGAGATGTTGCCGGTCTTCAGCGAAACCTGCAGCGGTTCATCCCAGATTCCGCCATCAACGTGGAAATCGTCTCGGACAACATCGTACTGACAGGCACCGTGCGCACACCCCAGGACGCAGCACAGGCGGCGGATCTCGCACAAGTGTTCCTGAAGGGCGGGGAAGCAACGACGCGTACCGAAACGGCTAGCGGCGCCTCCGGCGGCGGCGATGTTGCGCTGTTCGCGGAAGGCCGCCAGACATCCCAGGTCGTCAATCTGCTGCAAATCCAAGGAGAAGACCAGGTTACGCTGAAGGTGACGATCGCGGAGGTTCGCCGCGAGGTTCTCAAGCAACTTGGCTTCAACAATCTGGTTTCGAATTCGAGCGGTCTTAACGTGGCCCAGCTCGGCACCCCGAGTGCGGACACAGCCTCTGCGGTGGTGGGAGGCGGCCTGGCTGCACTCTTCAAGAGCTCCATCGGCAAATATGATATCTCGACCTATCTGAGCGCATTGGAGCAGGCAAAGGTCGTCAAGACGCTGGCCGAGCCGACCCTGACTGCGATCTCCGGCCAGGCCGCGACGTTCAATTCCGGTGGACAGGTGTTGTACTCAACGACCGACAATGACGGCAACGTCACGATCGTTCCGTATGATTACGGTATCAACCTTGCCTTCAAACCCGTCGTACTGTCTTCCGGGCGCATCAGCCTCGAGATCAAGACGAACGTATCGGAGCCGGCGCCCTCGGTCTCCGGTTCGACGCCGACCTATCAACGTCGATCGGCCGAGACCTCCGTCGAACTTCCTTCCGGCGGTTCCATCGCGCTTGCCGGCCTCATCCGCGACAACGTCTCCCAGACGTCGAACGGAACGCCCGGCGTCAACAAGATCCCGCTGCTCGGTACGTTGTTCCGTCAGAGAACGGTAGAGCGCGACGAAACCGAGCTTGTCATCATCGCGACGCCCTATCTGGTTCGGCCGGTCGCGCGCAATCAGCTGAACCGCCCGGATGACAACTTCAGCCCGGAAAACGACGGTGCGGCCTTCCTCCTCAACCGCGTCAACAAAGTCTACGGCGGTCGGCAGACCCCGGTGGCGGACGCGCAATTCCACGGCTCTATCGGGTTCATCTACAAATGATCAAAGCGGGATCAGCAATGGCACATATGCGAGACGAGCCGATGGCCCACGATACGTTCGCCCCGAAGAAGCGCCGCCTTTCCAGGGCGCTGGTGACGATGTCAGCGATTGCGGTCGCCGTCCTCTCAGGCTGCGCCTCGCGCGACGACCTTACCACAGGGGGTATCCCTGACGACTATCGCCAGCGTCACCCGATCGTGGTCACCGAAGCCGAGCAAACCGTCGATATCCCCATTGCATCGACCGATCGCCGGCTCAACATCGCACAGCGCGACATGATCCGTGGCTTTGCACAGAACTACGCATCCAGGGCAACCGGCCCTGTCTACCTTCTGACGCCGGAAGGATCGCCCAATGCGGTGGCCGCCCGCCAGTTGCGCGGCCAGGTTCGCGCCGAGCTTTCCGCACGTGGGATCGCGAGCTCCAAGATCGTCAACAGCGCCTATGGCGCCGCCGGAGCCGGTGACGCTGCCCCAATCCGCCTGAGCTTTGTTGGTACCACCGCGATGACGTCGCAATGCGGCCAGTGGCCGAGAGACATGATCAACGACTTCACCAACCAGAACTACTACAACTTCGGCTGCGCGACGCAGAACAACCTCGCAGCCCAGGTTGCCAACCCGGAAGACCTGGTCGCACCGCGCGGAATGACGCCAATCGACGCCGCCCGCCGCAACGCCGCCATCAAGGAATATCGCGAGCGGACAACAACGATCTCCGACTCTTCCAGCAGCTCGAGCGGCTCGGGCAGCTTCTGATTCAGGTTAGGATTTCACGATGAGTACGGTCGAATACGAAATCAGGAATACCACCGAACTTCGCAATGCCGAGGATGCGGTACGTATGGCCGAACTCGAAGGCATGCGTCCGCTGCCACGCATTTCCGTCCATGCCTTCTGCGAAAGCGAAGATCTGCAGCGGGTCATGGAACGCTGCAGCAACGACCGGCGGATGTCAAAGGTCGGCCTGCGCATCACCAGCGGCGGGATTGCAGCGGCAGCCAACATGTTTGCCAGCGCGCCGACGCCGAACCTGATCATCCTCGAAACAAAGAGCGGTGCGGCAAACCTGCTCAGCGAGCTCGCGCCGCTGGCGGCCGTCTGCGACCCTTCCACAAAGGTTGTCGTGGTTGGCTACTACAACGACATCGCGCTCTATCGCGAGCTGATCCGGAACGGGATTTCCGAATATATGGTCCAGCCCGTGAGCATGCCCGACATCATGATGGCGATGGCGAGCATATTCGTGGATCCGGATGCGGAGCCACTCGGCCGCAGCGTCGCCTTCATCGGCGCAAAAGGCGGCGTCGGCTCCTCGACGATCGCCCACAACTGCGCCTTCGGCATCTCTCGCCTGTTTTCTACGGAAACAATCCTCGCCGATCTCGACCTGCCTTACGGTACCGCCAACATCGATTTCGATCAGGACCCGACGCAAGGGATCGCGGAAGCAGTCTATGCGCCCGATCGCTTGGATGAAGTCTTCCTCGACCGCCTGCTGACCAAGTGCTCGGAGCATTTGTCCCTGCTCGCGGCGCCGTCGCTCCTTGACCGCGCCTACGATTTCGAGGGGCAGGCCTTCCAGCCCGTGCTCGAGGTACTGCAGCGAAGCGCCCCGATGACGGTGCTCGATATCCCGCACACCTGGTCCGAGTGGACACGTTCGGTTCTGTCCAGCGTCGATGAAGTCGTAATTTGCGCCGCACCCGATCTCGCCAACCTGCGCAATGCCAAGAACATGATCGATGCCCTGCGCAAGATCCGACCCAACGACAAGGCGCCTCATCTCATCCTCAATCAGGTTGGGATGCCGAAGCGGCCGGAAATCACCCCGTCCGATTTCTGCGAACCGCTCGAGATCGAGCCGATCGCGATCATCCCGTTTGATATCAATCTCTTCGGTACGGCGGCCAACAGCGGCCGCATGATTTCGGAGATGGATCCCAAGTCGCCGACGGCCGAAACATTCTCGCAGATCTCGCATATCGTCACCGGCCGAATTGCCGTGAAGAAAGCCAAGAAGGGCGGCCTGCTCGGTCTGTTGAAGCGCAAGTGACACCCGCCAAGAGTGGATTGGAATAAGGCATGTTCGGAAAACGCGGAAACGAAGGATCGGGCAAGGCAGGCGGCGTCATCGCGCCGCCGCCGCCCGTTGCGCGGCCGTCCACTCCATCGGATCCGGTTCTGGTCGAGCCGCAGCGCGAGCCCGCGCGTCAGCAGGTTGCGGCTCCGCCGATGCAAACGCCGCAGCGCAAGCGACCGGCACGCACCGAAGAATATTACGACACCAAGGCTCAGGTCTTTTCCGCGCTGATCGACACGATCGATCTTTCGCAGCTCGCCAAGCTCGACGGAGAAAGCGCGCGCGAAGAAATTCGCGACATCGTCAACGACATCATCACCATCAAGAACTTCGCGATGTCGATTTCCGAGCAGGAAGAACTGCTCGATGACATCTGCAACGACGTTCTCGGTTATGGGCCTCTGGAACCGCTCCTCGCGCGCGATGATATCGCCGATATCATGGTCAATGGCGCAGGCCAGACCTTCATCGAAGTCGGCGGCAAGACGATCGAATCCGAAATCCGCTTCCGCGACAACTCGCAGCTGCTTTCGATCTGCCAGCGCATCGTCAGCCAGGTCGGTCGTCGCGTCGATGAATCGAGCCCGATCTGCGACGCGCGCTTGCCTGACGGCTCACGCGTCAACGTCATCGCGCCGCCGCTGGCGATCGACGGTCCCGCCCTTACCATCCGTAAGTTCAAGAAGGACAAGCTGACGCTGGAGCAGCTCGTCCGCTTCGGTGCGATTACGCCGGAAGGCGCGACGCTGCTGCAGATCATTGGTCGCGTTCGATGCAACATCGTCATCTCGGGCGGTACCGGCTCCGGTAAAACGACGCTTCTGAACTGCCTCACCAACTTTATCGACCGCGACGAACGCGTCATCACCTGCGAGGACACCGCCGAACTCCAGCTGCAGCAGCCGCATGTGGTGCGTCTGGAAACACGTCCGCCGAACATCGAAGGCGAAGGCGAGATCACCATGCGCGACCTCGTCAAGAACTGCCTGCGTATGCGCCCTGAACGCATCATCGTCGGCGAAGTGCGCGGACCTGAGGTGTTCGACCTGCTGCAGGCGATGAACACCGGTCACGACGGCTCAATGGGCACCATCCACTCGAACTCGCCGCGCGAATGCCTCAGCCGTATCGAATCGATGATCGCCATGGGCGGGTTCACACTGCCGGCAAAGACCGTGCGCGAGATTATCGCCAGCTCCGTCGATATCGTCGTTCAGGCCGCGCGCCTTCGCGACGGCTCCCGCCGTATCACCCAGATTACCGAAGTCATCGGCATGGAAGGCGATGTGATCATCACGCAGGACCTGATGCGCTACGAGATCGAAGGCGAAGATGCGTCCGGGCGCATCATCGGTCGGCACAAGTCAACCGGGATCGGCAAGCCGCATTTCTGGGATCGCGCCCGCTATTTCAACGAGGACAAGCGGCTCGCAGCCGCGCTCGATGAAATGGAAGCGAAGTCGAAGGATTAATAAAATGTTTGGTCTCGATCCGACAGTGCTCGCCATCATCGCGCTCGCAGCCGTCTCTGCCGGCGCGGTGTGCTATGGGCTGCTGTTTTCCAGGATGGAGACGGAAAAGAAGGCCGCCAGTCGCGTCAACCGTGTTGCCTCCGCGGAGAAGGACAAGGCCAACATCAAGGCCGCGCGCGACCGCGTGCAGGAGATGTCGAAGCGCCGCAAGTCGGTGCAGGACAATCTGAAGGATCTCGAAAAGCGGCAACAGGAAAACGCGAAGAAGAAACTGACGCTGAAATCCCGGCTGACGCAGGCGGGCCTGTCGATCACGCCCGGGCGGTTCTACATGTTCAGCGCGATCTTCGGGATCGTTCTGATGTTCGTCGCGTTCCTCGCCAACGCGCCGCTGATGGTCGTGCTCGGTGCGCCGATTACCGCTGGGCTCGGGCTGCCGCGCTGGGTTCTGGGCTTCCTGATCAAACGGCGTCAGAACAAGTTTCTCGACGAATTTCCGAACGCGCTCGACGTCATCGTCCGCTCGATCAAATCCGGCCTGCCGCTGAACGACGCGATCCGATTGATCGCAAACGAAGGCAAGGAACCGGTAAAGGGCGAGTTCCGCAGGGTGGTCGAGTCACAACAGGTCGGCCTCAGCGTACCGGATGCCTGTGCGCGCATGGTCAATCACATGCCGCTGCAGGAAGTGAGCTTCTTTTCGATCGTCATAGCCATCCAGTCGCAGGCGGGCGGCAATCTGTCCGAAGCGATCGGCAACCTGGCGAAGGTCCTGCGCGAGCGAAAGAAGATGAAGGCCAAGGTCAAGGCGCTGTCGATGGAAGCGAAGGCATCCGCGGTTATCATCGGGGCGCTGCCCTTCATCGTCGCGACGCTCGTCTATCTGACGTCGCCGCAATACATGATGATCCTTTTCACCGATCCGCGCGGTCACCTCATCATGGGTGTTTCCGCGGTGTGGATGTCCATCGGGATCCTCGTGATGCGCAACATGGTCAATTTCGACATTTAGCGAAGGAAATGCGATGTCATCCGATCTGGCGAGCAAGCTGACCGACCCATCGATGCTAATTGCCGTGCTCGTCGCGATTGCGGTGTTTGCAAGCCTCTACACCATTGCCATTCCGTTTTTCGAACGCGGCGATCTCGTCAAGCGCATGAAGGCGGTATCCACGGAGCGGGAACAGTTGCGTATCCGCGAGCGCGCCCGCATGAACAGCGAGGCGGGCGGCGGCAGAGCATCGCTCCGCACGCAGAATAACCGGTCAGTCCGCCAGATCGTCGAACGCTTCAATCTTCGTGAAGCGCTTGTCGACGAAAATACGATGAACAAACTGCGCGCCGCCGGCTTTCGCTCGGAGAACGCGCTGAACACCTTTCTGGTGGCCCGCTTCGTGCTGCCCTTCGTCTTCTTCGGCCTGGCGACATTCTGGGTTTTCGGTCTCGACCACCTCGCCGACAAGCCGACGCCAATTCGTTTCTTGCTGACGTTCTGCTTCGCCTATGTCGGCTTCTACTCGCCAAACATCTTCATCTCCAACCGCATGTCGAAGCGGCAGCATTCGATCAAGCGCGCTTGGCCGGATGCACTCGACCTGATGCTGATCTGCGTCGAATCGGGCATTTCGATCGAAGCCGCGATGCGCCGCGTGTCGGAGGAGCTTGGCGAGGCGTCTCCGCCGCTCGCGGAAGAAATGGTGCTGACGACCGCGGAGCTCTCATTCCTGCCGGATCGTCGCGTCGCGCTGGAAAATCTCGGCACCCGCACGCAGATCCCGCTGGTGCAGTCGGTGACGCAGGCGCTGATCCAGGCCGACCGCTACGGAACGCCGGTTTCCCAGGCGTTGCGCGTGCTTGCGCAGGAAGGTCGCGACGAGCGAATGAACGACGCTGAGAAGAAGGCAGCCGCCCTGCCCCCGAAGCTCACCGTTCCGATGATCCTGTTCTTCCTGCCCGTTCTCGTCGCCGTCATCCTGGGACCGGCCGGCATTCAGGTCTCCGACAAGTTCTAGGCGAAGCTCACCCAAACCCAAATCGCGACCTCGGCAGTAGACGGCCATTGCGAAGTGTGAGACGCAGGTTCTCCCGCGTAGTCCCACGACCGATGGAGCCGCCGATGTCTTCCGCAAGCATTTTACTAAGCATCATCGCCGCCTTGTCCATCGGCGCGATGAGCCCGGGGCCAAGCTTCGTCCTCGTCTCCCGGATCGCGGTGTCGCGCTCGCGCGTCGACGGCCTTGCCGCCGCGTTCGGCATGGGTATCGGCGGCGCCTTCTTCAGCATACTGGCGCTGGCTGGGCTTACCGCGCTGCTTTCGCAGTTCGAATGGCTCTATATCGGCCTCAAACTGGCAGGTGGCGCCTATCTCGTTTGGATCGCGCTGAAAATCTGGCGCGGCGCGAGCGAGACACTCGATATCGGCGAAACGCGGCGGGACGGCAGCGCGCCGGCCCGCAGCTTTGCGACCGCGCTGCTGACGCAGGTCAGCAACCCAAAAACCATCATCGTCTATGCCGGTATCTTCGCCGCGCTGCTTCCCAAGACCGTCCCTGTCGGCTTGATGCTGACGCTGCCATTGGGCGTCTTCGCGGTGGAAGCGGGATGGTACACGATCGTCGCGCTGGCGTTTTCCGCCCACCATCCGCGCCAGATCTACCTAGCCACGAAGGCCTGGATCGATCGGACGGCCGGTGCCGTCATGGCCGGACTTGGGTTGGAGCTGGTCGTATCGGGCGTGACCGGGCGCTAAAACAATCAGTTCGTGCCGGTGTTTGCGTTGCCGGAATCTTTGGCGGCGAGCTTCTGCCAGGAATTCTGCTGCGACAGCATGGAGCGCAGATAGGCAACGTTGGCATCGGCCTGCTGCTGGGACAACTCGCGGCGCGCGATCTGTTCAGCCTCGGGGAACCGTCCCTGCAACCCAACGACCAGCGCGAGGTTCTGGCGAACGCGGCTGTCTGCCTGCGGAAGGCCGGCTGCCTGGCGAAGATAGGTCTCCGCGGTGCGCAGATCACCCGTCAGCACATAGGACATGCCAAGATTCGACAGGATCGACGGGTCGTTCGGCTGGATGTCGAGAGCGCTTCGATAGCGTTGACGCGCCTCGTCGGAGCGGCCGAGCTGGTCGAGGATTGCGCCCTCCGCCGATACCAATTTCCAATCGGGGCGATCAGGCGTCTGTGCGCGACCGATGGTGTCGAGTGCCTGCTGTAGCTGCCCCGCGGCCGCCTGTGCCTTGCCGTAGGCGGCCAGGACGTTGCGATCACTTGGGTTGGCGATTGCCACCTGCTGCATGACCGCAAGAGCCTGGGCGTCGCGCCCGGCCATGCGCAGGAGATTGGCATAGTTGACGCCGTTCACCGGATCGTGGGGGTTCTTTTCGTAGAGCTGGCCGGCGGTTTCGGTGGCGCTGCGCACCTCTGCCTCGTTCATCGATTCGATCGGCTTCGTAAACTTCGGGACCGAACCGGTCGTCATGCGGTCCTTCGTTGTCGAGCAGCCGGAGAGCGCAATGACGACAAATGCCGCTGCGGCAGCATGGAGAACTCGGTTGGTGAATGGTGTCTTTGCCGAAACGGGCATGGCGCTTCCCTGGAATCCGATACCGGCGCCGGACCTCAAAGCGAAACAAGGAAAGGCTTTGACGCAATCTTCACTCCAGCAATAGTCTGTTAACCCTAACAGACCGTTAAAAAGCGATTCCCGGACGCCCCCCGAAGGAAAATCATGGCCCCCTATCAGTTCATCGAGAGACCGACCCCCTTCAATACCAAAGGTGGCTCCACGCTGCCGATCTTCGCCATCACGCCGGCCCACATCGAGACCGGAACGATCGATCCGATCGCACTGGATTGGGCACAAAAGGCGGGCTTCAAGGCGGAAAGCGGTTCGCTCCTCCTCATCCCCACATCGGAGGGGCATCTCGGCGGCGCGCTCTTCGGCCTCGGCACCAACCCTTCGGAACACCCCTATATCACCGGCAAGCTTGCCCGCTCCCTGCCCGCCGGCGATTGGCACATCGAGACGGCGCCCTTGACCGCAAACCGGCTTTCGCTCGGCTTCGGTCTCGGCAGCTACCGCTTCGACAGATACAAGTCCGAGAAATCGCCTGCGGCGACGCTGATGATCCCGCGTGATGCCGATGCGAACGATATCAAGCGGCAGCTTGCCGGCGTCTTCCTCGCACGCGACCTGATCAATACGCCGACCAACGACATGGGGCCAAACGAACTGGAGGCTGCGTTCCGTGGTCTCGCCGCCCACTACAAGGCGGAAATCTCGGTCATCAGCGGCGACGACCTGCGTCAGAACTTTCCGTTGGTACACACCGTCGGCCGCGCCAGCGCCGATGCGCCACGGCTCTTGGAACTGCGCTGGGGCAAGAAAGGTCACCGCAAGATTACGCTGGTCGGCAAAGGCGTCTGCTTCGACACCGGCGGCCTCGACATCAAGCCCGCCTCCTCGATGCTCCTGATGAAGAAGGACATGGGTGGTGCTGCAAACGTCATGGGCCTCGCGCTGATGATCATGGACGCGAAGCTCAAGGTCGATCTGCGCGTTATCGTTCCCGTCGTCGAGAACTCGATCTCGTCGAACGCCTTCCGTCCGGGCGACATCTACAAGAGCCGCAAGGGCCTGACCGTGCAGATCGACAATACCGACGCCGAAGGCCGCCTGATCCTTGCGGATGCGCTGGCCTATGCGGACGAGGATGCGCCGGACCTACTCATCGACATGGCGACACTGACGGGAGCAGCGCGCGTGGCGCTTGGGCCTGACCTGCCGCCGTTCTTTACCGACGATGCGGATCTCGCACAGGACCTGATGGAAGCGAGCCTCGAAACCGACGATCCGCTGTGGCGGCTGCCGCTCTACGCCGGCTACGAAAAGGACATCCGCGCGAAGTTCGCCGATATCACCAACGCCCCTGCGGGCGGCATGGCCGGTGCGATTACCGCGGCCTTGTTCCTCAAGCGTTTCGTCAGCAACACGCGGCATTGGGCGCATTTCGACATCTATGGCTGGGCACCGTCGGAACGGCCGCATTCGCCGGGCGGCGGCGAGGCGCAGGCGATCCGCGCGCTCTACCACCACATTCGCGAGAGCGTTCGCTAAACGGTCGTTAAAATTTTATTCACTTTGCGGGACGGCATAGTTGCCGTCCCCATTGCGTCGGTCAGCCGGCTGCCGGAAAATGGAACGCAGGCGTAACGATGTTCCGGAGGGTCCGTGCCGATCGAATTGACTGCTTCGCAGGCGCTGGGACTTTGGCACGGCGTGACGCTGGACCAGGTGCGCCACGACGAGCGCGATTTGACGTTGCGCCAGCTGGCGATCTTGCTGCATATCTATCTGGTGCCGCCGCCGCATACCGTGCGTGGGCTGGCAGCCGAATTGAATGTGACAAAGCCGGTGATCACGAGAGCGCTCGATACGATGGGCGAGATGGGCCTTGTCGATCGCGTGCGAGACGAACGCGACCGGCGCAACGTGGTGATAAAGCGGACCGTGGGCGGCGCGCTCTATCTGGAGAAGCTCGGCGACCTCGTTCGCGAACATGGCCGCCGCCAATCACCTTGAGAGGAATGACATGACACTGCTCGATCGCCGCTTGCATGCGTACCGGCCCGACCTCGCCGAAGCTGGCCTGCAAGGCAAGGTCGAAGCGCTGCGCTTCGTCGAGGGAAAGCCCGCCCGCATCGCCGTGCCCGTGATCGGCCTTCGTGCGAAACCGGACCTCGCGCTTGGCATCGATACCGAGCTACTGCTCGGCGAGGATGTTACGGTTTTCGACCGTGCCGATGGCTGGTGCTGGGTCAAGGCCACCTCGGACGGCTATGTGGGCTACGTGCCCGAAAGCGCTCTGGCCGACGACGATCAGGCGCCCACGCATGTCGTGACGGTTCAACGCACCTTTCTCTATCGCGAGCCGGAGCTTCGCAAACCGTACAATGCAATCCTTTCCATGGGGAGCCGCGTCAAGATCGTCGGCGAGGCCGAAACGCGTGGCAACCACTACGCAATGCTCGAGGATGGCACTGCGATTTTCGCCAAGCACGTCGAACCGATCGGCGCCGGCAGCGGCCGCGACTATGTCGATATCGCCCTCCGTTTTCTTGAGACGCCTTATCTCTGGGGCGGCCGCTCCGGGCTTGGGATCGATTGTTCCGGCCTCGTCCAGCTTTCGATGCTGATGGCGGGCCGGTCAGCTCCGCGCGATACCGACATGCAGGCAACCGGCCTTGGCGAGCCGATCGATCGCGCAGAGCTGCGTCGTGGCGATCTGGTGTTCTGGAAAGGTCATGTCGCAGCCATGGAGGATCCTGAAACGATCGTTCATGCCAATGGCCACACGATGACGGTCGCGAGAGAGAATTTCGAGGCCGCCATCAAACGGATCGGCTGGCTTTACGAGCAGCCCACCGGCTATCGCCGTCCTGTCATCTGACGGGCGGCTTGGGCCAGGATGTGACGCCGCCCGTCCAATCCTCGAAAGCCTTGGACAATCTCAGAACCAGCATGTCGTCAAATCGCGGGCCGACGATCTGCAGGCCGATCGGCATGCCGGATTTCGAAAATCCGCAGTTGATCGAGGAGGCCGGCTGCTCCGACATGTTCCAGGGGACGGTGAAACAGATGTGCTCGAACGGTAGCGCCGGGTCATTGGTCGGCGATGCCCATTCGGCCGGATAGGAAACGATGGGGTTGGTCGGCGACAACACGGCATCGACCTGCGTGAACAGGCGACCGCAGGTCTTGCGCATCTCGATCGTCTGGTTGAAGCCCCTTACGGCATCGACGCCGCTGACATGCGCACCGCCCTTTGCCCATTCGTGGATATAGGGAAGAATGCTGTCGCGACGCTCCTCGCTGAGGGTCTCGATATCGCCCCAGAAGCGGGCCCGCCAGAAACTGTCGAGGCCGTCAAGCATGGCACGCGTCAGAACCGGCTTCACCGGGATTACGATCGCACCGGCCTGTTCGAAGCGCCGCGCGGCTGCCTCCACCGCGCCCAACACCTCTTCATCGACCGCGAGACCGCAACCGGCATCCAGCATCAGGCCGATCTTCAACCCGCGAACGTCGATATCCAGATCGGTCCAATCGAGATCGTTCGGCGGCAGGCTGGTTCCGTCCCGCCAGTCGGGGCGCGACAGCGTCGCCATGCCAAACGCGGCGTCATCGACCGTTCGCGTCATCGGGCCGGCGCAGCGACCGACATAATAGGGGTCGACCGGGATGCGGCCATGGCTCGGCTTGAACCCGAAGACGCCGGTCCAGCCTGCGGGAAGACGGACGGAGCCGCCGATGTCGGTTCCGATATGCAGCGGTCCATAGCCGGCTGCAGCTGCGGCTGATGCACCCGCGCTGGAGCCGCCCGGATTCTGGCTCGTATTCCAGGGATTCCGGCTCAGATGATGGAAGCTCGACAGTCCCGACGACAGCATGCCGTAGTCTGGGCAGGTGGTTTTCGCGAAGATAACCGCACCGTCCTCGCGCAGCCGGGCGGCGGCGGGGGCGTCCTCTACGGCAGGGGTGAGTTCCACCGCCTTCGTTCCGAGCGGGACCGGTTGGCCCTTGGTGGCAATGAGTTCCTTCAACGTTGTGGGGATGCCATCAAGTATCCCGAGGGTCTCACCGTTCATCCAGCGATCTGTCGATGCCTGCGCCTGCCTGCGCGCGGCCTCCGGATCATAGGCGTAGAGCGCGCAGATGGAGGGCTCCCAGGCTTCGATATGACGTTCCAGCGCCAGCCAATACTCCAGGGGTGAGAGCGTCTTCGCTGCAAAGCGCTGCCTCAGCTCGCGAATGGTCAGATCGGTTTCGGTCATGGCGCTATATCTTTCCGAATCGGTGGCACTCAACGGCTTGCTTCGCGCGGGTCGAGCCAGTCTCGCAGTCCATCGCCCAACATGTTGAAGCCGAACACCGAGAGGGTGATTGCAAGGCCAGGCAGGATTGCCAGCCACGGCGCGAGCGCGAGATAGGTCTGGGCATCAGCCAGCATACGCCCCCAGGTCGGCGCCGGCGGTGCGATGCCGAGCCCCAGGAAGCTCAGGCCGGCTTCGGTGAGAACCGCCAGGCCGAGCTGGATTGTCGCCTGCACGATGATCTGGCTGGCTATGTTTGGCAGCACATGGCGCACCGAGATCGTGAAGCGGGTATTGCCAATGGCTCGGGCAGCCAGAACATAATCGCGGCTCCAGGCCTGCAGGGCGCTAGCCAGCGTGACGCGTGCGAAAACCGGGATCATAAACGTTGCGATCGCGATGATGGCAGTCAATCGGCCCGGTCCCAGGAATGCGCCGAGCATCATTGCCGACAGGATTGGCGGCAGCGCGAATATGACGTCGCAGACCCGCATCAGCAGACTTTCGAAAGGGCCGCGCAGCGCGGCGGCGGAAACGCCGGCAATCGAACCGAGCGTGCCGCCGATCGCCACCGATGCGATCGCTATCGACAGCGAATTCCAGCAGCCGACCATCAACATCGACAGCACGTCGCGTCCAAACTGATCCGCGCCAAGAAGGCCGAAGGCGAAAGGCGGCTGGAGCTTGTGAATGATCTGCATCTTTGCCGGCGGCAGCGGCGTCCAGACCTGTGACAGCAGTGCGATGCCGACGAGAAACGCGACGACGGCACCGCCGACGACTAGGTTCATTCGCCGGCTCATTCTCGCCCGCCGGCGCCGCACGGTGATCTCGGTGGAAGCGAGCGCCATGTCACACGCCCTCCCGCAGCCGTGGATCGATCACCAGATAGGAAAGATCGACGATGAAATTCATGACGATGACGAGTGCCGCGAAAAACAGGACAACATCCTGCATCACGATGATGTCGCGTTGCGACAGTGCCTGATAGGCCAGCCTTCCAAGGCCGGGCAGATTGAAGACGTTCTCGACGAGAACCGCGCCGGCGACGAGGAAGGTGAACTGCAGGCCAAGGACGGTGAAGATCGGGACCAGCGCATTCGGCACGGAATGCCGCCACAGGACCTTTCCGGAGGATAGGCCCTTTGCGAGCGCGGTGCGCGTGAAATCCTCGTGCATCGTTTCCAGCACGGCTGAACGCGTCACGCGTGTGAGAACGCCTGCCTGCGGCAAGGCGAGCGCCACCGCAGGCATCAGCAACGCCTTAACGGCAGCCCATATGCCGGCATCCCAGCCCGGGAAGCCACCTGCCGGCATCAGCCCGAGCGTTGTCGAAAACAGAATGATCAAGAGCAGCGCCACCCAGAAAGCCGGAACAGCAATGCCGATCTGCGAGAACACGGAAACGACGACATCGATGATGCTGTTGCGCCGCGATGCCGCCAAAACACCAAGGGGGATGGCGATCGCCACGGACAGCACGATTGCCATCAACGCGAGCGGCAGGGTGACCGCAAGTCTCTCGACGATCAGCCCGGCGACCGGAACGCCGTAGGTGTAGGATTGTCCGAGATCGCCAGAAAAAACGCCGGCCAACCACTGGCCGTAGCGAAGCAGCAGCGGTTGGTCGAGGCCAAGATCATGGCGCAAGGCCGCCAAGGTTTCCGGCGAGGCCGACGTGCCCAGCATAATGGAGGCGGGATCCCCCGGCAGCAGATCCATCACCGCGAAAATCAGCAGCGAGACGACGACCAGCGTCAGCAGAAGACCGGCAAGGCGGCGCGACAGAAGCCCTATCATGTCTTGTCCATCGCAGTTCGCCCCGTCATAGCATCCTGCCGATCAGTCTTCCCAGGACACGTTGGACAACACGTTCGAAGGAATTGGCTCGTTCTGCCACAGGCCCCTCAACTTCTTGTCCCAAACACCGAGCTTCGGCATGACAAACAGATAGAGCGCCGGTACGTCCTCTGCGAGGATCGTTTGCGCCTCGGCATAGATCTTCGCCTGCTCTGCCGGATCAGCCGTCTCCTGAACCTTCTTCATCAGATCATTGAAAGCCGGATTCTTGTAGTTGAAGTAATAGGGATCGCGCGAATAGATATCGATGTCCATGGGCTCGGCATGGGCAACGATCGTCATCTCGTAGGCTCGATCCTTCATCACATCCTGGACCCATTTGGCCGGAAATTCGGTGGGCTCGATGTTCATGGTCACGCCGATATCCGCCAGCATGGCCTGCATGACCTGCGCGCTACGCGGTGCATAGGCCATTTGCGGCGACTTGATCGTAAAGGTGAAGCCGTTCGGATAGCCGGCTTCCACAAGCAGCGCCTTTGCCTTTTCCGGATCGTACGGCAGCTTGCCGGTTAGGTCGACATAACCGGGATCGTTCGGCGTGTAATGGCTGCCGATCGGCGTCCCGAGGCCCGACCAGGCGCCGTCCACGACGGTCTTGCGGTCGATCGCCATCATCAGCGCCTGACGCACGCGCTTGTCGTCGAACGGTTTCTTGGCATTGTTCATGCCCGCGACGACCTTGAGTTCGGTATTGCCGATCACGGTGGCGAGCTTCGCGTCTCCATCAAAGGAACTCATGAGTTCGGGCGCCGCGAATTCCGGGATTGCGTCGACATCGCCGGATTTCAGCGCTGCAGCCTGGGCCTGCGGATCGGCGATGAACCGGAACGTCACCTTGTCGAGCTTGATCGACGCGGTCTTGTTCCAATAATCCGCGTTCTTCTCCAGTTCGACCTTGTCGCCCTTGGCCCAGTTGACGAACTTGAACGGGCCAGTGCCGATCGGCTTGGTCTTGTCATCAGCCGCCGAATTCGGCGCGACCATCACCGACGCCGGCCAGCCGAGCCAGTACAGCAGGCTGCCCGTCGGCGTTGAGAGGTGCAGGACGAGTGTTTCCGGATCTGGCGTATCGATGGAGGCTATCGAGGCGAAGAAGCGCTTCTGCGGATTGACGGAATCCGCGCCACGAGCCCGGTCGAGCGCGAACTTGGCCGAGGCGGAATCGAACGTCTGGCCATCATGGAATTTCACGCCCGGCTGGAGCTTGAAGGTGTATGTCAGTCCGTCGGCCGAAACGTCCCAGCTTTTCGCCAGCTGCGGCTGCACCTTGCCGCTCTCGTCAATCGTCACCAGCCCCTCGAAGACGTTCTGCCAGGTGACCTGTCCGATTGCGACGGGAGCGGCGATCGTCGGATCCAGTCCTGTCGGTTCGACCGTCATGCCGAGGTTCAGGGATGTCTTGGCGGCTTGCGCGGGTGTCAGGCCGAAAATGACAAGGCCTGCCGAGATGGCTGCTCCGAGCGAAAGGCGCCGAACGAGACGCGCGGAGGGCGCGAGCGTGACCGTGATCATCATGTTCCCCTGTCTGGCCGCCGCTATCTGCAACTGGCCCTTTTCAAATAGAGTGTCACCGGGTCGGTGCGCACACAATGGCGATTTTGTGTGCTGGGTGTAGCCGAAAGAGCTACACCGGAATTTGCCGGCGGATGCAAGCCCGCCCGCCTAGTCTTTGGTTCCCGGCACGCCCTAGGCACGCTCGCGCATGAAGCGCTCGATAAAGTCGAGAAGCTTCGTCGCGGCGAAAGAGAGCTGGCGATCGGGCGCCACGCAGAGATCGACATGTGTGCGGATCGCGCTTTTTGCTCCCAGCGGCACCGCGCAGAGCTGGCCGGCCTCGATTTCACGGCGGACGGTCAGCGCTGGAAGCAGGGTGACAGCGGCACCGCTCAGCACCAACTCCTTCAGCATCTCCAGCGAACTGGTCACGAAGACCGGCTCGACCTGCAGCCTCTCCTTCTCCAACCGGGCATCGAAAGCCTGCCGAAAGCCGAAAGACTGATCAGGCAATGCCAACGCATAGTCTGCGATGTCCTTCAAGTGGACTTCGCTCTTCGTCGCCGCGATGTGGCCCGGCGCAACGATCAGGTCATAGGCAATCTCGGAGCGAAGGCGAACCTTGGTGCCGGACATCGGCGGCGCGAACAGCGTCACCGCGATATCCGCCTCCGCTCCATTGACCGCTTCGATCGCCTGCCTGGCGCTGGTGATGGTCACCTCGAAACGAAGCTTGGGATATTTCAGGCTGAACTGGGCAAGCGCCGGCGCAAGCAGATTGGCGACGGTCGCGCCGGTGGCATGAATGCTGACATACCCGCGCTGCAATCCCTTCAGGTCGTCGATCAGTTGCCCGACATGGTCGAGCTCGCGCAACGTTCGCCCGGCACGCGCCGCAAGCAGTTCGCCTGCCGCCGTGAGCTTCACGCCGCGCGCGCTGCGTTCCACCAGAGGGGCGCCGAAATGATATTCGAGATTTTCGATCTGCCGGCTGATCGCCGTCGGCGCGACATTCAGGTTCTCGGCGGCCTGTCGCATGGAATTGGTGCGCACCAGCTCATCGAAATACATCAGGGCCCGAATCTGCATGTCACCGTCTCCACCGCCTCAGGCACTGCCGATCTTCTTTAAGCAATCAGCAGCGATCCCGATAGCGGTCTTTCCATGCCTCTTGCGGGCCGGCGACCGGGAGTGCCGTGGCCTCATAGACCCCACGGGCGATGGCACGAGCCATGACCACCGTCGCGAGGTGACACAGCTCCATGAACTCGCGAAGGCCGTTGCACGGCTTCCTGCCAGTCGCCGCTGCGAAGACCGTATCGCCATCCAGTGGCAGATGTGCGGGGAGCAAGGCACGAGCGAAACCGTCATGCGCCATAATCGCCAGCCGATGGGTCTCGGCCTTGGTGAGGACGGCATCAGTGACGATCACGCCGATGGTGGTCGCCGTTGTGTCCATGCCCTTCAGCCGCATCGCCGTGTCGCTTTGGTTGATCTCCGAAGGCAGACCGAGACCCCCAAACTCGGCATTGCGCTCAAACGGGGCGGACCAGAAATGCGGCCCCCCGCCGACGGTTGCGGAGCCAAGCGCGTTGACGGCAACGATGGCGGCGATCGTGTGGCCGCCGCTGGTCTGTGCGCTGGCGGAGCCGATGCCGCCCTTGACGGTTGCCGTTGTCGCTCCGGTACCCGCACCGACCGTGCCGAGCACGAAACTCCCTTTCGCCGCCGCCTTGAATGCCTCGTAGCCCATGTCCCGGTAGGGCGATTGCACGCCCCAATCCTTGTCGCCGCCGTTCAGGAGATCCATCAGGATCGCCTGGGGAACGATCGGCACCCGCTGATTGCCGACGACAAAGCCCCGGCCGATCTCGCGAAGGCCAGCCTGGACGCCGCCGGCCGCATCGAGCCCGAATGCCGAACCGCCGGAGAGAACGAAAGCATCCACCTCGCCTACCGTCATTGATGGATCCAGCAACGCTGTATCCCGACCTCCCGGCGCACCGCCGAGCACCACGCCAGAGGCAGTCGCGGGCTCGTCGAAGACAATGGCGGTAACGCCCGAACCAAGCCTCAGATCGGTTGCATGGCCGACGGATAGGCCTTCGATATCGGTGAGAAGATTGAGCAAGCGCGATCCATCCTTACGTCGGGTCTCCCTGAATCAGGAGCGCGAAATAGGACCGCAAGGACGGCCAAAAAACAAGACCGGCCCTGCTGCTGGCAGGACCGGTTGGAAATCTTCGAAGGCTTTGTCGGGCCGTGGCCTCTTCATGCACTCAGGCATGAATGGGTCTTGGATGACGGCGGGTCATCAGATCGTGAATTGCCAGTTTAACCTCGGCCGGCGAGCTGAAATGCTGCTCGTCGAGGTCATGGACGTGAAACTTCACAGCGATGAACTTCAACCGGTTTTCATCCGGAATGACGATCCCAACGGGAACGCCTGCGTATTCGATAACTTCTTTTTTCATGCATAGAACTCCTGCCGCGCAGGATGCTGCGGCGATGGCGAATTGACTTGTCTGGTACCGTTGAAGGAGGACGAAGATCACATTCGACAGTTCGGGCGGGAGAGGGCGCCCGGACGGTCACTGCCAAACACAGATCGCCCAAGAAGCGTGGCAAGAATTTCGATATCAATCATGTCTCGTTCCTTTCCTTGGCGTTGCGCTTGTTTTAGGCCCCGGGATGTCGAGGCCGGCGATGACTGCATCTATTAATCTACTCTATTTGTAGAGAATAGATGCTAGTCTGTCAGAAACATATTCCGAAACGTGTCAAAATATCGACGATCCGGAAAATTTCATTCCACCATACGCGAACTTACCGAAAGACTCCTATCAAGACTTTGTGCAATTCGCGTGACGGTGAGAGGCTCTCTTTCGATCACGGGGCAGAGATAGGAGGCCGTGGTGATTCCGGCAATGGGGCATTTGGTTAAAAATCGGGAAGCCTCGAAATGACCGAAATGGTTAACGTCGGCTCGCCACTCATCACCAACCGTCAGTCAGCACCATTTCCAGCGCATCCGCGAAGAAATCGGCGCCTTCGACCGTCAAGCAAAGCGGCGGTTTGATCTTCAACACATTCAGGTGATCGCCGGTCGGCTGCATGATGACCCCAAGATCGAGCAGGCGACTGCAGATCGCGGCGGTCTCTTCGGTTGCCGGTTCGAGCGTCGTTCTGTCGCGGACGAATTCAAGCCCCAGGTACAGCCCCATGCCATGAACCGCGCCGACGAGCGGGTGGCGGTCAACCAGAGCGGCAAGCCGACTCTTGAGGTGATCGCCGACCAGACGCGCATTTTCCTGCAGCGATTCGTCCGCGAGAATGTCGAGAACCGTCATTCCGACCACGCAGCTCACCGGGCTGCCGCCCGCCGACGAGAAGAAGTAGCCCTCCTTCTGCAGCGATTCGGCGATCGCGCGGGTGGTGATCACCGCGCCGAGCGGGTGACCGTTGCCCATGCCTTTGGCGATCGTGATGATATCGGGAACCACACCTTGCTGTTCGAAGCCCCAGAAGTAATGCCCGAGCCGTCCGTACCCGACCTGAACCTCGTCGGCGATACACACGCCGCCACGGGCGCGCACCTGGGTATAGACCGCGGCGAGATACCCGTCCGGGAGCGAAATGCCGCCGGCGTTGCCGTAAACCGACTCGGCAATGAAGCCCGCGAGCCCATGCCCTTTTTCCTCAATCGTGCCGAGCGCCGACAGCACCGATTGCAGGTAATCGCCGGCGGAATCCGGCCCGCGAAACTCGCCCCGGTAGATATTCGGAGAGATGACCGGATAGACCCATTCAGGCCGGCTGGTCAGCGCCTGCGGATTGTCGGCAATCGACGTGGAGACAGCATCGCTGCCCACCGTCCAGCCATGATAGGCCTCCAGCAGGCAGAGCGTGTCACGCGCGCCGGTGTGGGCCCAGGCGAGCCGCAGCGCGAGATCGTTCGCCTCGGAACCGCTGTTGACCAGGAAGACCGTATCCAGCCCCTCCGGCGCCAACGACGCCAGCCGCTCGGAGAACTCGGCAATGGCGGTGAAGTGGAACCGCGAATTGGTATTGAGCCTCAACCACTGCTCGCTCACCGCCTCGGCCAGGCGCGGATGGCCATGCCCGAGGATCGTGACGTTGTTGACCATATCCAGATAGGCGCGACCTTCGACGTCGAAGAGGTACTCCTTCCAACCGCGCTCCATTTGCGGCGGGTTGTCGTAATAGTGCTTCTGCGGCACGGCGAAATGGGCCTGCCGTCGATTGAGGAGATCAGCTCCCTCCGAACTCGGCGCCTCAACGCCAATGCCGAGCAGTGCAGCCGGCGACGGGCAGAGTTGTGACCAGGCGAATGCCTGATGTGGCATGCAAAACAGCGGCGGCTCTGCGCCGTGGAGAGTGCAGAGTTGAACGCGAAGGCCGCCTAGCGATGATGCCTCGCCGGAAATCGCGCCAATCACCTGGCCCGCTTCGACGAAGGTCCCGTCCTCCGCCGACGCATCCAGTCCGGCCAGATGAAGTTTTATGCCCTCACCGGCCACGACGAGAGTGTGATTGCTCCGCTCGATCTTGCCGCCAAAGGGCGCGGCAACGGTAGTGCCGGCGGGCAGGCAAACATCGGTGTGCAAGGCATATGTCGCGGACGGGGTCACGCTTCGCAGATTAGCGCGCGACAGGCGGTACTCACCATAGCGCGTTGCCGCAACGCCGGCCTCGGCGGCTGCCCGCGCCAGCAATCGCCAGTCCATGTCCGCCTGAAACCAGTTGCCGGCGGCGAAATGCTGGCTTTCGACACCAAGATCAACGAACGCGATTTGCTGCGGGTCGAGATCCGGCAACAAGGGCTGCCAAGCTTCCGTCTCGACGGCTGCGACGGAGACACCGGCGGTCTTCAGGATTGCCGCTTCCATCACATCGAAGGGTGTCGATATCGCCGCGTCGAAGATTCGCCGCTCCAGCTCGAGATTTTTGCGGACGTATTCATTCTCGGGGTCGATGGAAATCTGCTGCTCGCTGCTCGCAACCAGAATGACCGCCCGCGCGACGACCAGTGGCCAGAGCGCCCGCAACTCCTCGCCGTTCAGCGGATAGATCTCGTGGTAGGCCCTGATCGCCGGAAGCACATAGAAGGGGTCGCCATCGGCGTGATGCAGCAGCGACGCGCAGGTCACGGCGAGATCGCCGACCACCCAGCCACGAATAATGTCGCCAAAGTCGATAACGCCATCCGGAATCAGACGACCGTGGCGGTCGCGGTGACTGACGACGTTGTCGCCCGTGACGTCGTGGTGAACCGCCTGCAGGCGAAGCGAGGGCGCGTAGGGCTGCACCCGCCGAACCGCCGACACCATCGTCTTGGCGATACGGTCGCGGGCGGCACTGTCGGTGATGGCCGAGAGCAGTTGCACGGCAACGGGGCCTGCGCGACGCAAGTCCCATTGCAGACTGCGGTCGAGGCCGGCGTGGCTGAAGTCTGACAGCGCCAGCGCCAGCCTGGCGCACAGTGCCCCGAGCGCAGACACCGATTCCGTCGGCAGATAGTGGTGCTGCGTCAGCCCCTCGCCTTCCAGATATTCGAGAACCCGCACCTGGAAGGTTTCATCGCGCACCGTGACGGCGACAATCTCCTGCCCGTCCGTCGAGGCGACGACTCTCGGAACGCGCGGCGCTTCCTGCTTGGCGCCCAAATGCCGGATGGCCGCGTTCTGCGCCTCGAGTTCGAGCGTCTCGTAGGCCATGTGGCAGATCTTCAGCACATAGCGATGCTCGCCGGTATCGATCCGATAATTACGATCCTGCTGGCTGCCGAGTTCGCTGATTACGCCCGATAAGCCATAACGCGATTCCAGAATCTCGGCAGCCTCCGCAGCCGTCACATCAGGACGCGGAAGCTCGAGACGCCGAGCAAGCGTTTCATCGGTCATGGCATTCCCCCACTGCGCGATTCGATTTTGCACAGTAAGCACTTAATCGATCGCTTGCCATCTGCAAGCGATGCGATCGCGTCAGTTGAATGCAGACATCAGAGAGTCGGCGGCCTGTCAGCCCATGCGCTCGGAGGCATAGCTCCCCGGGCTTGCAGGGAACACGATCGTGCGGTTGCCGTTGAGGAAGACGCGGCGATGGATATGGGCATGGATGGCGCGCGCCAGAACCTGGCTTTCGACGTCGCGGCCGATCGAGACATAGTCATCAGCGCTTTGCGCATGCGTGATCCGCGCCGTGTCCTGTTCAATGATCGGACCTTCGTCGAGATCGGCCGTCACGTAGTGCGCCGTCGCGCCGATCAGCTTCACGCCACGCTCATAGGCCTGCTTATAGGGGTTGGCGCCCTTGAAGCTCGGCAGGAAGGAATGGTGGATGTTGATGATCCGGCCCGACATTTTCCGGCACATGGCATCCGAGAGGACCTGCATGTAGCGGGCGAGCACAACAAGCTCGGTGCCGGTCTGTTCGACGAGATCGAGCAGCTGCCCTTCGGCCTGCGGCTTGTTTTCCTTCGTCACCTTGATGTGGTGGAAGGGAATGTCGTGGTTCACGACGACCTTCTGGTAGTCGAAATGGTTGGAGACGACGCCGACGATATCGATCGGCAGCGCGCCGATCTTCCAGCGATAGAGCAGGTCGTTCAAGCAATGGCCAAAACGCGAGACCATCAGCAGCACCTTCATGCGCTGTTCGCCATCGTGAATTTCGGCATCCATCCCGAACTTCTCCGACACCGGCTTGAACCCTTCCTGCAGTGCCGGAAGCGACACACCTTCTTCCGAGATGAAGCTGACGCGGGTGAAGAACTTGCCGGTGGTGAGGTCGTCGAACTGCGATGAATCGATGATATTGCAACCCTGCTCCGCCAGATAGTTGGCGATCGCCGCAACAATCCCTCGCGTCGACTTGCACGAGACCGTCAATACATAGTTCTTCATGGCTCTCATTCCTCTTTCGGCATCCGCCGGCCGGCCTGCTTAGATCAAAGCGAAGCAGGCAATCAAGCCGGCATCTGTCATTGCTCCAACAATCTGCCGGCTACACGCCACTGGCGCCGCTTCTTGTTACCGGCATCAGCTTACGGCAGAGCCGACAAGAGTCCGTTCCGCCTGCGCCGTCGAAACGCGTATCCCCGCCGTCGAGCCCTCGTTGAACTTGAGGAAGCCCACCAGCAGCCACAGGATACCTGCCGTCTTCATCGAGAAGATCGCAGTCGATCCTATCATCAGGTTCAGGAACATGAAGAGCGAGAGCGCATGGCACAGGCGCTTCTGATTCGGCGTCTGTCCTGCGGGATAGAAGGATACGAACAGCCAGAAAAGGATGAGCCCGAAGATCGTGGCGCCGTAGGTGATATAGACATAGCCGCTATCCACGAAGGTCGTCGCCTTCTCGAGCTCGAGGCCGAAAGTCGCCGGCACGTCCATGTCGATAATATTCCGGACCGTGCCGCTGATGCGTCCAACGAAGTCATCTTCGTGCGCGTCCGGCCGGAACGCATGGATGATGAAACCGACCACGACTATCCCCGGCATCATCAGAAAATCGCAGATCTTCGGCAGCCAGGGATAGATGACATAGCCGGCGACGCTGACGATGGTGAAAATCAGCATGGTGCGGGTGTCGTTGGTGACGAGGATCAAAACCACCGTCGATACGAAGATCAGGCGATCCAGCCACGTCAGGCGATTGGCGAAAGCGACCAGATAGATCACCATCACGCCGCAGAAATTGGCAAGCGACACCTGCTCGAGGAACAGCGACGAGGAGCGATGGTCGATCAGGCCGAAGGAGAAGCGTCCTTCGAAGCCCAGCGCGCCACGAAACAGGCCGCTATCGCTGTAGGTTGCCGGTGGCACGCCGCGGGTATTCTGGAAATACTCGGCGGGATGGAAAAGCCCGACATAGGCCGGCGTCGACAATATTTCGCAAACGAGCACGATCAAAACACAAAGACAGCACAGCCGGAAGGTGAGCTTGAGCGTGCGCTCATTGACCCATCGTCCCATGACGACGAAGGCGAAGATAATCAGGACATTACGCAGATGATCGACATAGCCGGAGCGATTGATGACCATCACGTAGATCGTCAGCACGATCGTTGCCAGGAGATAGGCGAGCGGCACCAGATCCGCCTCGAAAATGCCTTTGCGCAAGAGATAGGCGAAGCTGAAAACCAGAAGCAGGATTTCGCTGAGCACCACATGGCTCGGCGCCAGAGGCAGGAGGTTATGATTAATGAAGGCGAGGATCGCGTTGTAGATCACGCCGAGGACGCCCACGGCAAGAATGCTGTAGTCGATCGGTTCCTTTTCGGGAGCTGCCTTCCGCGCCATCGCCGTTAGTCCGCCACCGTTTCACACGCAGCCTTCGCCGGCAACGGTGCCTTGGCCGCCTTCTGCAAGACGATCATCTGCTTGCGGTCGTGACCGTCGTGGGGCTGAACATTCAGCGTTTCGGATTCGGGCCACCAGTCGCCGGCAACCCAATAAGTCCAGCCGAGCCACACATCTCCATTGTTCTGGATGTGATCAAGCACACGGGCAAGTCCTGCTGTGCACTCCTTGTCCTGCGAGACACCGAACTCGCCCAGGAAAACCCTGGCGTTATGCTCGCGCGCCCAGTCGGTCATTGCATCGATCGCTGCCAGCGCCTTTTCGTTTCCGGTGCACTGTGGATGTGTGCCCGACGAATCGTCATCGAAATACTGATGGACCTCGTAGGCAAAATTCTTGCGCGGATCGCGAACGCCCAGCATCACGGTGCCGTTCGCACCGCCGGGCCCGTCGGCCTGCCAGGAATGGGCGCCTGTCCACCGGGTACCGGGAACGAGAATGAGATTGTTTGCACCGGTAGCGCGGATGGTACGGATTGCCGCATTTGCCGCCTTGAGCCAGACATCGGCGGCAATATCATTCGGCTCGTTCATCAGGCCGAAAATCACGTCATCCTGCCCGGAAAACTCGACAGCCAGGCGTGCCCAGAATTCGGCGAAGGCAGACGCGGTGACCGGCGCCTGTCCGATCCGCGTCTTCTTGTAGGCAGCGTAGTTGTGCGGATCGAGAACGATGGTCAGTCCCTTCTCGCGGAGCAGAGCGACCGTGTCCTTGAGGCGCTTCAGCTCCGCCTCATCCAACGGCTTGCCAAGCTCAGGCTGCAGCCGTTCCCAAAGAAACGGCAGGCGTACGGTGTTCATGCCTTTGCTTGCGAAGTACGCGATCGTTTCCCGGGATGGATAGGCATAGGCCTTGAATGGCTCGCCACCCGGTTCCCCGAATTCGGCTCCTGATAGATTGACCCCGCGAAAACACGCTCCCGCGGCATTCGCCTGCCCCACCTCGGTCACGAGCAAAGCCAGGGCAACCGCCGCCAGGCGGCGCGGTAGTGACAGACTGGCCTTCATGGTACTCGCACCTATCCGGTTGGACGATCATTGCTGCATCGCCACGGATCTTAACGGTCCGTTAGCTAAGAATTTCTAAAGTCTCAGCCACTTCCGCCAAGAGTTTTGCCGGCGGGCAGCGAGTGTGCGTATGAACCAGTTTGACAGGACGAGGCTAGGCCGGCTGCCGCAATGGCGCACGGGTGAGACCGGCCATGCCGCGCCTCAGCCGGCTGACGTGCGTAGTCCGGTTCTGCGACCCGCCGACTTCCTGCCTGCCAAGCCAAAGGCCGTCTCGCTCATTCCAGATGCGCCGGTGACCGAGGATACGCCCCCTCCACCGCGGATGCCTGATCCACCGCCCATCTCTCAGCCGATTGCAGACACTGTCCTTGCAAGCCCCAGCGCCGAGCCGATCGACTCCAGCGGCCCATTGCTGGACGTCCGCTCAGCCATCAGCGCGGTCTTGAGCCGTCGCCTGGTGGTGCTCAGCCTCTCCGTCGCCGGCGCGCTCGCGGGTGCGGTCGTGCTGCCGATGCTGCCGCAGAAATTCACGGCAGGAACGACCCTCTTCTTCGACCCTCGCCAAGTGGGCCTTGCCGATCCGAGCGCGCAATCGACGACCCCCTCGCCGGAGATGATTTCGGCGATGATCGACAGCCAGGTCCAGATCCTGACGTCGGGCAATGTCCTTCGCAGGGTTGCCGATGCGATGAAGCTCGACCAGGACCGCGAATTTACCAGCGGTCGGCCCGACAGCGCCGCCGTCATCAGCGCACTGCAGAAGGCACTTGCTATCAGCCGACAAGGCGCGACCTACGTGGTTTCATTGACAGCGACGACGACGGATCCGCAGAAGTCCGCGGCACTTGCCAACCAGGTGGTCGCTTCCTTCCTGAAGGAGGAGGACACCGCCTCGACCGGGCTTTACGAAGGCACGGCAAACACGCTCGACAGCCGGCTGAATGATCTTCGCGCCAAGGTCCAGGAGGCTGAGCAGGCGGTGGAGACTTACCGCGCCGACAACGATATGACCTCGACCCAGAACGGATTGATCTCCGACCAGCGGCTGACCTCGCTGAACACGCTGCTGGTGACGGCGCAGGACAAGACAATTCAGGCCAAGACACGCGCCGATGCTGCCGCGAACCTCCGTTTCGAGGATATTGTCGGCGGCAGCCAGCAGGATGCGGGCGCTTCTACCGCACTCTCCACCCTGCGGCAGCAATATTCGACGCAGGCGGCCATTGTCGGAAGCCTGCAAAGCCAGATGGGGGCGCGCCATCCGCGCCTGCAAGCCGCCCGGTCTTCGCTGAAAAGCATCGCCGACGAAATTCAGGGCGAGCTCCAGCGTCTCGCGACAACGGCCCGCGCCGAATATGATCAGGCGAAGAAGGCCGAGGATGCCATCTCCAAGGAATTGGCCGTCCAGAAGGCATTGCAGGTCAACACGTCGGACAAGCAGGTCGAGCTCAATGAATTGCAGCGCAAGGCTGCGGCGGCCCGCGACATCTACGAGACTGTTCTGAAACGCTCAAGCCAGACGAGCGAAGAGCAGAACCTGTCACGCAGCAACATCCGGGTCATTTCCGAAGCGGAACCACCAATCAAGCCCAATGGGCCGAGCAAGAAGATGTTCCTGGTCGCCGGTGCGATCGGGGGGCTTCTCGCCGGCTTTGCAGCGGGTGTCGGCTTCGCGATCTTGGCCAGCCTCATCACGCATCCTGTCATTCGCGGCTACTTCCGCAAACCAGCATAGGTCACGTTTGCGAGACTATCCGTTCGGCAGTGCCGCGCAGGCTTGATGCGTGGCGTGGCGGCGACTACATCCGCCGTAACAGTTGAAAGGCCGGCTTTCGACAGGAGACAAATATGCGGTTTGCGATGGTGATTCCCGCGGTTCTGGTGATCGCTTCGGCACTGGCGCCCGCAACGGCCTTCGCCACCGATTGGAAGCGCGCAGGCGAAACGCGTGTCCAACCGCTCTATCCCTACACAGACCTGCCTGGCGTAAAGGCACAACCGGACAAGACGGAAGAAGAGCAATTCACCTGCCGAACGGAGACACAGCAGATCCGGCGTCGATATGACGAGATATTCCGATCCGGCATGCCGACGCTGGTCTATGTCTGCGACCGTGACGGCTTTGGCTCGACGGGAACGCTGGTTCCACGCCGCGGCCGCTACCAGCCGGTCCGCTAGTCCGCCAGACCGACGACCCCGCCCAAGGCGTAATCCGACCGACAGGTTTGCAATCGCCGCTCCTTTTTAGGCAGGCGCGTCTTGCGGCGCTTGCCAAAGCGGGGGAAAACATTTCCAACCATCGCATTGCGGCCATTGCGGAAAAAAATCCGAATCGCGGTAACACAAGCCTGTGCGCGTTCGTAGAGGATATGTCGGGTGAGGAATTCGGCGCGTGAAGCAGAATGGGCGGGCTGGATGCGCGATGCGCTGGGTGGCGATGCGCAGGCCTATCACCGCTTTCTTTCCGCCGTGACGCCGCACCTGCGGGCCATGGCGCGCAAACGCTGCGGCCAGTTCGGAGCGCCGGCGAGCGAAGCGGAGGACGTGGTTCAGGAAGTGCTGCTGGCCGTTCACCTGAAACGCGGAACCTGGGACCCGACACGTCCGATCGGACCCTGGTTGTCGACGATCGTGCGCAACAAGCTGATCGACAGCCTCCGGCGCCGCGGCAGACATACGACTGTGCCGATCGAGGATGTGATGGCGACGCTCGAAGCCGTGGAGCAGACCGACGCAACGGATCGGCTCGACGCCGAGCATTTGCTGGAACGGCTGCGTGACCCGCAGCGCGACATCGTGCGTTCGATATCGATCAATGGCGCCGGCATTCGCGAGACGGCGGAGCGACTGAGGATGAGCGAGGGAGCCGTGCGCGTGGCGCTGCATCGTGCCCTGAAGACGTTGGCAGCCCTGTACCGGAGTGGAATACGTGAAGACGGATGAGCTGATTACCCTTCTGGCGGCAGACGCGGCGGTCCGTTTGCGGCTCGGCCGTGCGTTGGCGATCGCGCTGGTTGCGGGCGTGATCATCTCCGCAGCCATCCTGCTCGCCACCGTCGGCATTCGCCATGATATATCGATCGCTATCGAGACCATTCGCGTCCTCTTCAAGACCGGCCTGACCTTGATCCTCGCGCTCGCCGCTTGCGGCCTGGTTTTCCGAATCGGGAAGCCCGGAGCGTCGCTCAGAGCCAGAGGCCTGGTACTCCTCGTCCCGGTCGCCCTCCTGGCTGTTGCCATCGTGCTTGAGCTGATCGTCGTACCTTCGCAAGATTGGACGACCCGCCTGGTCGGCAACAATGCCGGCTTCTGCCTGATCTTTATTCCGCTGCTTTCGGTAGCACCGCTGGCTGGCTTCCTGCTGGCATTGAGAGGCGGCGCACCCGAGCGACCCGCCCTTGCCGGCGCGGCAGCCGGCCTCGCCTCCGCCAGCATTGCAGCCGCCCTCTACGCCTGGCATTGCGCCGACGACAGCCCGCTTTTCGTGGCAACGTGGTACACGATCGCCATTGCGGCAGTCAGCGCAATCGGAGCCGTGATCGGCCGTCGATATCTGCGTTGGTAATGTTCAGGAGAGGGAAAGTGAAAAGCCGTTGGTATCGGCTTTCACATTGTATTCCTTATGGAATGGTGCCCAGAAGAGGACTGCGCATTTTGGCCCTCTCTCCATTGATTTTATTTCATTATTTTTAATCGAAGGCAAGGGTTGTTACAGACCCATGTTACTACGAGCCGCCGTCAGCTCATCGAAATGATCATTAATCCAACCAACTTGGCGCTTCCTGCCGCCAGTCAACGGAAAAGCTGTCTGGCTCCGGCTCCAAGAGAATTGAATATTGCCCCTTGGGGGACCCAACCCCCAGATGTAATGGTGAAGACAACAAGAATCACTTTCCTTCCGAGAGCGTCATGAATTTCGAAGTCTTTCGTGGTCTCAGCGCACCCTATTCTTCAGCCGAGCTACCGAAGAGCGAAGAGGAGATGCAAGCTCAGATTGCCTCCTATCACCATATGATATCGTTTATTGTCGACCGCGCCGCCAACTACAATGATCGCATGGACGGCGCGAAAAGCATGATGGATCGTGCGGCTGCAAACGTTAACGCATGGTTGAACGAGGCCGGGCCGGATCAGATCAATCGGCTTCTCCCGCCATTAAGTGCGGCCTCCACGCATCGTTTTTTCGAATGGGCCGAGTCTCAGCCGATGAGCGAAGAGTGGATCGCTACGCTAGTTGCGTCATTCATGTACGAGACGAGGCGAACTCAACGCGATCAGCCGGGCATCAGACAAGATGTTGCCAATCGGATGGTGGAAATAGAACTCGCCAGTTACGCCAGCTGGCACATATTTCAGCTCACACAGGATGGCCACAATCAGGCCGTCAGAACCCACATCAAGGAGTTACAAGAAAGTACGGCGGAGCTCGTCGGCTATTTTCAGCAAAGACTCCAAGACATCAGCAACGAGGTGATTGCGCAGCAAAAGGAAAGCGGAGAGGCGACCCGAAGTCTGCAGTCTAGCCGACAAGCATTTGAGAACGCGGGGGCCGCCATGCATGAGGCTCTCACAGACGCGACATCCCGCTTAGCCGCTGTGGACGAGAAGAGGAAGGACGTCGAGGCCAAGATCGAGGCGCTGAGGGAAGGTGTTCAGACCACAACCGCGAAAGCCCTTTGGAACAGCCGCGCTACCGCAAGCAGTAGGGCATTCTGGATTTCGAGCGCTATTTTGGCGGTATTTTTAGTTCTGATCCCTGTCTTCGCATTCGTCCATTTAGATGCGGTACTGGGGGTACTCAGACACATCGGGGACGCGACCTTACAGGGATTGCCACCAGACCCAACGGCAACTCAATTGGCTGTCGCATCCATTAGCCGACTTGTCGTCGTTAGCACACCGCTTGCGCTATACATCTGGGTCATTCGTTTGATGGTGCGATTCAATTCAAGGTCGCTAGTCCTGGCCGACGACGCTCGGCAGCGACACACCATGATGGAAACCTATTTCCACCTTATAGAGGAACGCGCGGCGTCAAAGGAAGATCGAGCCCTCATTCTCGCAGCCTTGTTTCGTCCAAGCCCGGGCCACGGTGGCGACAGCGTCGACCCACCCAACTTTACTGAGCTGTTGGAGAAAGCGATGCCCAAAAACTGAGTGAGAGGACGCAGATGCCGACACGACAATGGCGGGGCCAAGATGCCGCTGGACACACCGCAGAAGTGAAGAAATTGGACTATTTCTCGTCGCTCCGCTCAAATGGACTTTCGAACATCAAGCGTTGGATAGGAGGAAATTGCAGAGGTCCCTAATAGGGAATTCCGCTTCGCGTATTGTCCTTGAGCCACGAACCAACTTCTCCAACGAAGTCCCAAACGTCTCCTTTGGCAGGCTTTAGGTAGTCATCGTCCCGAGGGTCCGCCCCCATCTTTTCGAAGATGCTTCGCAGCCAAGCGCTTTTCCCACGGTCAACTTTCAAATCTTCAAGCCAATTCTCAACTTCTCCCCCTGAGACCACGAAGAGACCGTATCGCCTTAAGTCCGAGAGCAGGTTTCGAGCCATTTCTGCATCTTCGCCTGCTAGCAGAACGGTCCCGCCTTCCCGCTTAAACTCTTTGCCCGTGTCTTGAAGTGCTTTGAGCACGGTTTTTCTTCGATTCTGATAAGCCTCGAATTCGCCCTGAGGGATGCCAGCCGCTTGAAGTTGCCGCGTCCACTCGCCTCCTCCGTCTTTCAGGATATCGATGTCCGTAATGCCTGCTGCAGGAATGCCCAGCTTTCTCAGCGGAGCGATGATTCTTGGGATTGTCTGCTTGTTATCCGCGTTCAAAAAGAGCGCGTGGGGTATTCCTCGGGCGTCCCCGGCTGCCAGCAGCCTTTCATTGACTTCCTGATAAAAGGCGCGGTCCGCATTGGCTTCCCCTACAATAACGTAGTCGTAAAACAACCCTTCAAGGACACCCACTGAACGCAACAAGGGGTCTTGCATCAGCACTCGAAGATCGCTGCTTTGTAGGAGGCGAGCCGTTGCGCGACCCCCGTTATATGTCAGCCGGACGATATTGACCGATGCTCCCGACACAATGGCACCCATTAGAAACTGAGCGTTATGCGTTGAAGCGAATATATGCTTCTTTTCATCCACCGCGCCGCGTGCCAACTCCTTCCCCAGCTTAAACGCTAGGCTAGGGTGCAAGAATGCTTCGGGTTCATCAACCGTGATTACCTTTGGGCTGCCAACATGCAACTGAAGAAGAATTCCGGCGAATGCCTTCACGCCATCACTAACCGCCTCCACGCCCTGTGCGTTTCGCATATACTCAAGCGTGGCCTCCTCGAAGGACCTTTCGTTAGGTGGCTCGCCTCGACCGAAGCGAACGTTCACCTGGTCTCCAACGGAGGCGTCAAGAACAAGGGTCAACCCTGTAGCCTCATTAATCAGCTTCCTTAAATCGGTCCGCCGTTGATCATCAGTTAAAAGCCGCGCAAAGATTGAATCGGGATATTTAAGGTCGCCCCTTGGCTGCGCGTTGAGTAACTGAATCCGAGATGGACCATCCAGCGCGAGGATGTATTTGCTACTATAATAGTTTGCGAAGGCTGCTGGATTGGCACTGGGGTTCGGCAGCAGCTCCATAAACGATGGAACGTGGATCTGGTTACGGCCGCGCGACCACTTTATCATCACATGATCATGGGAAAGCAGCTCACCGTGGCGTGGTTCATCCATCAGCGCCTCCAACTCCGCACGCGCTTCCTCCTTCGTAAAACTATTAAACGTCACTGATTTCAGTATTTTTCCTTCGCTCTGACCGTTGTGGAAAAAGGAACCGATCTCTCTTAGAGCTTGGCTCTTGCCAGAATTATTTGGCCCAACAAATATCGTCACGGAAGGAGGAGTTTGCAGCACCAAGGGTGGGTGTCCCTCCGCTGCCCCGAATTTGAACTCTATTGATGAAAGCATAAAGTCTCCTGCCCATGAGTCGCACCGTAAGTCTGCGTAACTTTATACTGGGATTCAACCTCTGCGTTTCAGTAGAAGGATGGGTCTCCTAGAGCGGCAAAGGCAGCTATATGCTGTTTACCCCGTCAGTCTGGTTCCGATACTCGAAAATCTCGGCCCATTCACCCTCTGTCAATTCGTGGAACGCGGGCACAACGACGGGTCAATTAGCCCACCGAGTTCCCATCTAGTGTGAGTTTGAAAGTTATGTGACACTTCCTGTCATCGGTCGGGGAAGCGTACATGGACAAATACCAGCCGCAGTGCGTGCAGAACGATATAACTGGCCTCGTGCCGCTCGCTTACGGCGTAGCTCTTCTCGTCACCGCTTACGTTGCGGTCCGCGCGATTTTCTTGTTGCTCCTGGATTTGGATGTGGACGCCGGGGAAGTGGCCTGCCCCGCAGGGGTAGCAGCTCGCTCGCTTGTGGCATTGCTTACCTTCGGCCTAGCAGCTTTGATGCATATTCTTTGCGGGTATGTTTACTTCCGGTCACGCCGCGACAAACAGACCGATGAGAAAGAGCCCTCGCCAGGGGTTCGGGTGGTTTACTTCATGTCTGGAGCAACTATCCCAGGAATGTTTCTTTACACGGCTGCGATAGCGTTTTTTCCCTGCTGAGGAGTGCTCGAAGCAAGCGCCTTCAGATAGAAGGGAATTTCCTCTTCCATTGCACGGATAACAGCGCTGTACTCATCAATGGATTCTTGGTTGGCACCGGTTCTGCGCAGGTGCTGTAGATGAAGAACTGCAAAACTATAGCATTCACATACGTCGGAGAAGAAACACGACCAAGGCGCTAGCTCTCTAATCCCAGGCAGGCGCACTGCGAAGAGAGCCAAACCGTGCTGGGCATGGTCAATTCCAGTGTTCATCTTGCTACAGTGGCTCCCTCCGAAGAGACCGTCAAGATACCTGAGAGGACTATGCAAACTGACCCAGACCACCGACTTCATCACAGAACTCATCGTTGCGGCCAACCAGATTAGCGCCGTGACACCCTTTGAGCGCCGCCGATTGCTGGAGCGTGCAGTTGCCACAACGAAGGCCCTACGCGAGCTGCTGCTCCTGAGTAAAAAGGTGGTCCCCATATCGGCAGGCTTGCAGCGGGACATTGAGGGAATGGTGTGTGAAGCAGAGACCGCCCCGGAGGTCTTGATGGCTGCCGTATTGTTGATGGCGGCGGATGAAATCAGGCAGCTCCGCATCTTGGCGCATGAGGATGGCTCCTAGCTCACCACATGGGCCGGAGTACACCAGGGGTCACGTATCTGAGAGGTGAGCTTCGAGGAGCTGAAACGACCATTCCCCCCGGTACCCGTCGAAGGGGCTCTATGCAGACGAAAAGCCCATCCCCGGCGGTCAGGTCAGAGGTGTGGCGGCAATCCCCAGGTGGTTGATCTGGCTCAGCATAACAACAGCCGCGACGCCTACAATCATGAAGATAATCCTTCGAGTGAATGCCAAGGGCGGCGCAAGACCAACGACGGTCAAACCACAAATGATAGCGCATACGGCGGCTATGGTGGTCGATGCCGTCTCCGACACGTTCGGCTCTAGGAGGATGCCAGACGAGTGCCCGAAGACGAAGCTAAAGCCGAGCATACTGATTGCCACCACAACGGCGGTCCACAACGGCCAGCCTCTCAGCCCAACTACAATGGCGGCACAGTAGAGAAACACGGACACGCCAATATACACCGAGGGGTGCGCAAGATAGATGCTCGCCGCCAGATACATAAACGCGGGAAGGCTGACGATAGCCACCTCTGCTGTATAGAGCACGAGAGCTAGAAGCACCCGGCGATTGAAGATATTGGACCAAAGGACCGGGTGCAATTCGCGGGCCTCGCCCTTGAACTCATTCTCAACGCGGGCTCCAACCGCAATGAAGCTGACGAAGAGCGCCATGGCTATCATTGAGTTGGCCTCTGCGCTCACCCTAATGTCAAATGTCTCCGTGAGCGATTGAACGGCAGACGCCGTAACGTTCGCCCACTTGCCCACCAGGTAGTCCGCCCACTTGGCCAGATCGAGAATGCCTTGCACGTTGGACAGCAAGGTCAAAGCTCCACCCAAAATCCCCAACCACGTCAGCATACAATGCTTAAGCCACTGAAACATAAACCATCCCGCGCCTGCCTCCGCCTCTAATACTAAGGTCCTGCCACTTCGAAAAGGTGCACTTCAAGCGAATCCCTCTAAGCCTCTCGGGAGACCACTTCGATAAATGCCATTGACAACTTAACGCGAAGCGCTATATATCGAAGCATGCAAAACGAAGTGAGGGACTTTCTGCGTGTTTATCCGGGCATACCTTCGAGCCTCCACCAAGGAGCAAGACGCCAGCCGTGCAAGGGAGGACCTACAGCGCTTCGTTGATGAGCGGGGTCTCAAAATAGCGGCCACCTACATGGAGAACGAGAGCGGCGCGTCCTTGAAGCGTCCTGAGCTGTTCCGCCTCCTTTCTGACTGCCAACCAGGTGATGTCCTATTGGTGGAGCAGGTAGATCGCCTCAGCCGTCTCAATGCCGAAGACTGGGCTAGGCTTAAGGTGGAGATTGCCGCCAAGCGCGTTCGCGTGGTTGCCCTAGACCTCCCGACCTCTCATCAACTTGCCCAGGCGGGGAGTGATGAGTTCTCAGCCCGCATGTTGGACGCCATCAACGGCATGATGTTGGATATGCTCGCAGCCATAGCCCGCAAGGACTACGAGGACAGACGCAGGCGGCAAGCCCAGGGCATTGCTAAAGCCAAGGCAGAGGGAGCCTTCAAGGGAAGACCTGAAGACGAGAAGCGCAATGCTGCTCTCACGGCAATGCTCAAGGGCGGACAGACCTGGGCGAGCATAGTGGCCGCCACTGGGGTCTCGACCTCTACCCTCTCCCGCCTGGCAAAGCGCATTAGAGAGGAAGATCAGCCGTCCGCAGCTAACTAAGCCACCTGACTGCGCCGGGTCTGAGCAACCTGGCCCATGAAGACCACCTCTAAGCAGTCCTTGAGGAAGCTGACGTAGCCCTTGGTAGTGCCCACGACCAGACGGAGGCCAATCTTCAAGTTACGTTCCCGAAGGCAGTTGACTAGGCAAGCCGCGTGAAAGACCACCGAACCAGGCATAGAGACCAACACGAGGGCGCGGACTAAAAGGCTTGCCTTCTTGCCATAGTTGACGGCCTGGTCGAAGTCCTCTCGCCCCTGGGCATACCAGAAGAAAACGGCACTAAGAGCTATCATGAGGAGGGTGAGTGTCATGCGCTGTGGTCCTTGTGTTGGAGTGTGACGGTGTGCTCTATCGGCATCATTGCAGGGCCGCCCGCTCATCGTCGGGGCAAGCTTTATCAATCTCTGCGATGGTGGCGTTTTGCTTCTCTAGTGCGGCCAGACAGACAGTAATCGCGGTATCCGCCGTTGCAGCTTCGCGATTGGCTTGACGTTGACAGCGGTCGAAGGACCACCCGCTCTGGTACTCCTTGACGCAGGCTTGACGGTAACTGACCTCACGAGTCATTGAGGCCTTTTCTTCCCACTTGTCGGCAACGCTGTAGAGAAATGCCGTCGCTAACGCACCCACTACCGCCCCAAGAAGGGCCGAGCTAAATTCCATGGTGAATTTCCCCGTGAGGCATCGCCTGCGGTTCGCCCCCGCAAGCATAGCCTCCATGACCCATGATCGGGGGGTTGGAAACCGAGTCTAGTCGGCCCTAAGCTTTTAGTTCGGTGGAACCTGGACATAACTCAGGCCCCCCGACCAACTTAAGGTCAAGGACGGCCCCCTTCCGGTGGGAGCCATACCGCTAGACTCAGGGTTTCCACGCCCCGGAACGCTGCGTTGCGCTCAACATGAGGTCTGCCGCAAAAGCGAAAATTTTGCAATCGTTTTGATCGCTGTCGCCGCGTCTGATTTCTACCCCTGATAGTTAAACTCCGTATTGAGAGAGAACGGCGAAATTCCCCTCTTCGAGTAGTGAAATGCTCCCTCGCGGAAGTTGTGCTTCATAGCGAGAGAGACGCGCCGAAAACCGCGAAATCTAATTCCCTTCGTAACGAAAGAGGCGGCTGCCAAAAATTAGTCGTCATAACGAAATGCAGCTGACCGAGAGTTGTGCTGCATAACGAGAGAACGCCTGCGAAAAACTAGATAGAGGCCGGCCAATTTCTCCCTCGCCACCTTTCAACTAACTCGTTCCATATCTCAGCGGCTAACTCGAACCACTCGCCTCTAAGACCACATCGATCATCGGCTCACTCGGTCACCCTGCTCTAGGTGGCACAAGGAGAACCACGCGGTTCTCACAACCAGGTCAACCGTGACGGCCTGCCTATGGCTCTAAACACACCTCCGCACTCATGCGGCCCGGGTGATCTCAACCACCAATCCGAAACAAATCCACTCAGAAAGGAACTCCTTAAATGGACAACCCAAACAATATTCCTGCGTCTTGCTCTTTGCTCCTCGCGGTCGCAGTGAACGGTACGAACGCCAAGCCTTACCCGCAGCACGCTTACGTGTGGTGCGCAGCGGACGCGGAGGGCAAGTCTATGTTGTCAAACCTCAAGACCAACCCTGAGAACATCGGCCAGCATAACGACAAGGTGTTCCACCACGCCCTACTTGAGGCGGTGAAGGGGGTTGGCATAGCCATTCGAGAGACGGCTAGGGCCGCTGCTGTGCGCCTTACGATCATCACTCCCAACGGGTCTGAATTTCACAATATCTTCCGGCAGCCAATCGAAGCGCGGCGGAAAGCGTTTTACCTAAGGAGCAACGGCGAGCGCTGGGTAAATGAAACGCTCATCAAACTGATCGACTGTGCCGTAGAGGCCCATGGTCTGATCCTCGATGCCCGACCTCCAGAATCTGAGGTGGAGCGTAACTTTCTCGCGGCTACCCAAACTGAAGCTGGTAGGCGCTGGAAGGCTTTGCGTAGGGCGATAAAGGAAGGCCGCTCGTGAGAAATCTTGTCATTCAATTTACGCTAGTCACCGTTCCGCCGGGGCCGCCACGGAACATCCAATGAGGAATGACGAGGTATCGCGACGTGACCAGCACCCGCTTCACTTCGACCCCTGGCTAACAGCATCGGGACCCGCTCTTCTCAACGCTTGTGCTGAACTCTTTGCTTCAATCCCTACCCCCGAGATCACGCCAGGGCGCAAGCCTAGAGCAGACGCAATGGAGAGGCGACGGGTTTGCTTGCGCAGCCTGGTAGCCAACCTCGTGGTGTTTATCCTCGTTCCAGGGAGTCACCCTGCGCTTGTAGTCCCTCTCCGCGTAGAAAAGCGATCACGGTACGATTGCCCCGGCTACCACGCGGCGGTTCTCTCCTGCATGCTCAAGAGTCTTCAAGCCGCTGGGATGGTGTCTGTGACGCCGGGTGCTGCGCGACAAGGCCGAACCTGTGTCGCACCAACGAAACGCTTCCACGAGCTACTGCAAGGCCATAGCGTGACACTCGACGATATACGGCTGGATGGCGGGGAAACCATTCTTCTCCGTTCCAAGGAGTCTGAAGACGGCACTACCGCGTTGCTGGAGTACCAAGATTCACGAACCACCATCGCCATGCGACGGGACCTGGAAGTGATTAACCGGACGATCAACTCAGCCGACATTCGTCATGCGGGAAAACCAATAGGGCCAACTCATCTCGTTCGAATGTTCCAAGGGGACTTCCAGCACCATGGGCGATTGTATCGGGGCGTGTGGCAGTCACTTCCCAAACGGGACCGTCACCTTCTCAGCATCAACGGCGAGGCAGTGGCTGACCTGGACTTCAGCGCAATGTTCCTCCAGCTCGCATACTTGAAGCAGGGCGTTGAGATGCCATCGGGTGACCCATACGCGATCCCTTGCCTGGCAGGGTGTAGGGGAGCAGTCAAGAAGCTGATCTCCTCGCTCCTCGCTCGCAAAGGTGCTGCTTTACGACTGCCGCCTGGCCTCAAGGAAGAGCTACCGGAAGGTTGGACCATGAAGCGATTTGAGCAGGCAGCACGCTCGAAGCATCCTGCGATAGCGGGGCTCTTCGGAAAAGGGCTTAGTCTGAGATTTATGCTCATTGAGAGCCGGATCATGGTTGCCGTTCTGCTCGGGCTCGCTGCGAGGGGCATTACAGGTTTGCCCATGCACGATGGCCTTATGGTTGCCGCCAGCCATAAGAAAACAGCCATCGAAGTGATGCAGCAAGCTAGCTTTGACGTGGTAGGAAAGGCGCTGCCAATCTCTGAAAAAACAATAGGTTAGAACACAGCGCGAAAATAACTCGTTCTATATGGTCTATATGTCTTCCTCTAGGTGTCAGGGGCTGAGGTGGATTAGACCCCTATCATCACCACTGACCCTTGAAGGAACGCTCCGAGTAGGTCCGAAAAGACTAGGAGCTTACTGTCGGTCACCTTAAGGACTAGCCTCCATGTGACCGACAGCATGTTCATCAACATCAAGTTCAACGACAAGAGTTCAACGATGATGAGGGGTCTAATCACCACAGCCTTCCGTGCGACAGCTTGCAGGCTCAACCTCAGTGTGCCAGGTTCCGGCGAACCACAACCCTTCCCTCTACGGTACTATATTGACGGATCACGGCTTCTCCCCCGAAGAAATCCACGAGATGTTACTAGGCATCCAGCGGAGCCTCAGCAGACTGAAAGCCGTAAAGGTCGACGAGGGGCATATGCCAATGTCGTACATCCCTGAGGCCGCATCCGTCTTCGCAAAATTAGCGGTGAACGGCGCATTCGATGACCTTGGTATCAATCCAATATTGGCTCCGAAGCTGAAGGATATTGATGCAACGGTTAGGGGCCCCGTGATGATAGCCGTGCTTTCACATACTCACGGTTACCTTCGAAAACTTCAGGGCGTGGACGGCGGCAAAGAACCTGGCGCAACGACGGATCATCGTCCCACGGATATCGTCACAGCACACCCCCCGCAGCCACTTCAAGTCTGGACGGAACGATGGGTCTATGTAAGGCGTGGATCACGCGCCAAGGAAATAATCATCGATGTTTCCGAGTTGCTTGAGGAAGCGATTTTACTAGCAAAGACCACCAACTTACCCGAAGCTCAGGCGGGACTGACTGACATCGAGCGGGCACAACTCATAGCGATCTTGGAGACAACCCTTGCGATGCTCAAGGCTCCGATGGTCGAGCCGGGGCTTTTGAAGAAAACTGCTAGAGTGGCCAACGACGTCGCCCAGAAAGCAGCTAAGACGAAAGTTGAGGAAGCCCTCGGCGCTGGCCTTGAGCATATCGCCAAAAGGGTAGCAGAGCTGATCGCCAACTTGCTTTGACTACCCCGCTAGACAAACATCACGGCTACTGTTCAACCTGGCGTTATGTCTGACTTATTGATTCTCGCTGGTGATGATGGTGTGCAGCTCAACGCTAAGGTTGAAATGCATGAGCATGGACTCATTCTACACAGCCGCAGCGGCACCGACCGCAACCGCGATTACCGCGCAGCACTCGAAATGTTGATGAGCCGTCTAGATCACGGGCAGGTCGCCTACCGAATTTACCTTGATAGCCGTCCAGTCCAAGGAATTGGTCTTGGTGAACGCGAGCTTGCCTTTGATCGTCTAGCGCCAGTGGGCACGCGATTTGACGAACTTGTTCGAGCAATGAATGCGGGCAGTTCCAGTCATGGGGCATGGAGGCGGCTTTTTATTGAGACCCCTGGTACATCACCAGTACGGTTGCGTGAAATCGTTCAAAGCAAAACAAACATCAGTCGCCTGCCTGCCAGCGAATTGAGAAAGGTTACGACCGCCCATATCCATAGTGCCGTCCAAAAGCTTCTTGGCGGGGGTGATGCTCCTAACTTCGCACCTTCGCGTGACTATGACGCTTTCACCAGCACCGGCACTCCCCTCGCCCCCAAGAAGGTTTTCGGTCTGGCCATTGAGGAAGCTCTAGGCATCGAAGCTTTCCCCGCACACTTCAGCGCCGGATGGGGGCAAATATGCTTCGAACTTCTCGAAGAAGCCGGCCTCTGGATCACACCGAAAAAGGAGGGCGTTGGTCGCCCTAAGCCTGACCCCAAGACGATTGAGGCGGAGCTGGCGGATTTTGTGCCGACTGAAGAGGAGCGCAGTTGGATTGAGGGCAACCCGAAGATCGTCTCTCACCTGAAGCTTGAAAGAGCCTCTGGTTTAGCGAAGCAAAAGCGGGATGCCTTCATCGCAGAGCATAAGCGGCTTTTCTGCGAGGACTGTAAGCTCGATCCTGTTGAGCGGTATGGCCCGGACGTAGGTGCGGCGTGCATCGAAGTTCACCACCATCGAACGCACGTAGAGAATATGATGCCTGGTCACAAAACCAGGTTGGAGGATCTGAAGTGCATTTGCGCTAATTGCCACCGTGTTCTGCACCGGAAACTGGCCTTAGGGCTCGCGATACCGGTCTAATCTCATCGGTGGTCGGGGTCCACTTATGGACGACAAATCAAGCGAATGCGGCAGCTTAGGGAGTGATTATGGGCTTTGACGACGCAATGCGTGAAGCCGCGAAAGCGGCAGATAATGCTGTTGCACGCGCAATGCGCAAGTACCGAGACGGATTGACGGTTGACGAGGACGATTTAACCGGTGTTCTCATCGGGAGCCTAGATGCAGAATTTGATAGAAACATAGCGGGCATCCAGTGGTCTAGCTCCATTTTGCGGCACCGAAAGGGCAGCGCTGCGGAAGAGAAGCGCATCGGGGCTGACATGGTATTTCATATCGCTTTGACGACCCCTTTGGTGAAATACTCGAAGGCGGTACTAATCCAGGCGAAACGGCATCAACCGGGAATGCTCATGACGCAAAACGAGCATCACGACCTTGGCGCACAGTGCAGCAAAATGTTGGCGGTCACGCCTGCCTCCTTCGTTTTTGACTATACCACCTCAGGCATGAGATGCGGCTCTGCGAGCAAGATATACGGTTCCACAAACAGAGACCTCTATGACGCTTGCAAATGGACCTCATATCGATTTTTTCTGGAGTTTTTTAGAAGTTCGATCGGTGATCCCCGTCTGACAAGCGCGAAGGTTGCCGATCTGCCCGTTCCCCTCGTTCTGAACCTGTCCGCTCAGGGTGATGTGGTAGGAGAATAGGTCTCCTCTTAGTGTTCCACCGCCAGCAGTTTCAGCGGTGGGAGCTTTACGGCTTCCCCACAAACCCTCACCTGCTCTAGTGTTGATTTCCACTGAGAGCTGACCCGGCGCAGCCCGATATTTCCATCGAGAATTGACCCATGTTTCAACCGTCCCTCGCATATTTTCAGCGGGGGC
>NZ_LXKO01000009.1:0-150023 GCF_001692185.1 Rhizobium sp. AC44/96
GACTTCGTCGCCCTCAACGTCGCCATCGGCGGCGGCTACAATCCAGGTGGAAAGCCCGTCGCCCCGCCGAAGCCGACCCCTTCGCCGAAGGCAAGCTGACGAACGGAAGAGCACGCCCAGCGCGTTGTTGAGAGACTGTTAATATATCTGCTCTATATTAGAACGGCTGGAAGTACTGAAATGGGGCATGCACGACCGCCGTTTTATTTTGATACAACCTCGGTGGTCGTGTCCTAACATCCTGTTTACGTTTAACCTTACCGGCTAACCAACCTATTAGCATCGCCTTGAAAAGGCCTCCGGTTGTGGCAAGGTTCAGCCATGACAAACATCCGCTCTCCAAGATATACCGCTGCAGATACGGGACGGTCTCGCGAATGCGAAAACGTTTGCGCCTCGGCGATTACCGATGTTGTCCGTCGCGCGGTAGCGGCGGGATGGCGTGAAGAGGAAATCGCTCTTCACTTGGCTGATGCTGCAGAAAACTACGTCATCTATCTCGCAACCAAACCCGACCGCAAGCTAAGGGCCGCGAACAACAACTGATCCAACGCGTCGGATCGATTGGCCGACGCGGACGTAATAACGCAAGCGAAAACGGGTTCTCAGGAACTTTCAAGCCGCTGTCAGAGCCTTGTCAGGGCACGCCGATTTCCCTGGCGATCCGAGCCGCACAATCGCGAACTACCCCGCAATCGACAGCATCACAGAATGCGACGCGCACTTACCAAGCGTGTCTCCGAAGCTCCTGGCGAGCGGAACAACGAGTGATCGCGCTCGTTAAATCCCCGCAAACTCGAGCTAAGGAGAACTCAAATGTACAAGGTCCTACTTGTCACCAGCGCGATGGCGCTGTCGTCCCTTGCCACGAATGCGTGGGCCGATGGAACGCTGACCGGCGCTGCCGGCGGCGCGGTTACCGGCGCGGTCGTCGGCGGTCCTGTCGGTGCTGCAGTGGGTGGCGTTGCCGGCGCAGTCGTCGGTGCAGCGATCGATCCGCCGCCGCGCGAAGTCGTCACCTATGTCGAAGCGCAGCCTGCACCGCCGACACCTGTCGTCGTCGAGCAGCCGATCGTTGTCGGCAAGCCAATTCCCGCAGATGTCGTTGTGACCCCGATCCCCGACAATCCGAAATACGCCTATACGGTGGTGAACGATCGCCACATCATCGTGGAACCGCGATCGCATCGCGTCGTTCAGGTTCTCAACTGATAAAGGTCGGGCCCCGCATTGCGGGGCCTTTCGCTATGTCTGTGGCCGGTTTCTGAAGGCCTCCGCCTCTGCGTAGAACTTCTTTTCCCACTCCTTGTGGTTATCCAGCCCTTCGCGGATGAACGGCGTGAAGACCGCAAGGTTCATGAGCGCCCAGTTCACAAAGCGCGCCGGGAATTTCAACGGCTTGACGAAATCGACGAACAGCACCACCCGCGTCTTGTCCGTGTGGTTCCAGGCTTCGTGCTCGTAGGCATCATCGAATATGAGCGCCTTGCCTTCCTGCCAGTGGCAGATCTGGTCCTTCACGCGAATGGCAAGCTTGTCGGCCGGTTCCGGAACGATCATGCCGAGATGCAGGCGCAACACGCCGTTATAGGGGCCGCGATGCGCGGGGAGATGCTTGCCCGGTTCGAAGATCGAAAACATCGCCGTCTTCAGGCCGGGGATCTTCTGCACCGCCTGCCAGGTCTGCGGGCAAGCGGCAATGTTCTGCTCAGACTTCACGCCGAAGCCGACGAGGAAGAACGTTTTCCAGCCCGCGTCGGTCGAGATCGTCCGGACATCGGTGGAGATCTCCTGAAACGTCGGCAATTCGCTCTGTCGCACCAGAACCCGGTCAAGCTCCGCCCGGATCTGCGGCCACGCCTTCTCGACCTCGGCGGCCCAAGGGAAAGTCCTGTTATCATAGACAGGTGGATTGCCGAGCTTGGCGTATTTGAAGTTCAGTTTCTCGGCCCAGGCCACGATGCCCATGAAAAACCGTGTTACCGGGCTCGGCCGATCCATCGGCGCAATGCCGCTGGTGGCGAAGGATTGACCTTCGGGTTTGGAAACAGAAGTGTCAGGAAGGGGGGCGTCAGCAGTGCCGTCAGTCATCGATGTTCCAATACGCGATGCAAAACTCTCAAAAGTCAGTCAGGATATGGACATGACGATCTGTTTCGCAAGCCCGCCGGCTATCGACTGAGTTCAAATGTCGCGATGTCTCACGCGCCCATCCGCGGTTTTGCGGGGAGCGACGATCAATGGGAGACGGATTTTGAGAAGAGATTGACGACGAGTACGCCCGCGATGATCAATCCCAAGCCGATTAGTGCGGGCGTATCGAGCCGCTGCTTGAAGTAGACAAGCCCGACCGCCGATATCAGCACGATGCCAAGCGCACTCCAGATCGCATAGGCAATCCCGACCGGGATGACCCTCAGCGTCAGCGACAGAAAATAGAACGCCGCGGCATAGCACGCAACGAGCAGAACGGTCGGACCGACGCGCGTGAACTGCTGGGACATTTGCAGTGCCGTCGTTCCGATGACCTCGAGAACGATCGCGGCGAACAGCAGCGCGTAAACGGCGGTGGAAGCCATGATAGGAGATCCTTGTTATCCAGCCGTTCTACTTGCTGGCCAATTCGACGAGCCGTTCCATGAGGCGCTGCCGCTCGTCGGGTCCAAGCTCGTGGCTTTCGAGCATGTCGGCCAGCCACAGCCCATCGGCGGCAAGGCGCACGATCTGCGCGTCGAGCGATGAATCGGTGCCGACATATTCCTCGGAACGGGCGCGAACCCAGTCACGCCAACGCTGGCGGAGCCGCGGCTCGGCAAGAAGCGCGATCGTCACCTGTGCCCAGTGGGCAGCCTCTCCGGGGCTGTCCCTGAGTTCGGCAACTGCCCTGAGATAGGCGCGCGTGAACCGGCCATGCGGCACCGGATCCTCCCGCATGCGCTCCTCGAGATCGGCATCGAAACGTTCGAGTAGATCCTCGAACAAGGCATCAAGCAGGGCGTTCTTGGTTGGAAAATGATGCAGCAACCCGCCTTTGCTCACGCCGGAGGCGCCAGCCACCGCATCGAGCGTGACGGCCGACATTCCCTGCCCTAGCGCCAGTCGCGCAGCGACCTCCAGCAATTGCTGGCGAACGACGGCTGGCTGCTTGCGACGATGATGAGCGAGTGACATCCGTCTAAAAGATACCGTCTAGACGGTTTTGTCAAGAAAATACGCGTTGGCTTCTGCTGCCGGGGCAAGCAGGCTGCGGCAGTCGGCGCAGTTGCGATCCCTGTCGCGCCCGTGCATTAAGGAGCCAGCCAAGGAAAATATTGTGAGCGAAGACGTCATTACACTGTATCAGGCGATCGGCGGCGAGGAGACAACGAAGGCTTTGTCGCGCCGCTTCTATGAGCTGATGGACACGCTGCCGGAGGCGGCGCATGTGCGTGCGGTGCATCCACCGACGCTCGAAGGCAGCGAAGAGAAATTCTACGAGTATCTGACGGGCTATCTCGGCGGCCCGCCCCTCTATACCGAAAAGCGCGGTCACCCGCGGCTCAGGAGCCGTCATTTCGTCGCCGAGATCGGCCCTGTCGAGCGCGACGAGTGGTTGCTGTGCTTCCGCCGGGCATTGGATGAAACCGTCGCCAATCCCAAGCTGCGCGAAATCATCTGGCCGCCAATCGAGCGGCTCGCCTTCCACATGCAGAACAAGGAATAGAAACGCCCATGACCCTCAACCAGCGCTTCCTGCCGGTGTTTCTTGCTTTCGCCGGGCTATTCGGCTTTGCCGGCGTCGCACTCGCGGCGGCCGCGGCACATGGCGGCGGCGACGCCCATCTTGTCGCGTCCGCCTCCGCGATGTGCCTGGCACACGCCCCTGCCCTGCTGGCGCTCGCGATCGGCGCCGAGAAGCTGCGGACGGCGTGGCTCGCCGGTCTCCTGATCGGCATCGGCACCCTGCTCTTTGCGGGTGATCTGGTCATGCTGCGCTACGCCGGTTCGGGATTGTTCCCCATGGCCGCGCCGACGGGTGGCTTTGCAATGATGTTCGGCTGGCTGGCAGTGGCGCTGGGCGCCTTCTTTCGCAGCGGCGTGAGGACTAGCTGAGCGGGATGCGTCCGAAGCGGAGCAGGTTGCCGTGCGGATCGTGGATATAGAACTCTTCCATGTTCCAGGGCCGCACCTCAAGCCTAGTCAGGCTCTTGACGCCTTTGGCATCATATTCCGTATGCAGCGCGCCGATACCGCCACCCCGCAGGTAGACTGAGCTCCTTTCGCAAAGCGAACGATCGTCCGTCCGCCAGAAATGCAGCTCCATCCCATCGCGCCGCAGGATCAGGTAGTCCTGGGCCTGATAGACGACCTCGCTGAAGCCGAGCTCACCGTGATAAAAGGCCAGCGTCTCGTCGATATCGAGAGACGGAAGCACCGGCAGAACCTCGATGCGATCAGGGTTGCAGTCCGTCATCCCTCAAATACCATCCACGACATTGAAGCCCTCGAACACCGGCGGTCCCAGGTACATTGCCTTGCGATCACCCGCGTTCCGATGTGCTGCACGGAAGTTCTCGGACTTCGTCCAGTTCAGGAAGTCCTCTTCGCTGCGCCAAAGCGTGTGCGAGGAAAACAGCGTGTAGTTTTCTTCGGCATTGGCCTTGCCGCGCAGTAGCCGGAACTCGACGAAACCCGGAACCTGGGAAAGGCTCGAGTCGCGATCGCGCCAGACCGCTTCGAAATCCGCTTCGGAACCTGCGGCAACCTTGAACCGATTCATCGCGATATACATTGGACTATCCCTATGCCTTGCGCTTTCCGCCCGCGCGCGCCGGCGCGAACGCCACGACATTATTGCCGTTCGCAGCCTCCAGTCCAAGCGGCTTTTCCGGCAGCTGGCCCGGCATTCTCGCGTCCCAGACGGGAAACTCGGCAACGTTGGCATAGTGCTCGCGCCGCTCGGCATGCTTTACCAGAAGATCATAGAGCTCCGGCACGAGGCCATCGCCATTCTGTGCGGCCAGCTTGTGCAGGCCGATCATCATGAACCCATCAGGGCGCTTTTCAGTCATCGGGAATTGTCTCGTTCGTTCATTGTGTTCAGCGCCCGTTCGAGGCTGGACTTGCTGCCGTTCCTGAGCGGAATGAATGCCTTGCCGAACTTCTTGCAGCCGGTCTTCACGCGCAGGCAGGCATCGTGGCTGATACAGTCGATCGGGCAGAAAACGCAGTCGACGGATGGAAGCACGGTGTCGATACGCGAAACCGCTTCACGCAGCCCACCGTCGTGATGAATGAGTTCGGCCCCGAAATTGCTGGCGATCTGGCGAAGATGCGCGACCTGGCAATCCCGGCCGCCGACATAAAGGAAGCTGCGTCCATCGAGCTTGGATCGCCCCGAAGCTTCTTGAACCGCCTGTGCATCCGCACTGACGCGGATTTCCCGGTTCGAACCCTTCTTCGCCTTGCGAGCCATTTACCACCCGTTCGCTCGTTGATCGTCACACGATTCCAGCGTGTGCAGGCGGACCTTAGTAAACTTGATTTTTATAGTAAAGTATAAAGTTGATTATTTTCATCATATTTTATCGCCCCGCCGTCACCTGGAGCTCCTGGGTGAAGGTCCAGGACGACTTGCCCCATTCCGGCGGCAAGGGTGGGAAAGGTGCTGCGTGGCGCACGCCATCGACAACGGCCTGGTCGAGCTCAGGGAACCCAGAACTGCGCAATACGGAAAGACCGCCTAGACCGCCCGTCGAATTGATCGTCAGCTTCACGCGGACGCTCATCGAGGTGCCCATGCGCTTGTATTCCGACGGCACCCTGATGGCACGACGGATGCGCGATGCAACCTTGCCAGGATAATTGGCAACGGCAGCGCTACCGACACCGGAACGGCCCGCAGCGCTTCGCGAATCCTGGTCTGATGCCGCGACATCGTCACCCGCGAGCGACCCGCGCTTCGTGTCCTGCTTGTTCTCGCCATTGGAACCAGCCGCGACCTTCGCCTTCGGAGGAAGCTTCTTTTCTGGCTTCGGTTTTTCGACCGGCTTTTGAGCCACAGGCTTGGGATCCGGCTTCGGAACGTCGTCCGGCTCGGGTTCGATGGCAGCAGTCGCGGTCGGCTGGACGGGGGTCATTTCGTCCGGCGTGGCCTGGGCAACCGGCGATACCTCCGGTGGGATCTCCGCCGGCACTTCCGTCGCCATCGGCTGAACCACCGCAGTTTCTGCCGGCGATTGCGATACAAGAATCTCGGGCTCTGCCGCGGTGACATTCTCCGGCGACACGCGGGTCACTTCCAGCGTCGGAGCGACGGTCTCAGCCTCGACGGGCGCATCGGTCGGCACTGCCGCAGCCTGCACGGTCTCCGGCTGAACGCTCTCCGCCACGACCTCTTCCGGCTGCGGATCGTCCTGTTTTTCGCCCTCCGCCGTCTGGTCGGCCTCGGCATCGCCGAGAATGATGACGCTGACCGTCTCGCCGGCCTCTTCAATGGGGGTCTGCGGGGGCGTGGCAACGAAGCCCAGCGCCAAAGCCGTTACAAGCAGGGCATGAAAAAGAAAGGACCCGAAGCAGACGGCAGCGACACCCCGCTTGGAGGAGGACGAGTCGGCTGCCGCCTTTTCTGCGCATTCGTCGACCAAAGGCGCGTCGGCTTTGCCGCTTGCTGCGCTACGCGGATCCTGCGGAAAGGAATCGATCAGCGAAAACCGGGTGTAGTGGAGGACGGCTTCGGCAGCCGGCTGGCGCTTTGCGTCGCGAAGATCAGACATCTCGTGCCCAGGGTGCACGCCGGGCGTATTGTCGTTCAAACCGCCGTCGGTCGTCGGTTCTTCGACGAGCTCGTGTCTCGCCTTGGCTCTAGCTGAAACCACCATCTTGTACCTGCCTCGACCAGTTGAAACTGAGCCGGTCGGAGATCATCTCCGGCGCAAACTCAACCCTCGAAAGGAACGGAAATCTGGGAACGGGTCACGAGACCCTTCATGCACTCACCCGCCGCGGGGCCGTCGCATACCGGCGTGTCGTTGATCAACACGCGGGTGACGGTCTCGCACTTGACGTTCGGCATATCGAACTGACGCACGCGCTTCTTGCCCTGCGGCAGATCCTTGAAATCGAGAACCGTGATGCGATCGACCGCATTCTTGTCGTTGAAGAAGGCCAGCTCGAAGGAGACCTTGTTGATCGGCGCGGGAAGCTTGTTGAGCGCCACGAAGGTCATCATGCAACCCTTCTGCGATGGCGTCAGCGCGTTCAATTCGACATCGAGGTTCGCCGCCGGTGCTGCGTCCTGCGCATAGACCGGAATCACGGCCGCCGCTGCGACAAAGCCACCCAACAAAAGCGTTGCAAACCTCGTGACCGCCATCGCGCTTCTCCAGAATTTTCTAAAACTTGACTATCAAGCTCCGCTATTGCGTCTTTAGAAAATGATGACTATGAGAGTCAACATAATTGTAGCCGGCAGGGGCGTTTAGCCGCCGGATAGAGTGGAATAAATCAACCGAAATGATGGTCGAGAAGCCGGACACATTTGAGCATGCGCCGCTGCTGCGCGAAGCCTCGGCTGAAATGCGGATACTGGAAAGCGCGGAGATTTTCCGCGGTGCCTCCGAGATCATGATCCGCCATGAGGGCGCCATCTACCGCATGAAAATCACCCGCCAGGGCAAGCTCATTTTGAACAAGTAAGGGGTAAAGACATGACTGAGAACGCAAAACCGACTCCCGCCGAAATCCGCGCATTCCGCGCCGAAAATCCCAAGATGCGCGAGCGCGACATCGCAGCTCAGCTTCAGATTTCGGAAGCGGCCCTCGTCGCGGCAGAAGTCGGCATCAGCGTAACCCGCATTGACGGTAGCGCTCTGAAGCTTCTGGAGCGCGTCGCCGAACTCGGCGAAGTCATGGCCCTTTCCCGCAACGAAAGCGCCGTCCACGAGAAGATCGGCGTCTACGAGAACATCAACTCCGGCCCGCACGCCTCGATCGTGCTCGGCGAAAACATCGATCTGCGTATCTTCCCGGGCCGCTGGGTCCACGGCTTTGCCGTTTCCAAGAAGGACGGTGACCAGGAGCGGCTCAGCCTGCAATATTTCGACAAGGCAGGCGGTGCGGTTCACAAGGTGCATCTGCGCCCCGATTCGAACGTCGCCGCCTATCATGCCATCGTCCGCGACCTGAAGCTTGAGGATCAGTCGCAGGAATTCGTGGGCGACACCTCCGCAGCAGCAACCAGCGAAGATGGCGACGTCAGCCGCGAGGAACTGCGCGATCACTGGAGCAAGTTGACCGATACACACGAATTTTTCGGCATGCTGCGCAAGCTGAAGATCGGCAGGCAGGCAGCCGTGCGGACCGTCGGCGACGACTACGCCTGGAAGCTCGACAACAGCGCTACCGCCGAGATGATGCATGCTTCGGTGAAAGCCGGACTACCGATCATGTGCTTCGTTGCCAATGACGGCATCGTGCAGATCCATTCCGGCCCGATCTTCAACGTGCAGCCGATGGGCCCGTGGATCAACGTGCTCGACCCGACCTTCCATCTGCATCTGCGCCAGGATCACATCGCCGAGACCTGGGCCGTTCGCAAGCCGACCAAGGATGGCCACGTCACCTCGCTGGAAGCCTACGATGCCAATGGAGAAATGATCATTCAGTTCTTCGGCAAGCGCAAGGAAGGCTCCGACGAGCGCTCCGACTGGCGCGAAATTATGGAAAGCCTGCCCAAGGCGACCAGCGTAGCCGCGTAAGGCAGGGAGGTGAGAATGCGTAAACACACGAAGCAGGCGCCTTTTTGCGCAACGAAGCTTGGCCGCGCGCTGGCGGCCCTGCCCCTCGCGGCATTGCTGCTCGGCTCTTCGGTAGCCCACGCCGAAGACAAGGTGGACACGACCCGTATCGTATCCGTCGGCGGCGACGTGACCGAAATCATCTACGCACTTGGGGAAGAAAAGCACCTCGTCGCGCGCGACACCACGAGCATGTTCCCTCAGGAAGCCATGAAGCTGCCTGACGTCGGTTACATGCGCGCGCTCTCCCCCGAGGGCATCCTTGCCTTGAGCCCGACATCAATCATCGCGATCGAGGGCGCTGGTCCGCCCGAGGCGCTGACCGTTCTCAAGAGCGCAAGCGTTCCCTTCGAAACCGTGCCGAACGCCTATACCCGCGACGGCATCCTGGCGAAGATCGAGAAGGTCGGCGCTCTGCTTGGCGTGAACGACAAGGCCAAGGCGCTCGAAGCGAGCGTCAGCGCCGATCTCGACGCGGCAATCGCCGATGCGGGCAAGCGTGCCGAAAAGGATCGCAAGAGGGTGCTGTTCATCCTCAGCCTGCAGGGCGGCAAGGTCATGGCATCTGGCACGGGAACGGCTGCGGACGGCATCATCAAGCTTTCCAGCGCGATCAATGCGGCCGGCGACTTCCCCGGTTACAAGCCGTTGACCGATGAGGCGATCATCGAGGCCAAGCCCGACGTGATCCTGATGATGAACCGCGGCGACGGTGCATCGACCACGAACGAGGAACTCTTGAAGCAGCCGGCGCTCGCACTGACGCCTGCCCTTCAAAACAAGGCGGTCATCCGCATGGACGGTCTGCACCTCCTCGGCTTCGGTCCCCGCACGGCAAGCGCTGTGCGAGAGTTGAACGCAGCGATGTACGGGGGCTGATATGGCCCTCCCGGATGCCATGCGAGGAGAACGCGCATTGTTTTCACCGGCAACGCTTCGCGAACGCCATCAGGCCGGCGATCGCGGACCACTTGCGCTGCTGGTGATCGCCCTCCTCGTCATCGGCTCCGTGCTGTCACTGCTGTTCTCGGTGACGACAGGCGCATCCGACGCATCGTTTCTGGATGTCATCGCCAACGTCACCGGCTCCGCGGATGCGCTCAACATGCGCGACCGGATCATCATTTTCGACATTCGCATGCCGCGTGCCATCCTCGGCTTCCTGGTGGGCGGCTCGCTGGCCGTTTCCGGCGCTGTCATGCAGGGCCTCTTCCGCAATCCGCTTGCGGATCCCGGCCTTGTCGGCGTTTCCTCGGGCGCCAGCTTCGGCGCGGTGGTCATGATCGTGCTCGGCGGCACCTTTGCGGCACCCGTCTATACCCTCATGGGCATCTATGCCCTGCCAGTCGCAGCCTTTGCGGGCGGTTTGGTGACCACGCTGCTGCTCTACCGGATCGCAACGAGCAACGGCCAGACATCCGTTGCGACCATGCTGCTTGCCGGCATCGCGCTCGGCTCGCTCGCCACGGCACTGACCGGCGTCCTGATCTACATGGCCAACGACCAGCAGCTGCGAGACCTGACGTTCTGGGGCATGGGATCGCTGGCCGGCGCGACCTGGACCAAGATCGCGGCCGCCGCTCCGATCATCCTCCTGTCCTTTGCCGCGATGCCGTTCATGGCCCGCGGCCTGAACGCCATCACGCTTGGCGAAGCCGCCGCCTTCCACATGGGCGTCTCCGTTCAGCGCCTGAAGAACATCGCGATCGTCACGGTTGCCGCCGCCACGGGCGCTTCGGTTGCGGTCAGCGGCGGCATCGGCTTTGTCGGCATCGTCGTGCCGCATGTTCTGCGCATGGTCATCGGGCCCGACCACCGCTATCTCCTCCCGGCATCAGCCCTACTCGGCGGCTCCCTGCTGATCTTCGCGGACGTTCTAGCCCGCACCGCCGTCGCACCCGCGGAATTGCCGATCGGCATCATCACCGCGGCTGTCGGCGGCCCATTCTTCCTGTGGATTCTGCTGCGCCAGCGCGCTCGGCTTGCCCTTTGAGTGACTTGCAATGATTGAAGTATCCGGCGTCTCCGTCCGCCTGTCGGGCAAAACAATCGTGCATGGTGCGAGCTTCGTTGCCGAACCGGGGCATCTAACGGCGATTGCCGGGCCCAACGGATCCGGCAAGACCACCACCATGAAAGCCGTGTCCGGCGAACTTACCTACGAAGGAATGGCGCGTATAAACGGTCACGACATCCGATCCCTTCAGCCGTGGCAGCTGGCGACGTTGCGCGGTGTCCTGCCGCAGGCGAGCACGATCTCCTTCCCGTTCACCGTCCGCGAGGTTGTCCGAATGGGCCTTACCTCAGGGCTCAACCGCAATCCCGACAAGGCGGAACAAATCGCGGCGCGCGCCCTGGAGGCGGTCGACCTTGGCGGCTACGAGGGACGTTTCTACCAGCAGCTTTCGGGCGGCGAACAGCAACGCGTACAGCTCGCAAGGGTTCTCTGCCAGATCCCTGAGCCGGTCGTCGACGGTCGGCCATGCTGGCTCCTGCTCGACGAGCCTGTATCGAGCCTCGACATCAGCCACCAATTGACGATCATGCGGCTTGCACGCACCTTCTGTAACAATGGCGGCGGCGTCATTGCCGTCATGCACGACCTCAACCTCACGGCCCTCTTCGCCGACCGCATTATCCTGATGAAATCCGGCGCCATAGCCGCCTCCGGAAGCGTCCACGATGTGCTGACCGATGAGACGATGCAATCGGTGTTCGGCTGTCCGCTCCGGATCAACCGGGTACCGGACGACGGCACGCCGTTCGTTCTTGCACACAGTGCAGTTCAGGGTTGATCAACCGGCGGGAACTTTTGTCCAACGGCGGCGTTAAGCCTTTGATTTGGGTCACTGCCGGGCATGTTTTCTTGATGTAGCTTGCGTGGCGATCTGGTGTTAAATCAGGCAGCACGATAGTGCCGTAACAATGGAGAAAACCCGTGGCTTCTTCTTTCCTGCACTCCGCCCGCAGCCGGCGCAATGGCAACGGCACGCTTCACAGCATTGAATCGACAATCGAGGATCAGATTGAATCGCTGCGCGACGAAATCGCGGTGCTGACGCAGGCCCTTGGTAAGAGTTCGCGCCGACAGGGCGAGAAAGTCCGTTACCAGGCAGCAGCGGGTTATGACGAGCTCGTCGGACGAAGCGAAGATCTGCTGCGAGAACTGCAGGACGGTTACTTTCGCGGCACGAAGGAAATGCGAAACACGGTGCGCAAGCACCCCATTGCGACGGTCGGCGCAGCTGCCGTTTTCGGCCTCGTCGTCGCCCTGCTCGCGCGGCGCTAGGAGGCTCGATGCTGTTTCCTATCCTCAGCCTCCTGATAGGCACGAGCGTCAATCGGACCGTTGCGCGAACCAAGCGCAACGGTATTTTCGTTGCCATCGCCGCTCTCTTCGTCCTGACGGCTTATGCGCTCGCAGTGGTGGCCGGCGCGATATGGCTTGCCGGCATTTATGGACCGATCGGGGCATCGCTGTTTCTTGCAGCCTGCGCCCTTTTGATCGCGATCATCGTCTTCATCGTGATGATGGTTATCAACGCCCAGGAAGCGCGCCGCGCCGCGGAGCGTCGTCAGGCGCTTGAATCTCTGGCTGCCGCCGGAATCGGTCTTGTCCGCGCCCAGCCTCTGCTGACTGCGGGCATTATTGCTGCGCTCGTTGCCTCCAATCTCATGGGCTCCAAAAGCCGAGACTAATCAAAGCCAACAAAAAAGCCGGCGCCCTGAGGGCGACCGGCCTTTTTCCTCCCATTTTATCTCTCTCAGAAGGCAAACGCCTTCGAGGTCAGTGGCGATGACGTTGCATCCGGCCCGAAATCCGCTTCGCCTGAAATCTGCAGAAGTTCCTGCAGGCGCTGACGAGCGCGGTTAACGCGGCTCTTGATGGTTCCCACGGCACAGCCGCAGATCTCCGCTGCCTCCTCGTAGGAGAAACCGGACGCTCCCACGAGAATGATCGCTTCGCGCTGATCCGGCGGAAGCTGATCCAGCGCCTTCTTGAAGTCCTGGAGATCCAGCGCGCCGTATTGCGAGGGATGTGTCGCCATCGATTCGGTGAACAGGCCATCGCTGTCCTGTATCTCGCGACCGGCCTTGCGCATCTGGCTGTAGAGCTCGTTGCGCAGGATGGTGAAGAGCCACGCCTTCATGTTGGTGCCCATCTCGAAGTGGTCCTGCTTGGCCCACGCCTTCATGATGGTGTCCTGCACGAGATCGTCGGCGCGATCGTGGCGACCGATCAGCGAAATCGCAAAAGCACGCAGGCTCGGCAAGGCCGCAAGAAGCTCGCGCTTGAAACTTGGTTGCTGCTTATCCATCGGGCCACCTACTTCATGGCCTTGGCCGAAGCCATGAATTCAGCCTGATCCAGCTTCTCGAGCAGATCAAGAAAACGATCTGGAATCGTCTCCTCCTGAACAGCTGCATACAACGACCTTAATCTGATCCCGATCTGGCTATTGGGGTCCAGAATGTCGCTTGCACGTAATTCAAGTCTTTGTTGATCCAGCTCTTCGTTCTTGCGCGTTGTCATTAACCTACACTTTTTGCCTGTTGTTCTTGAGCGTCGTACGCCAGCCGAAATACTTTTACATATCAGTCAGCCAAGTTGGCTGAACGTCTAAATGCCATTATTTCGGTTAAGCTTTCACAGGCGCCCTCTGTTCGCTGCGAGGAGAATGCGCCGCCTCAAAAAAAGTTCCTGACGCATAGGAACTTTTTTGCAGTGTAGCGCGTTCCCATTTCCGATAGAGCCGTTAGCCGGCCCTACACATGGGAGCTATAAATGACACTTTCGACTCGAATTGCGCCGCACCTTCCATATCTGCGCCGCTATTCCCGCGCATTGACCGGCACGCAGACTTCGGGCGACGCTTACGTCGCAGCTGTTCTTGAAGCCATCATTACCGACATCACCATTTTCCCTGACACGGCCAATGACCGTGTCGCACTCTATAAACTCTTCACCGATCTCTTCGGTTCCGCGACCGTCCAGATTCCGGAACCATCATCGCCCTACGCCTGGGAGCAAAAGGCGACCGTCAATCTCGCCAAGGTTTCGCCTCGCGCGCGCCAGGCCTTCATTCTGGCTTCGGTCGAGAATTTCCGTGTCGTCGAGATCGCCGAGATCCTCGGGGTCAGCGAACAGGACGTCGTCGCTTTGCTCGATAGCGCCTCGCGCGAGATCTCTCGCCAGGTCGCGACCGATATCATGATCATCGAGGACGAGCCGCTCATCGCCATGGACATCGAACAGATGGTCGAGAGCCTTGGTCATCGCGTTACCGGCATCGCGCGCACTCACTCGGAAGCAGTTGCCCTCTATAACAAGACCAAGCCCAGCATGGTCCTTGCCGACATCCAGCTCGCCGACGGCAGCTCGGGGATCGACGCGGTCAACGATATCCTGAAGACATCCAGCGTGCCGGTGATTTTCATCACCGCGTTTCCGGAACGCCTGCTCACCGGTGAGCGGCCGGAGCCGACATTCCTGGTCACCAAGCCGTTCAACCCCGACATGGTCAAAGCATTGATCAGCCAAGCGCTTTTCTTCAATGAGACGACCAGAGCTGCCGCTTGAGGCGAAATTTCACGAACTGCGGAACAAAGAGAAAGGGCGAGCGTTCCAGTCAATCTGGAGCGCTTGTCGTTCTTGAAATTTAACGGTTTGTGGAGCGCTTGTCTTTAACATGAAACGACCTGCGGGGTATCCCATCAAAGGGCCGCCCCGCTCCAGCGGCAACATGGGAATCGACGGGAAGGCGGCTTGGTGAAAAGAACTGGACCATTGGCCGACATGCAGTTTCCGCTGGAAGGTAAAGAGCTCTTGATGGAGAGGGCTCTTGCCAGCGCCGGAATCTCGGTCGTCTATCAGGATCCCGATCTTTCCATCGTCTATACCGAAAACCTCCCCCCTCATTTTCAGACTATGTCAGCGCCCGGCGGTAGCGATGCCGACATGTTTGGCGAGGCCCATGGACGGATCCTGGAAGTCCAGAAACGCAAGGTTCTGGAAAGCGGCAGCCCGAGCAGCACCGAGGTCGATATTGCTATCGATGGCGAGATGCGGACCTATGAGCTGAAGATGGAGCGCGTCGGTCTCGGCAATGAAGTCGGCCTATTGTCCGTGATCACCGAAATCACCGAAACGCGCCACCGCGAGAAGGTGCTGAAGTCGCTTCTTCGCGAATTGTCCCACCGGTCCAAGAACCTGCTTGCGATTATTCAGGGCATCGCCACGCAAACCGCGCGCAATACTTTGTCGCTCGATGCATTCCTCGTGAAGTTCCGTGGTCGGCTCCAGTCGCTGTCAAACTCGCAGGATCTGATCACGGACTCAAGCTGGCGCGGCGCGTTCCTGTTCGAACTGAGCGAAAAGCAATTTGCACCCTATTGGCCGGAAACCGCCGGCCCTCTGCCGATTGTCGGTTTGAACGTGCATCTGACGCCGAACGCGGCGGTGCATGTTGGCCTCGCGCTGCATGAATTGATCGTCAATTCCGCCTCGTACGGCGCCATCGCCGGCCCCGCCCCTTCGGTCGCGCTGGACTGCCAGGAAACGATGCTCGCCGACAGAAAGGCGATCGAGGTGTCCTGGGTCGAAACCCTGCACGACCGCAACGAGGTTCATGAATTCAGCGAGAACAGCTTCGGCAAGATCGTACTGGAGCGCGTCGTCCCGTCGGCCGTCAATGGCAAGGCCGAACTCAAGCTCCTGCCCGGTCGGATCGAGTACCATCTCGTGATCCCGGACGCCGAATTCGAAATCCTCAAACGCGCACCCCAACGCATGAGCTCACGCTGACCTTGACGCCAACAAGGAAACAGCCAGTGCGAGGGCGGCGCACCGGCTGTCTTCACTCACCGGGAGGGGACCGTGAGTGTGGATCCGAGCGATGGGTTGGGGGCGCGCATTTTGGGTCGATGCGATCATCGTTCGGATATCGCGTTAACGGCTAGGCCGGAGAATGGTTCCGATCCTTCGTCGAAAAAGCTGCATTTTTTTGAATCTTTTTTCAGCCCTGCCGCCTGAACTTCAGGTCGCTGAGCGATCACTCGGAACGAACCAAAAGACACGACAAAAAATCATTTTATAACAAAGAGATAATTCACCATCGCCAGAAACAAAATGTCAAAATTTTACCGTTTGATAAATTTTTAAACCTGAGTTACGCTTCGTTCCACTGGCCGTTTACCAATAATGAGGGAACTTCAATGGAACGTCTGGAAACTGGGATTCGTGCAGGCCGGCTTTCGCCCGCCGAGTACGACGCTAATTTCTCCGATCTCCATCCGCGCCTGGATAAGCACGAGGCGCTGGTGGCAGCAGACCGCTGCTATTTCTGCTACGACGCGCCGTGCATGACGGCCTGTCCCACCTCCATCGATATCCCGCTTTTCATCAGGCAGATATCGACAGGAAATCCGCTTGGCTCCGCCAAGACGATCTTCGACCAGAACATTCTCGGCGGCATGTGCGCGCGCGTCTGTCCCACCGAAGATCTCTGCGAGCAGGCCTGTGTGCGCAATACCGCCGAGGAGCGGCCGGTCGAGATCGGCCGCCTGCAGCGCTATGCGACCGACGCCGCGATGGATGCTGGGCGACAGTTCTATAGCCGCGCGGCAGCGACCGGAAAACGGATCGCCGTCGTCGGCGCCGGGCCGGCTGGGCTGGCCGCGGCGCATCGCCTGGCGGTGAAGGGCCACGAGGTCGTCATCTACGACAGCAAGCCGAAATCCGGTGGTCTCAACGAGTATGGCATCGCGACCTACAAGGCGGTCGATGACTTCGCACAGAAGGAGGTCGATTACGTCCTCTCGATCGGCGGGATCGAAGTGGTCCATGGCAAGGAACTGGGACGCGACTTCACTCTCGCCGACCTGCAGTCGCAATATGATGCCGTCTTCCTTGGCATCGGCCTGGCAGGCGTCAACGCGTTGCGCCTCGAAGGCGAAAGCCTCCCCGGTGTCGACGATGCCGTCGACTTCATCGAAGGTCTCCGGCAGGCGGCAAACAAAGCCAACGTCGCCATCGGCCGCCGCGTGGTCGTCCTAGGTGGCGGCATGACCGCGATCGATGCCGCGATCCAGGCCAAGCTGCTCGGCGCCGAGGAGGTGACGATCTGTTATCGCCGCGGCAAGGAACACATGAACGCCTCCGAATTCGAGCAAGATCTTGCCGCGTCCAAGGGCGTCATCCTGCGCCACTGGCTGGCGCCGAAGTCCATCCTGTCTCAGGACGGAAAGGTCGCCGCGATCGAGGTGGAATACACGGCGATCGTGGATGGCCGCCTGACGACCACAGGCGAGACCGGTGTCATCGCGACCGACCAGATCTTCAAGGCAATCGGCCAGACCTTCGATGCTTCCGGTCTCGGTGCGCTTCGCATGGAAACAGGCCGCATCGCTATTGATGCCGAAGGCAAGACTTCGCTCGACGGCGTGTGGGCCGGCGGCGACTGCGTCTTCGGCGGTGACGACCTGACCGTCTCCGCGGTCGCGCAGGGTCGCGACGCTGCGGAATCCATCAATCGCGTGCTTGCTGCCGGTGCGCAGCCGGCCGCTGCCGTCGCTTGAAGGGGAGAATGAACAATGGCTGATCTCCGCAATAATTTCGTCGGCATCAAGTCTCCGAACCCGTTCTGGCTGGCCTCGGCGCCGCCGACCGACAAGGCCTACAACGTCGACCGCGCCTTCAAGGCCGGATGGGGCGGCGTCGTCTGGAAAACGCTCGGCGAGGAAGGCCCGCCTGTGGTCAACGTCAACGGCCCGCGCTACGGCGCGATCTGGGGCGCTGACCGCCGTCTGCTCGGCCTAAACAACATCGAGCTCATCACCGACCGCGACCTCTATACGAACCTGCGCGAAATGAAGCAGGTGAAGATGAACTGGCCGGATCGCGCCCTGATCGCTTCGATCATGGTGCCGTGCGAGGAGGAAAGCTGGAAAGCGATCCTGCCGCTCGTCGAAGAGACCGGCGCCGACGGTATCGAGCTCAACTTCGGCTGTCCGCACGGCATGTCCGAGCGCGGCATGGGTGCCGCCGTTGGACAGGTGCCTGAATACATCGAAATGGTCGTGCGCTGGTGCAAGCAATACACCCGCATGCCCGTCATCACCAAGCTGACGCCCAACATTACCGACATTCGCAAGCCGGCGCGTGCTGCAAAGGCAGGCGGCACCGACGCGGTCTCGCTGATCAACACGATCAACTCGATCACATCGGTCAATCTCGACACCTTCTCCCCCGAACCGTCCATCGACGGCAAGGGCAGCCATGGCGGCTATTGCGGCCCTGCGGTCAAGCCGATCGCGCTCAACATGGTCGCCGAGATCGCCCGCGATCCGGAAACCTATGGCCTGCCGATCTCAGGCATCGGTGGCATCACCACCTGGCGTGACGCCGCCGAATTCCTCGTGCTCGGCGCCGGCAACGTCCAGGTCTGCACGGCCGCGATGACCTATGGCTTCAAGATCGTCCAGGAGATGATATCCGGCCTCTCCGACTGGATGGATGCCAAGGGCCATCGCAATCTGGACGACATCACCGGCCGTGCCGTGCCGAATGTCTCGGACTGGCAGTACCTCAACCTCAACTACATCGCCAAGGCAAAGATCGACCAGGACGCCTGCATCAAATGCGGTCGCTGTCATATCGCCTGCGAGGACACCTCGCATCAGGCGATCACCCAGTTCGTCAATGGCATCAGGCACTTCGAAGTGATGGAAGACGAATGCGTCGGCTGCAATCTCTGCGTCAACGTCTGTCCTGTCGAGAACTGCATCACGATGGAGCAGCTGCCATCAGGCGAACTCGACCAGCGCACCGGCCGCCCTGTTGACCCGAACTACGCCAACTGGACGACGCATCCGAACAACCCGATGGCCCGCCAGGCTGCGGAGTAACCACCTTGCAACGCCGCGGAATATTGTCTTTCGCGGCGTTGCCTATGGCGAGCCTTATGCTATCGATGCCTCGCTGCACTGTCGCAGCGCTCTTTCAAGAGGAGGCAGCCATGGCTCGCAAACACCTCACCGATCTCAGCTTTTGAGGTCACGTCCAAGCGGCGTAAATCCTATCCATCGGAAACCCGGGTTAAAACCGGCCGCCAGTTCGTCCACGGCGACGTCGAGCTGATCGAAAAACTCGGCCGCAACGATCCGTGCCCGTGCGGTTCGCGGAGGCGCTTTCAAGAACTGCTGCCTTAAATCCGGCAGCTTTGATGGCATCCACCGTCACCACTACTTTTAGGGACCGCGAATAGAGCGTATCCGGCAAACGCACGGAAAACCGTGCGTTTGTCTCCGCCCTAGCCGTCCCCACCTGAAAACGAGCGACGATAGGCGCCTGGACTAGTCCCTAGCCGCTTGCGGAAGTGATGGCGCATCGTCGCCGGTGTGCCGAAGCCACAGGCGATGGCGATATCGTCGAGCGACGCGTCGCGGCGTCGCTCGAGCAACTCGCGCGCATGACGCAATCGCTCCTTCAGCAGCCATTCGCCAACGCTCGATCCCGTCGTCGTCTCGAAGCGCCTCTGGAACGTGCGCTGGCTCATCCCGGCCTTGGCCGCCAGAAGACTGATCGGCTGCTCCTCGTCGAGCCGCGCCCGCATCCACTCGATCAACGGTCCGAGCCGGACGCCTTCGCGCTCCTGCGGCACCGGCGCGCTGATGAACTGCGCCTGCCCTCCCTCGCGATGCGGCGGCACCACGAGGCGGCGCGCAACGCTGTTTGCAGCGTCGGCGCCGAAATCGCCACGGACGACATGCAAACAGAGATCGATACCGGCAGCACTCCCGGCCGCCGTCAGAATGCTGCCCTCGTCCATATAAAGGACGCTCGCATCCAGCGTGATCTCGGGATAGCGCGCAGCGACAGCGGACACGTAACGCCAATGCGTCGTGGCCCGACGGCCGGCCAGAAGACCGGACGCAGCAAGAACCGCCACACCCGAACACAACGACATCACCCGCGCGCCACGCTGATGGGCGGCGCGCAAAGCGGATATGAGATCATCGGGCACCGGCGCATCGATTCCGCGCCAGCCAGGAACGACGATCAGGTCGGCTTCATCGAGAACATCGAGGCCACGATCGACGCTGACCGTCAGCCCGCCTGCCGCCCGCAAGGGGCCCGGCTCGATGCCGCAGACAGCAAAGCGATACCACCCCTCACCCATCTCCGGACGCGGGAGCCCGAAAACCTCGTAGGCAATGCCGAACTCGAAGGTGCACAGCCCGTCATAGGCGAGCACGGCAACCTGCGGACCGGATGTTTGAGCTGTGTTTGGCACGATCTTCACGCCAATCGTCATTATGGCCAATTTCAACACGAGGTATCATCTTGCATGGTCAGAGGCAATTCCAACCCTGAAAGGAAGTGCCAATGCCCAGCGCCGTCGCCGAAACCCCTGCCGCCTCGCCGGAAGCCACCGCCGCCTACTACGCCCGCAAACTCGCCTTCGAGACCGACTGCTGGGATGTCCACGCGTCGCTGGCCGCCGGACGCGACGACTTCGTCCTCCTGGATGTCCGGTCGCCGACGCTCTTTGCGCAAACGCACATCCCCGGCTCCATCAATCTTCCGCATGGAAAGATGACGGCGCACCGGATGTCCTCCTGGCCGGCAGACACGCTCTTCGTCGTCTACTGCGCCGGTCCGCACTGCAACGGCACCGACAAGGCCGCCCTGCGCCTGGCTAGGCTCGGCCTGTCGGTGAAGGTCATGATCGGCGGGATGACCGGCTGGGCCGACGAAGGCTTTTCGTTCGAAAGTTCCGAGGCCACCGCGGCGGCCTAACAGGCGTGGCGCTGTCGCCCGATCGCTGTTCACAGCGGGGCATTGTCTTTTCTGCGCCAACGGCCATAGTCGTTACGCGTAGAAAAGGTGGCCGCCCGCATGAAACATCACATCGTCGCGATCGGCCCGCTGCCTCCGCCGCTTCATGGCTTTTCCTACGCGACATCGGCCATGACCGCACTTCTGTCCGAGGAAAACGTCACCGTGCTTCAGAACCTGTCTCCGCCGGAAAATGCGGGGCGCCTTATCGGTCACGCGAGCAAGCTTCGCCGGGCTCTCGGCGCCTGCGGTAGGCTGTTGCTGGACCGGCGCCTTGAGGGCAAGGCCTGCTATCTCGGCTGCGATGGCGGATGGGGCATGTGCTACACGCTGCTGATCGTGGTCGTTGCCAGACTGTTGGGCTACCCGACCTACCTCCACCATCACAGCTTCCGCTATATCGACAAGCCGGACCTGACAATGCGCGGCATACTCGCGCTCGGGGGACCGAGCCTGACACATGTTTTCCTGTGCGAGATCATGCGCGATCGCTTCGTCGACGCATATGCGGTGCGGCTGCGCAGTGTAATCATCTCCAACGCCGCCTTCGTGGCGCCGACCGATGACCGGGCGCTGCAGCCAAGGCCTCTCACCATCGGCATGTTGAGCAATCTCAGCCGCGAAAAAGGGCTGGAGACGTTCATCGAGTTGCTGAGGCAATGTCGCAGTGAAGGGTTGGCGGTCCAGGCGATCCTCGCCGGACCAGTCGCCAATAACCAAGATCGCACGAGCATCGAAGCGGCTGTGAAGGAATTCGGTGGCGCACTGGACTATCGCGGCGCCGTCTACGACGAGGCGAAGGCAGCGTTCTACGAAGACATCGATGTCTTCGTTTTCCCCACCAACTATGTCAACGAAGCGCAGCCGATTGTCATCTTCGAGGCCAAGGCCGCCGGCTGCGCCGTTATCGCCTACAACAGGGGCTGTATCCGCAAGCAACTCGACGGAAGTGATCTGCTCATCCCCGCCAATGGCGAGTTCGTTCCGACGAGCATTGCATGGATCGCAGCCATCCCGCCGGACTCCCCCCGCTCCACCTGGCGCCGACGCACGCGACAGGACTATGCCGAGCGCCACCAAAGGGCGCTGAAGCGAGCCCGATCCCTGCTGGACTGAGAGTTGGAACGCGAGACCGCGGGCTAGCTGCTGCTACAGCACCTACGGCTGAGCGACACGCAATCCATCGATGAAAAGTTGTTCCAGAAACCGGGCCGCATCTTCGAACCGGCCTTCGCCGGAATTGTCCTGGCCCAAGACCGCACGCACCTGGACATCGAAATCCGCATAATGCTGGGTGGTCGACCAGATGGAAAAGATGAGGTGGTAGGGATCGCATTTCACGATCTTCCCCTCCTTGGCCCAGGTGCGGATGACGTCCGCCTTTTCGTCCACAAGCGCCTTCAGAGGCCCCTTGAGCTCGTCCTCGATATGCGGCGCGCCCTGCAGCACCTCATTGGCGAAGAGGCGGCTCTCGCGCGGGAAGTCGCGGGCCATTTCGAGCTTGCGGCGGATATAGCTGCGGATCTCGCTCTCGGGGTTGCCCGCGGCATCAAAGGCGCGCAGCGGCTCGAGCCAGGTGAAGAGAACGCGGTCTATCAAGGCCCGGTGCATGGCCTCCTTGGTGCGGAAATAATAGAGCAGATTGGGCTTCGACATGCCGGCCACTTCGGCGATCTGATCGATGGTGGAGCCGCGAAAGCCACTGACCGAAAACACGTCGAGCGCAGCTTCCAGGATCTGCTCTTCCTTCGCTTCCTGGATACGTGTGCGTCGCTGCGTCTTCGCTGCTCTCGGGATTGCCATATCGATCTTTTTTCCCTTTCAAATTCAACTATTTCGCTCAAGATTGAACAAGAATGACCGGCCGCCGAAAAAATAAGCAACTGCCCGTAATTTTGTCTGTAATTTTCCTGATTTTCGTCTTGAGCCCAGCGAAGGAAGTTGTAATGTTTACCAACCGGTCAAATTATCTGTCAGATGCAAAACAAAGGCAACTGACGATTTTCCGGCGCTGAATAAGACAAACAAGAGCGCCGGAAACTGACCCACGGGAACAGACGGGCATGCACCTTGCATTGCCCAGGAAAAAACAGGTGAGGAATACGGACATGGTGGCAGCACCAGGCGAGAACATGCGCGTCAACGGGGACCGTCTCTGGGACAGTCTCATGGACATGGCAAAGATCGGCCCCGGCATCGCGGGCGGCAACAATCGCCAGACCCTGACCGACTCCGATGCGGAAGGGCGCAGCCTTTTCAGGACATGGTGCGAAGCCGCCGGCATGACCTTGGGGATCGACAAGATGGGCACGATGTTCGCGACCCGTCCGGGCACCGATCCGGATGCCCTGCCCGTCTATGTCGGCTCGCACCTCGACACCCAGCCGACCGGCGGCAAGTACGACGGGGTGCTTGGTGTGCTGGGGGCACTCGAAGTCGTCCGCACGATGAACGACCTCGGCATCAAGACCAAGCACCCCATCGTCGTCACCAACTGGACCAACGAGGAAGGCGCTCGCTTCGCGCCCGCCATGCTGGCGTCCGGCGTTTTCGCCGGCGTTCACTCCCTGGAATACGCCTATGAGCGCAAGGACCCCGAAGGCAAGACCTTCGGCGAGGAGCTGAACCGCATTGGCTGGCTCGGTGACGAGGAGGTCGGCGCGCGCAAGATGCACGCCTATTTCGAGTACCACATCGAGCAGGGCCCGATCCTCGAAGCCGAGGAGAAGCAGATCGGTGTCGTCACGCATTGCCAGGGCCTGTGGTGGCTCGAATTCACGCTCACCGGCAAGGAAGCCCACACCGGCTCCACCCCGATGAACCTTCGCGTCAATGCCGGCCTCGCCATGTCCCGGATCATCGAGATGGTCCAGGACGTCGCGATGGAAAACCAGCCGGGCGCCGTCGGCGGCGTCGGTCAGGTCTTCTTCTCGCCGAACTCCCGCAACGTGCTGCCGGGCAAGGTCGTCTTCACCGTCGACATCCGCTCGCCAGACAAGGCCAAGCTTGATCGCATGCGCGCCAAGATCGAGGCGGAAGCACCGAAGATCACGGATGCTCTCGGCGTCGGCTGTTCGATCGAAGCCATCGGTCATTTCGAGCCGGTGACCTTCGACCCGAAGCTCGTCACCTCTGTTCGCAGCGCCGCCGAGCGGCTCGGCTACAGCCATATGAACATCATCTCAGGCGCTGGCCACGATGCCTGCTGGGCGGCGAAGGTTGCCCCCGCAACGATGGTCATGTGCCCCTGCGTCGGTGGCCTCAGCCACAACGAGGCGGAGGAGATATCGAAAGAATGGGCGGCAGCCGGCTGTGATGTCCTCTTCCACGCCGTCGTCGAGACCGCTGAAATCGTTGCGTAATCAAGGGCGGGGTCAAACCCGCCTTTTCTTTTACCAGTGGCCGCAGAGCCGCGAGCAATCAATGCAAGGGAACTGATCATGAGCAAAGTCATCAAGGGCGGAACCATCGTCACCGCGGACCTGACCTACAAGGCGGACGTGAAGATCGAGGGCGGCAGGATCGTCGAGATCGGCCCGAACCTTTCCGGCACGGAGACGCTCGATGCGACCGGCTGCTACGTCATGCCTGGCGGCATCGACCCGCACGTCCACCTCGAAATGCCGTTCATGGGCACCTATTCGTCGGACGACTTCGAAAGCGGCACGCGCGCGGGCCTTGCCGGCGGCACGACCATGGTCGTCGACTTCTGCCTGCCGGGACCGGAGCAGTCGCTGCTCGAAGCGCTGCAGATGTGGGACAACAAGACGAGCCGCGCCAACACCGACTACTCGTTCCACATGGCGATCACCGGCTGGAACGAGCGCGTCTTCAACGAGATGGAGACCGTGGTCAAGGACAGGGGCATCAACACCTTCAAGCACTTCATGGCCTACAAGGGCGCGCTGATGGTGAACGATGACGAGATGTTCGCCTCCTTCCAGCGCTGCGCGGAACTCGGCGCCCTGCCGCTGGTCCATGCCGAGAACGGCGACGTCGTCGCCTCGATGACCGCAAAGCTGCTCGCAGACGGCAACAACGGCCCCGAGGCGCACGCCTATTCCCGCCCGCCCGAGGTCGAAGGTGAGGCAACCAACCGCGCCATCATGCTCGCCGACATGGCTGGGGTCCCGCTCTATGTCGTGCACACTTCCTGCGAACAGGCGCATGAAGCGATCCGCCGCGCCCGCCAGAAAGGCATGCGCGTCTATGGCGAGCCGCTGATCCAGCACCTGACGCTCGACGAGAGCGAATATTTCGACAAGGACTGGGACCATGCCGCCCGCCGTGTCATGTCGCCGCCGTTCCGCAACAAGCAGCACCAGGACAGCCTCTGGGCCGGCCTGCAGTCCGGCTCGCTGTCCGTGGTGGCAACCGACCATTGCGCTTTCACCACCGAGCAGAAACGCTTCGGCGTAAAAGACTTCTCGAAGATTCCGAACGGTACCGGCGGCCTGGAGGACAGGTTGCCCATGTTGTGGACCCATGGCGTCAACACCGGGCGCCTAACGATGAACGAGTTCGTCGCGGTCACCTCGACCAACATCGCGAAGATCCTCAACGTCTATCCGAAGAAGGGCGCGATCCTCGTCGGCGCCGATGCGGATATCGTGGTTTGGGATCCGAAGCGTTCCAAGACGATCTCTGCCAAGACCCAGCAATCGTCGATCGACTACAACGTCTTCGAGGGCAAGCAGGTCACCGGCCTGCCGCGCTACACGCTGACGCGTGGTGAAGTCGCGATCGAGGAGAGCACGGTCAAGACGAAGGAAGGACACGGCCAGTTCGTCAAGCGCGAGCCGTTCCAGGCGGTGAACAAGGCGCTGTCGACATGGAAGGAACTCGTCGCACCGCGCAAGGTCGAACGGTCAGGCATCCCGGCGACGGGGGTCTGATCCTTGGCTTCAGCCCTGCGCGAGCGCGTCCAGCTCCGGAAGGAGCACCACACTCTCCTGCTCGTTGGGATCGGTGCGGGCGATGATCGCCGTGCAGGGCGTGCTGCTGAGGTTCGCAGGCAGATGCGGCACTCCGGCTGGAATGTAGAACAGCTCGCCGGCGTGAACGATCACATGATGCTCCAGATTATCCCCGTACCAGGTATGGGCCTCGCCGGAGAGCATGTAGATCGCCGTCTCATGCGCCTCATGCAGATGTGCCTTGGCTCGCACGCCAGGCGGGATTGTCAGAAGGTGCATGCAGATGCCCTTGGCGCCCACCGTCTCGGCTGCGATGCCTTCGAAGTAACTAAGCCCTTGCTTGCCGTCGTAAGCATGACTCGGGCGGACAATATGACAGGTAGGCTTTGATGTCGCATCCATCGTCATCCTCCATGGAGCTTGCCGGTTCAGTGAAAACCGGTACTCATACTATCACGCAAACCGCCCTGACGCGGGGAAAACAGGATCCATCAGCATTGACGCAAGCTGCTTCCGTTGTATCCGCCAAGGATCTCTGTCTCACCTATCAGGCGAATGACGCGCCGGTGCATGCGCTGACCAACGTCAACCTCGAGGTGCGCAAGGGCGATTTCGTTTCCTTCATCGGCCCCTCCGGCTGCGGCAAGACAACCTTTCTGCGCGTCATCGCCGATCTCGAAAAGAAGACGTCCGGCGACATCACGGTCAACGGCATGACACCCGAGGAAGCCCGCAAGGCGCGCGCCTACGGCTATGTCTTCCAGGCACCCGCGCTCTACCCCTGGCGGACCATCGAGAAGAACATCGCGCTGCCGCTTGAGATCATGAACTATCCGTCGGGTGACCGCAAAAAGCGCATCGCCGAGGCGCTCGATCTCGTCAGCCTGTCCGGCTTCGAGAAAAAGTTTCCCTGGCAGCTGTCCGGCGGCATGCAGCAGCGCGCCTCGATCGCCCGCGCCCTCGCCTTCGATGCCGATCTCCTGTTGATGGACGAACCATTCGGTGCACTCGATGAGATCGTCCGCGACCACCTCAACGAGGAACTCCTGAAGCTCTGGGCGCGGACCAACAAGACGATATGCTTCGTGACGCACTCGATCCCCGAGGCCGTTTACCTCTCCACCAAGATCGTGGTCATGTCCCCGCGCCCCGGCCGCGTCACCGACATCATCGACTCGCCGCTGCCGCGCGAGCGCCCGCTCGACATCCGCGAAACCCCCGAATTCCTCGAAATCGCCCATCGCGTCCGCGAGGGTCTGAGAGCGGGGCATAGCTATGAGCACTAGGACCGAAAAGTCACGTCTTCACCGGCGAGGCCGCCGATGAAACCGGACACGCTCAAGGACAAGGTCATCCCCGTCGTCACGATCCTCGCTGTGCTTGTGGTGATCTGGTACATCGCCGCCGTGCTGATGAACGCGCCGTTCCAGCGCGACATGGATGCGCGCGCCAATGAAACGCCTGGAACCATCGAGTTTATCGAGAAGACGCTCTCTCAGCCGAAGCCGTTGCTGCCGGCACCGCATCAGGTGGCACAGAACGTGTTCGAGAACACCTTCCTGCGCAAGCTTTCGAGCAACCGCAGCCTGGTCTACCACAGCGGCGTCACGCTCTCCTCCACCGTACTCGGCTTCGGCCTCGGCACCTTGCTCGGCATCCTGATTGCCGTCGGCATCGTGCATATCAAGGCGCTGGATCGCAGCCTGATGCCATGGATCATCACCTCGCAGACGATCCCGATCCTGGCCATCGCCCCGATGGTGATCGTGGTGCTCGGCGCAATCAACATCACCGGCCTGATACCAAAGGCGCTGATCTCGACCTACCTGTCGTTCTTCCCGGTCACGGTCGGCATGGTGAAGGGACTGCGTTCACCTGAGGTCATGCTTCTCGACCTGATGCGCACCTATAACGCCTCGGCTGCACAGACCTTCTGGAAGCTGCGCGTCCCGGCGTCGGTCCCCTACCTCTTCACTTCGATGAAAGTTGCGATCGCGGCAAGCCTTGTCGGCGCCATCGTCGGCGAACTGCCGACCGGCGCTGTCGCAGGCATCGGATCGAAGCTTCTCGCAGGCTCCTACTACAGCCAGACGATCGACATCTGGGCAGCGCTCGTCGCCGGCTCGGTACTCGCCGCGTTGCTCATCGCCATTGTGGGGTTGGTAGCCAAGATCGTCGACAAATCGATGGGCGGGAGGCCGGCATGAAGACAATGGCGTTCTCCTGGCAAGGTCTCATCGCCCTCCTCTTCGCGGCGTTGGCCCTGGTGACCCTGCCGCTCCTTGGAGAAGGAGCACCGCAACCGGTCTCGCAGGCCACCACGTTGCTGACGATTGCGCTCATCGTGGTAACCGCGTTGATCTCGTTTGCGCCTCTGCCGAAACTCTATGTGGCCGCTGTCCTCCTCATCGGAGCACATTGGGCTGCCTGGGTGTTGCTTTCCAGCGTCACCGGCAATGAAGGACTGGCAACCAAGTCGTTCTTCCTGCTGCTGGCCGCCTGCTGGCTGCTCGCATGGCGCTGCGTCACTGAGCTGTCCGAAATGAAGCCCTCATCAGGTTTCGAACGCACGGTGCTGCGGCTGCTGATCCCAGCCATCTTCGGCGCCTGGATCCTCATCCTGTGGGAAGCCCTCACCCGCGGCGCGGGCATCCCCTTCGTGCTTCTGCCGCCACCGAGTGCGATCGGAGCGCGGCTCATCGGATCCCTGCCGATACTCGGCGAAGACGTAAGACAGACGATCTTCAAGGCCGTCCTCGCGGGCTACATCATCGGCTGCGCTTCTGGGTTTGTCGTCGCCATCCTGGCGGATCGCGTCGCCTTTCTGCGCCGAGGGCTGCTGCCGATCGGCAACATGGTCTCGGCACTGCCGATGATCGGCGTCGCACCGATCATGGTCATGTGGTTCGGCTTCGACTGGCAGTCGAAGGCGGCCGTGGTCGTGATCATGACGTTCTTCCCGATGCTGGTGAACACAGTCGCCGGCCTTGCCGCATCCGGTCCGATGGAGCGCGACCTGATGCAGACCTACGCGTCCAACTACTGGCAGACGCTGCTGAAGCTCCGGCTTCCGGCAGCGATGCCCTTCATTTTCAATGCATTGAAGATCAACTCGACGCTTGCGCTGATCGGTGCCATCGTCGCGGAGTTCTTCGGTACGCCGATCGTCGGCATGGGCTTCCGCATCTCTACCGAGATCGGGCGCATGAATGTCGACATGGTCTGGGCCGAAATCGCCGTTGCGGCGCTCGTCGGCTCGATCTTCTATGGCGTCGTCGCCCTGGCAGAACGGGCGGTGACTTTCTGGCATCCGTCTATCCGTGGTGGCTAGGCGTCGCTTTATTCCCGCGAATGGGATTGGGCATAACTTCAGAGGGAACAAGAAAATGAAAAAACTGATTGTTGCAATGATGGCGAGTGCGATGTCGCTTGCAGCAGCCCATGCGATGGCTGCCGACAAGGTGACGCTGCAGCTCAAGTGGGTGACGCAGTCGCAGTTCGCCGGCTACTACGTCGCGAAGGACAAGGGTTACTACGACGAAGAAGGCCTCGACGTCACCATCAAGCCGGGCGGCCCTGACATCGCACCGGAGCAGGTGATCGCCGGCGGTGGCGCCGACGTCATCGTCGACTGGATGGGCGGCGCGCTGGTTGCCCGCGAAAAGGGCGTTCCGCTAGTCAATATCGCCCAGCCGTACCAGAAGTCGGGCATGGAGCTGATTTGCCGTAAGGATGGACCGATCAAGACCGAGGCCGACTTCAAGGGCCACACGCTCGGTGTCTGGTTCTTCGGCAACGAATATCCGTTCTTCGCCTGGATGAACAAGCTCGGTCTCAAGACGGAGGGCGGTCCTGATGGCGTAACGGTCCTGAAGCAGAGCTTCGACGTCCAGCCGCTGCTCCAGAAGCAAGCCGACTGCATCTCCGTCATGACCTACAACGAGTACTGGCAGGCGATCGATGCCGGTTTCAAGCCGGAAGAACTGACGGTGTTCAACTATAGCGCCATGGGCAACGACCTCCTCGAAGACGGTCTCTATGCCTCGGAAGACAAGCTCAAGGATCCGGCCTTCAAGGAAAAGATGGCCAAGTTCGTCAAGGCTTCGATGAAGGGCTGGAAGTACGCCGTCGAGAACCCTGACGAAGCCGCAGGTATCGTCGTCGATGCCGGTGGCCAGGACGAAAACCACCAGAAGCGGATGATGGGCGAAGTCGCCAAGCTGATCGGCGACGGCACCGGCAAGCTAGACACGACGCTCTACGACCGCACCGCCAAGGCCCTGCTCGATCAGAAGATCATCAACAAGGAACCATCAGGCGCCTGGACGCACGACATCACCGACGCTGCCGCCAAGTAAGCAGTTCGTCTGAGAAAAATGAAACGCGCGGAGTGATCCGCGCGTTTTTTTGTGAGAGCCAAAGAAAAAGCGTACTCTTATGTCGCATTTGGAAACTGTCGTGCGTCATAAGCATGACCGGATCGCGATCAACTATCGGAATGCACGCATAACCGTATGGTGATTGATCTGTGTTTCGATGGTAATTATTGGTGCAGATAGAGGAATTATTTTCCGCCGGACTTGCGCGATGGACAAAACGATACCACGTACAATCCGATTTTTGCCGGACGAGGGACTTCTTAAGTAAGGACCGGCAGAAGATGCGGGAATACCTTTGAGAATAGCAATACGGGAACGGGCCATTTCGCGAGCTGACGCCAACGCGCGGACTTGGCTGACCATATCAAGACTGGACGAAGACGCATGGCACGCACGCCGCTTAACATTCTACGCGCCTCCACCCTGATCGTCGCTGCTTTTGCGACCTCGAACCTGTTCGCCCAGGAAGCGCCCGTCGCCAAGCCGCAGCAAAACCTGCCGGCGATCGTGGTCACCAAGGCAGAGACCCGCACGCTGGTTGATCGTGTCGTCGCGACCGGCACCGTTAAACCCGTCGAAGAGATCTATCTCCAGCCGCAGGTCGAAGGCCTGTCGATCCGTGCCCTGGCTGCGGATATTGGCGACCATGTTCGTTCCGGCAGCGTGCTCGCAACGCTGAACGATGACGCGATCATCCTGGAAAAGAGCCAGTTGCAGGCAACGAGAGCCAAGAACGAGGCAAGCCAGGCGCAGCTGCGCGCGCAGCTGATTGAAGCGCAAGCCAATGCCGAGCAGGCTCGCCAGCAGCAAGTCCGCGCCCAGGAAATGGGCAAGAAGGGGACCGTTTCGACGGCGACCGTCGAGCAGGCGGATGCTGCCGCGGCTTCGGCAAACGCGCGCGTAACCTCCGCGGAACAGGCGATCCAGGTCGCCGTCGCCGACATCAAGGTCACCGACAGCCAGATTGCCGATGCCAACCTCAAGCTGGCGCGCACCGACGTCAAGACGCCGGTGGATGGCACGGTTTCCGCCAAGAACGCCAAGGTCGGCGCCATTGCGTCGGGAACCGGCGAGCCCCTCTTCACCATCATCCGCGATGACAAGATCGAGTTGGTGGCCGAAGTTAACGAGAGCGACATCGTCAAGATCGAGCCCGGCCAGAAGGCGACGCTTTCGCTCTCAGGCAGCCGCGACAAGATCAGCGGCTCGGTTCGCCTCGTATCCCCGACCGTCGATCCCGTCACGCGCCTCGGTCTCGTCCATATCCTGATCGACGACAGCAGCAAGGCCCGCTCCGGCATGTACGGCAGCGCCGATATCGTCGTGCGCACCACTGAAAACGTGTCCCTGCCGCTTTCGGCGGTCCTCACCAGCACCGACGGCTCTTCCGCTCGCAAGGTGGAGGACAATGTCGTGAAATTCGCGAAGGTCGAGACGGGCATTCAGGATGGCGCCTACATCGAGATCACCAACGGGCTGAAGGACGGCGAGGAAGTCGTTGCCAAGGCGGGCGCCTATGTCCGCGACGGCGACCACATCACGCCGGTTCGCGAGCAGCCTGCGGCTTCCAACTAAGGGACGACCGATGAACTTTTCAGCCTGGTCAATCCGAAATCCCGTCGCGCCGCTTCTGGCCTTCGCCCTTCTGCTTTTCGTCGGCATTCAGGCCTTCAACAAGCTGCCGATCACCCGCTTTCCGAATATCGACGTTCCGCTGGTTTCGGTCGTCGTAACGCAGAGCGGCGCCTCCCCTGCCGAACTCGAAATGCAGGTGACGAAGGAAATCGAAGATGCTGTCGCCAGCATCAACGGTATCGATGAAATTCAGTCGACGGTCACCGACGGCCAGTCTCAGACGGTCGTCATGTTCCGCATGGAAGTGCCGACCGAACAGGCGGTGCAGGATACCAAGGACGCCATCGACCGTATCCGCGGCGATCTGCCGGCGAACGTCGACGTTCCGATCGTCTCCAAGATCGATGTCGAAGGCCAGGCAATCCAGACTTTTGCCGTCTCCTCGCCCGACATGTCGCTGGAAGAACTCTCCTGGTTCGTTGACGACACCGTCAAGCGTTCGCTCCAGGGACAGGCCGGCATCGGCCGCGTCGACCGGTACGGCGGCGCCGAGCGCGAAGTGCGCATCGAACTCAATCCCGACAAGCTCAACGCCTATGGCATCACCGCCGCCAGCGTGAACCAGCAGCTGCGCGGCACCAACGTCGACCTCGGCTCCGGCCGCGGCCAGGTGGCCGGCAACGAGCAGGCGATCCGCGTTCTCGGTGATGCCCGCAACGTAGCCGAGCTTGCCAATACGACGATCGCGCTCCCCAACGGCCGCTTCGTCAAGGTTTCCGATCTCGGCGCCATCAAGGACACCTACGAAGAGCCGAAGTCCTTCTCGCGCTTCAATGCCGCGCCGGTCGTCACCTTCGGCGTTTTCCGTGCCAAGGGTGCCAGCGAAGTCAGCGTCGCGGAAACGGTCTCGAAGAGCCTCGCAACCGTCCGGGCGGAGAACCCGAACGTGAACATCGAGCTCATCGACGATTCCGTCTACTTCACATACGGCAACTACGAAGCCGCCATGCACACGCTGCTTGAAGGCGCGCTGCTGGCGATTGTCGTCGTCTTCCTGTTCCTGCGCAATTGGCGCGCCACCCTTATTTCCGCAGTCGCCCTCCCCCTTTCCGCGATCCCGACATTCTGGATCATGGATTTGATGGGCTTCTCGCTGAACCTCGTCAGCTTCCTCGCTCTGACGCTGGCGACAGGTATCCTCGTCGACGATGCGATCGTTGAAATCGAGAACATTGCCCGCCACATCAAGATGGGCAAGACGCCCTATCGCGCCGCGATCGAGGCTGCCGACGAAATCGGCCTCGCCGTCATCGCGACGACGTTCACGATCATCGCCGTCTTCGTACCGGTATCGTTCATGCCGGGCATTCCCGGTCAGTACTTCATCCAGTTCGGGTTGACCGTCGCCTTCTCCGTCTTCTTCTCCTTGATGGTCGCGCGTCTCATCACACCGATGATGGCCGCCTATCTGATGCGTGCCGAAGACGGCATGGAGGACCACCACGACAATGACGGCTGGTTCTTCGGTGGCTACACCCGCCTTGTGAAGGCAACGACCAGCCGCTGGTGGACACGCTATGCGACGCTGATCGCGGCAATCGCTTTCCTCATCGGCTCGATGGCGCTGCTGGCGCAGGTTCCCGGGAGCTTCCTGCCGCCGGAAGATGCATCCCGCATCGTTCTGTCAGTCGAACTGCCGCCGAACGCGACGCTCGACGACACGGAGGCAACGACCGACGAGGTCTACAGGAACGTCAAGGACATCAACGGCGTTGAAAGCGTCTTCGTGCTGGGCGGTGCCTCGCCGAAGGGCGATCTCGAACTGCGCCGCGCAACCGTCACGCTCGCCCTGCAGAAGCTTGACCAGTCGCTGGTGAAAAAGCTCGTCAATGACGTACTGGGCTCGATCCCGGTCATCGGCCCGCATCTGCCGAAGGTTGAGCTTCATGGCCGCGTGCGCCCGCAGTGGGATATCGAAAAGGAAGTCTTCGCCAAGCTCCGCCATATCCCCGACGTCCGCATCCTGAAGCTTAACGACCGTGGTGAACGCGACCTGTCGTTCAACTTCCTGTCGAAGAACGAGAAGGATCTGAGCGACGCGGTTGGTATTCTTGAATCGAAACTGCGCGCCGATCCCGCGCTGGCAAACGTCAGTGCCGATGGCGCCCTGCCCCGTCCGGAATTGCAGGTCCGCCCGCGCAAGGATCAGGCAGCTCGCCTCGGCATCACACCGCAGCAGATCTCCGAGACGATCCGCGTCGCAACCATCGGCGATATCGATGCGTCGCTCGCCAAGATCAACCTCGACGACCGCCAGATCCCGATCCGGGTTCAGGCATCGGTCGACATGCGCCGGGACCTTGCGGCTCTGCGCGCACTGAAGATCCAGACGGCAAGCGGCGGCACTGTTCCCCTGTCGACCGTCGCCGATATCGACTATTCGGAAGGTGTAAGCTCGATCAAGCGTAACAACCGGAACCGCGTTGTTGCGATCGGATCGGACCTGCCGCAGGGCGTCGCGCTCGATACCGCGTCTGCGCGCTTCCGGGCAATCGTGGCCGATGCCAAGATTCCTTCGACGGTTCACCTCGTCGAAAGTGGCGACACCAAGGTCCAGAAGGAAATGCAGCAGAGCTTCGTCAACGCCATGTTGATGGGCCTGATGCTGGTGCTGACAGTGCTGATCCTGCTCTTCAAGGACGTGATTCAGCCTTTCACCATTCTGTTCTCGTTGCCGCTGGCAATCGGCGGCGTCGCGGTAGGCCTGCTGGTCACCAACAATCCGCTGTCGATGCCCGTCTTGATCGGCATCCTGATGCTCATGGGCATCGTTACGAAGAACGCCATCCTGCTCGTGGACTTCGCGATCGAGATGCGCCATCGCGGCATGGCGAGGGTCGAAGCCATGGTGGAGGCCGGCCGCAAGCGCGCCCGCCCGATCATCATGACCTCGATCGCGATGTCGGCCGGCATGCTGCCTTCGGCAATGGGCGTCGGCGAAGGCGGGTCCTTCCGCGCACCGATGGCAATCGCGGTCATTGGCGGTATCATCGTCTCCACGGTGCTGTCGCTCGTGGTCGTCCCCTCCTTCTTCCTGATCATGGACGATCTGTCCCGCCTGCTCGGCTGGATGTTCGGCCGCCTCGTCGGCAAGAAGGACCAGGAAGAACTGCCGCTGTCGCGCGAAGAGCTGACGGAAGCCGTCAACACACTCGACGACCGCGTCACGGCGATCGAGAAGCCCGAAGGCAAGCGCGGCAAGTCCGGCGGCAACGTCGTTCGCTTGCCGCCCTTCGCTGCGGAATAGCACTCGGACAGCTTCGGGGCCGGAATTGCCCGGTCTCCGTACCAATAGCAAACAAGGCTCGTAGAACTCCGGTTTTGCGAGCCTTGTTTGCTATGCGCGCTGACGATCGATCCGCTGCAACCGCAGGGATCAATTCAGTGCCAGAACTTGATCCAGATCAACTTGTAGCTCCATGAGTCCGTTTATTCTCACGGTATGGCAGGCGGATAGCGTCTGCTGTAACCACGGAGGAAGGAATGACGACGGCCTTGAAACTGAGTGGCGCTCAAAAGGCGATGCTTGGCAAAGCCTTGATTGTTTCGGGTCTGAGCCGGGATGAGCGCGAAGCGCTGATGTCTTGCGCGACCGCAGTCCGCTATCAGATACACGACACCCTTTTCCATGAGCATGGAGAGGCACGCTACTTCTATTGCGTGCTCAGCGGCTATGTCAGGCTGTATCGCCTCGGCAACGACAATCGCGAGGCGGATATCCGCATCTGCGAGCCGGGCGAAAGCTTCGGCGAATGCCTCCTGCTTGACGGCAACGGGTACAACTACAGTGCCCAGGCGATGGAGCAGTCGATGCTGGCGCGCTTCGACCTCGACAAGGTCAGGGCGTTGCTGGACGAGCGTCCGCGCATCGGCATTGCGATCATGCGCGCGCTCTCGCAGCACCTGTTGTCGACGATCGACTGCCTGGCAAGCGATCGCATGCGCACTGCACCGCAGCGCGTCGCCAGCTACCTTCTGACGCACTCCACGCAACAGGGTGCCGCTGCATCGCTGCGCCTGCCGTTCCAGAAGAGCCTGCTGGCTCGAAAGCTCGGGCTTGCGCCCGAAGCGCTCTCCCGCGCCTTCTCAGCGCTCCGCGAAGCCGGTGTGACTGTGAGCGGTCGCCTGATCGAGATCAACAACCTCGATGCTCTGAAAGGCGTCTAGGCAGTCACAGACCGCCTTGTTCCTTGAGGAAGCTGACGATCGAATTGATACCGTCGCCACGCTTCATGTCGGAGAAGACGAAGGGGCGCGCCTCGCGCATGCGCGTGGCGTCGCGATCCATCACATCGAGATCCGCGCCGACATAGGGAGCAAGATCCTTCTTGTTGATGACAAGCAGGTCCGACTTGGTGATTCCAGGTCCGCCCTTGCGCGGGATTTCCTCGCCCTGGCAGACCGAGATGACATAGATGGTAATGTCTGCCAGATCCGGGGAAAACGTCGCCGCCAGATTGTCACCCCCGGACTCGATGAAAACGACGTCGAGATCCGGAATGCGCTCGTTCAGTCCCGCGATGGCCTGCAGGTTGATCGTCGCATCCTCACGGATGGCGGTATGCGGGCACCCGCCCGTTTCAACGCCGACGATACGATCCGACGGCAGCGCCTGCATGCGCATCAACGCCTCGGCATCCTCTGTCGTGTAGATGTCGTTGGTCACCACGGCGACGGAATAGTCGTCCCGCATCGCCTTGCAGAGCTTTTCGGTGAGCGCCGTCTTGCCGGAGCCGACCGGACCGCCGATACCGACCCGCAAAGGTCCATTTCCTGATTTCATATTCTGAACTCCAATCGAAGCGGATGATAGCGCGGCATTTGACAGGCAACCACCGGCAAATGACGCAGGTCGGCGGCATGTGGCTCCCGATGAACCAGCCTCACGACCGAAACAGTCTGGTCGTCTGCGTCTCATGACGCAGTGACATGATATCCGCCTGGACGGTCGCCGATCCAAGGTCATCCAGCGTCGACGAGGCAGCCCGGCTAGCAATCGACCCAATGTCGGCTTCCAGGCCGGCCAGAATGGCCACGCCGCCCTTCTGTCCAGCGACACTCAGACGAATACCGGCCGACACGGCTTGCGAACAGTAAGCGTGAAGGAAGGCAGCGATCGCCTTTTCAAGGTCGATGCCATGCGCTCCAGCCACGGCACCCACCGCCACCGGATAGGCAACATGCGCCGGCAAGCGATCAAACACCGCATCTGGCCAAGCACGCGCGGACGACAGGAAAGCGTCACCAAGCAGCATCGTTTCCTGATGGCGCTCTCGCGAAGCGGCAAGTGCTTCCGCAAGTTCCGCCACCGAAGCAAGGGATGCGCTTTCGGGCTGGACCCGATGGCTCTCGGCAAAGAGCACAGCGTCGTTCCAGACGGCGCCATGGGAAAGCAGCGCCCTCACCCATTCCCCGAGCGTGTCGGCATCCTTGACCAGGTCGTCGTGTACCGCACGCTCCAAGCCTCCCGAATAGGCAAACGAGCCCACTGGAAAGGCCGGCGATAGCCACGCCATCAGCCGAAGCAATGCTTGCAGGTCGCCATTCTCGCTCATGAAGGCTCAGTCGTGCGAGTGATGATGGCCGTGCGAATGGCCGTGGTCGTGCCCATGCGAGTGGCTGCCATGGGAGTGATAGGCGCCCCGCGCCGGCTGGAACGGCTCGGAGACTTCCGACACCGTTGCTCCCAGTCCTTCCAGCATGGAACGAATGACGTGATCGCGCAGGATCAGGATACGCTCTTCCTCGATCTGCGCGCCGAGGTGGCGGTTTCCGAGATGCCAGGCGAGCTCGATCAGATGCAGCCGGTCCTTTGCCTTGATCTCGAACAGCTTTTCGTCGGCGGCAACGATCTCGATCAGCTCGCCGTCTTCCAGCACCAGCATGTCGCCACTTGCGAACAGGACCGGCTCCTTGAGATCGAGCATGACCATGTCGCCATTTTCGAGATGCAGCAGCTTGCGGCGCAGATGCCTCAGATCATGTGGCAGGACAACCTTGCCGATGGGGTTCGAAGAAGGCGTGCCGGCGGGAAGATAGGAGGTAACGCGCTGCATGACATATCCATTTCAAATGACTGCCCGAGCATGCAAAATAGCCCCCGCCGATGCAAGGTCAAAACACGCGAGAGCTCCGCTATCCTGTGTTCTTGGCCGCCGCAAGATAGTCGATCTCGGCCGCCGGTGCGGCGTGCCCGCTGTCGCTCAGCCGCCTGCGCCGGCGAACATGCGGCTGCAGCCCCTCGTCCTCGTGCACGACGCGATTACGGCCGAGCGCCTTGGCAAGATAAAGCGCCTTGTCGGCGGCGGAATAAACGGTCTCCTTGCTGCGTCCTGTACCAAACTCCGCGATGCCCGCCGAAACAGTGATATTGATCGCGCAGTCGTCGACCAGGATCGGTTGCGCGGCGAGCTGGGTGCAGACCGACCTGATCAGCGCTATGCGCTCCTCACGCGGCAGGTCCACAACAATCACGCCGAACTCCTCGCCACCCAGCCGTGCGGCAAAGGATCGGCCGCAGAAGGACGTTGCGAGCAGGGTCGAGACGGCGATGATGACCTGATCCCCACACGCATGACCGAAACGGTCGTTGATCGCCTTGAAGCGGTCGACATCGAAGATCGCCAGACAGGCCTGGCCCTCGATCTCATCCAGCGCCTCGGTAAAGGCTCGTCTATTGAGAAGGCCGGACAGCATATCCGTTCGGCTCAACTGTTCGAACTCGGCCCGCGAGACACTGAGCTGATGCATGGCGCAGCCGACTACCAGCGCCAGCACACCTGAGACCAGTCCCCCGATCAGCCAAGACAGGACGACGCCGTAGACAACGGCGTTCGCGAGCGGCACCGGCAAGACGCCGAGCCAATCGAATGGCAGCACCAAGATAGCGATCACGACCGACGACAACATCACCGCGAGAAAGCTCATCTTGAGAGCGAACGTGTAAATCGTATGGCGGTTTTGAAAATCGCCAAGCTCTGCCTGGAGTGAAATTTTCATTCGAATCGACCTTCTTGCCCAGCGCCAAGCACATTGCTTAGATCCCAACTGCTGCCGATTTCTTAAGTGGATTGTTAAGATTTGAACGATTTCAGGGGAATTGATCGGTCACCCAAGGGTGACCGAAAATGCTACGTTCCGACACCCGATTCAACTCGACAACATTCAAACTCAACTAATTGATTTTGAACGGATTCTTGAAATGCTCGTATTGACGTGTCCCATTGCGGACGCACCGCCCCAAGGTGGAACAGGGCCCTTTGGAAAAACAACTTTAAGAAGATTTTGCTTAACAAGCCAGACGCGAAACGGTCGGCGACGAGCGCCGACCGTTAAAATCTCTCAGTACATGAAGTAGCGCTGCGCCATCGGCAGCGAGGTCGCCGGTTCGCAGGTGAGCAGCTCGCCGTCGGCGCGCACCTCGTAGGTCTCCGGATCGACCTCGATATGGGGCGTCAGGCTGTTGTGGATCATCGACGCCTTGGAGATGCCGCCGCGCGTGTTCTTGATGGCGACGAGGTCCTTGGCGACGCCGAGACGGCCCTTCAGGCCGGCATCGAGCGACGCCTGGCTGACGAAGGTGACCGACGAATTGGTGCGCAGCTTGCCATAGGCGGCGAACATCGGGCGATAGTGCATCGGCTGCGGCGTCGGGATCGAGGCGTTCGGATCACCCATCGGGGCGGCCGCGATCGAGCCGGCGAGCAGCACCATCTCGGGCTTTACGCCGAAGAAGGCCGGGTTCCACAAGACGAGGTCGGCGCGCTTGCCGACTTCGATCGAGCCGATCTCGTGGCTGACACCCTGCGCAATCGCCGGATTGATCGTGTACTTGGCGATATAGCGGCGGACGCGGAAGTTATCGTTATCCCCCGTCTCCTCCTTCAGGGGACCGCGCTGGCGCTTCATCTTGTCGGCCGTCTGCCAGGTGCGGATCGCCACTTCGCCGACGCGGCCCATGGCCTGGCTGTCGGACGAGATGATCGAGAAGGCGCCGATATCGTGCAGGATGTCTTCGGCCGCGATCGTTTCCTTGCGAATGCGGCTTTCGGCAAACGCGATATCCTCGGGGATCGACGGCGACAAATGGTGGCAGACCATCAGCATGTCGAGATGCTCGGAAATCGTGTTGACCGTGTAGGGCCGCGTCGGGTTGGTTGACGACGGGATGACGTTCGACTGACCGCAGATCTTGATGATATCGGGTGCGTGCCCGCCGCCCGCCCCTTCCGTGTGGAAGGCGTGGATGGTGCGGCCCTTGAGCGCGCCGATCGTATCCTCGACGAAGCCGCTTTCGTTTAGCGTATCGGTGTGGATCATCACCTGGATATCGTATTCGTCGGCAACCGAGAGGCAGCAGTCGATCGCGGCCGGCGTCGTGCCCCAGTCCTCGTGCAGCTTTAGCGACGACGCGCCGGCGAGCACCATTTCCTCGAGTGCGGCGGGCAGCGAAGCATTGCCCTTGCCCGCGAGCGCGAGGTTCATCGGGAAGCCGTCGAAGCTCTCGATCATCCGCTCGATGTGCCAGGCGCCGGTGCAGGTGGTGGCGAGCGTGCCGTGCGCCGGGCCGCTGCCGCCGCCGAGCATGCAGGTGATGCCGGACATCAGCGCTTCCTCGATCTGCTGCGGGCAGATGTAGTGGATATGCGCGTCCATGCCGCCGGCGGTGATGATCTTGCCCTCACCGGCGATCGCCTCGGTGGACGGGCCGACGATGATGTTGACACCAGGCTGCGTATCCGGATTGCCGGCCTTGCCGATGGCGTGGATGCGGCCATTCTTGAGCCCGATATCGGCCTTGACGATACCTGTGTGGTCGATGATGACGACGTTGGTGATGACGGTATCGACGGCGCCCTGCGCCCGCGTCGCCTGGCTCTGCCCCATACCGTCGCGAATGACCTTGCCGCCGCCGAACTTCACCTCTTCGCCATAGGTGGTGAAATCCTTCTCGATCTCGATGAAGAGCTCGGTATCGGCAAGCCGCACCTTGTCGCCGGTGGTCGGGCCGAACATGCCGGCATAGGCGGCGCGGGAAATCTTGTAGGGCATGGGTCAGGCTCCTTGGGAGGACGAACGGGATGCGGACGGATAAAACCGCGTGACGCGGCCGGCGGCGACGTAAGTGTCGACAAGCTGCCTTTCGGCGGCGAAGGGATGCCACTCCCAGCCTTGATGGCCAAAGCCGGCTAGCGCGATCAGGGCATCGGGAAATCGGTTCATGACCTCAGCGATCACGATCATGCCGCTGCTCGGCACGACGTAAGGCGCGGGGTCAAATGCGGCCAGCGCCTGGTCGACGCCATCATGAATCACTTTGTCAACGACCACATGCGCCTTGCCAGCTTCCTTGCAGAAGCTGCTGAATCGACTCGTATAGTCGTCGCAGAAATCGTCGAGTTCGGGATGTGAAATGGCCAGCGGGCCTTTGAGCGCCGCGAACTTTTCCGGATCGCGCACACTCCAGATCTCCGAAGCCTCGACGACTGCAGGATGCGCGCGCCATGCTTCGGAAGACAGCATCGCCTTGGCGGGACGGCCGGTGTTGCAGACGGCGACGACGTCGGTGCGGCCGGGGCTCGCCTCATAGGATCGGCATTCGTTGAACCGGATGACGAAGCGTGCTGCGGCAACAGCCGCGGCCCCTTCCGCACCGATCTCACCATTGCCGACAATCATGATGCTCTCTGCCACCTCAGTTGCTCATCGCGTCTTCGAGCGTCTTCAGCTCCTTGGTCCTGGCATCGGTCACGTTGGCGATGCAGCCGGCAACCAGCATCGGCTCCATCGTGCCGCCACGCGCCTGAAAGCCTTCGGCTTCGCATTGCGCATCACGGTAGGTGATCCAAGCGCGCTGGGCGGTTACCAGAGCTTTCTCCGCGCCCTTCATGTCGTCATCCTGATCGCTGTCAATGGCGACCATGGCGGCACGGGTCTTCTTGTATTGAACGTTGAGCGCCTTGTCGGCCTCGTCCTGCCGCGCCCGCTCGCAGAGCGTCATGTCGGTCTGCGTTGTCGGGCTCTTGCAGTCGATTTCCTCGGCGCTGGCGCCACCGGCCGCCATCAGTGCCAACAGCCCGAAGCCCGCGGGTATAAAGAAACGCATCATCTCCTCCCGAGATATGATCACAGCTTGCCCATTACCAGCTGGCGGAAGCCGTAGACTTCGCGCTTACCCCCCAGCGGGATCAGCGTCACCGAACGCGTCTGTCCGGGCTCGAAGCGCACGGCGGTGCCGGCCGGAATATCGAGCCGCATGCCATGCGCCTTCTCGCGATCGAAGGAGAGCCCGGCATTGGTCTCGCCGAAGTGGTAGTGACTGCCGACCTGCACCGGGCGGTCGCCGGTGTTTGACACCTCGATGGTAATAGTCGGCGCGCCGGCGTTGAGTTCGATTTCGCCGGGTGCGGCAATGATTTCGCCTGGGATCATGATTTTCTCCTCACGCAGCCTTCACGGGCGCGCAGCCCTCGGCCTTCAGCACGCGTTTCGTCGATGCCGGGTTGTTGATGAGCTTGGCCGCCGGGCGCACCGGCCGGCGCACCAGTTCGCCGCCGCAATTCGGGCAGATGCCTGAAAGCACGTTGTCGGCGCAATCAGCGCAATAGGTGCATTCGAAGCTGCACATCATCGCTTCGCGGCTTTCGGGCGGCAGGTCCTTGTCGCAGCATTCGCAATTGGGTCGAAGCTCGAGCATGATGGCCTCAGCGGATCGGTTCGTGGACGGTGACAAGCTTTGTTCCGTCAGGGAACGTCGCTTCCACCTGCACGTCGTGGATCATCTCGGCGATGCCATCCATCACCTGGTCGCGGCCGATGACATGGGCGCCTGCTTCCATGAGCTCGGCCACCGGCCGGCCGTCGCGCGCGCCTTCGACGACGTAGTCGGTAATCAGCGCGATCGCCTCGGGATAGTTGAGCTTGACGCCCCGCTCCAGCCGCCGCCGCGCGACCATCGCCGCCATCGAAATCAACAGCTTGTCTTTTTCTCTTGGTGTGAGGTTCATCGTGCATCCATCTGCTTGAACTAGAGATTCCAGACTTTCGGCACAGGCGCGCCGTTGCGCAAGGCTGAAATGATCGGGATCAGGATTTTTCGAAGTGCGAAGCCATCCGACGCCGCCAGCCGAACAACCAGCTTGCCGCCCCAGCAGCTGGCGCCGCCCATATGACCGTCGAGCAACGGCCTGACCGCATTGAGATAGCTCTCCGCCTGCGGCCCGACATAGAGCAGCGTCGCAAAGGCGACCTGGCCCGAAAGCACCGCCTGCTCCCGCGTCAGCGCCTGCACCTCGCCAGCGAGCCTCAGATCCTCGGCATGGCAGAGCCGGCCTTCCCGGCGGATACGCCAGCGGTCGCGGAACAGCCCGGAGACAACCGCCTCGCCCATCGCCTTGCGCCCCAGCAGGATCGCTTCGACCGCCAGGAATTCCGCGCCCTCGTCGAGGTCGACATCGAGCCGTCGATAGAGCGAGGAGCGATCGAAGAGGATGGTTTCCTGCGGCAGCCAGTCGACCCGCGCATTGGCGCCGACCTGGATTTTCGTGGTGATCTCGGCGGTGCCGGCGGACGCCTTGTAGATTTTCTCACAGGCCTGTGTGGTCACGTCGATGCGCGTGCCTGGACCGGCGACAACGCTCCAGTCCATGCGATCGCCACCGGTGAGACCGCCGGCCGTATTGATGATGACGGCTTCCATCGAGGCATCGAAGGTATCGGGCAGCCGGATCTTCGCTGCACCCTCCTGATAGAGCTCGCGGATGCGCGTGCGCCCGCCCAGCGACTTCGCGGCCAGATGCCCGCGGCCTTCGGCCCTTTGCGGTCTGGTGGCTGCCGCGGCGTTCGTCATTCCATGCCCTTTTCATGCCGCCGGTTTGCCCGGCCGTTCTCATTCAATCCTGTAACTGATTGAAAGCAAGCAATTTCCATGCCGCGCGAAGGACACTGCAATCCCGGCGCCAGCCAGCTGGGCGCATGTCGTCCAGTGCCTCCAAAAGCGGCGAATGCCGATCAGACGGTCAGATGCCGGCGCGCCTCAGGCGTATCGAGCGTCTCCGCCAGCCCCTCATGCACGATCTCGCCGCGATCCATGATGTAGACGTAATCGGCAAGCTCCCGGCAGAAATCGAGGTACTGCTCGACCAGCAGGATTGCCATGCCGGTACTATCACGCAGATAGCGGATCGCCCGGCCGATATCCTTGATGATCGACGGCTGGATACCCTCTGTCGGCTCGTCGAGCACGAGAATCTTCGGCCGCGTCACCATCGCCCGGCCGATCGCCAGCTGCTGCTGCTGCCCACCCGAGAGATCGCCGCCGCGCCGCCCGAGCATGGTCTGGAGAACAGGAAACAGGCTGAAGATATCGTCGGGGATGTTCTTGTCGCGGCGCGCGAGCGGGGCGAAGCCGGTCTCGAGATTTTCCTTCACCGTCAGCAACGGAAAGATCTCGCGCCCCTGCGGCACATAGCCGATGCCCTGCTTGGCGCGCGCATAGGGCGCAAGGCCGTTGAGCTTGGTGTCGTTGAAGGTCACCGTACCTGAAGACAGCGGATGCTGGCCGGTGACGGCGCGCAGCAGCGAGCTCTTGCCCACACCGTTGCGTCCGAGCACGCAGGTGATCTTGCCCATCTCCGCCTTCAGCGAGATGCCGCGCAGCGCCTGCGCCGCGCCATAGTGGAGGTTTGCGTTTTCGACGGTCAGCATGGTGCCATCTCCTGGCGAATTGCGGATGTTAAGACCCCTCCCCAACCCCTCCCCACAAGGGGGAGGGACTGGGCTGCGGCGTCCATCGCCCCAACCAGTATCGAGCGGGTCTGGCAGAAAGGGTTCGCCCCGGTTGAGCCCCTCCCCCTTGTGGGGAGGGGTTGGGGAGGGGGTTTGTCTGCGAAGAAAAGCGCCAACATCCCTCACCGCCCCAGATAATTCTCGATCACCTTCGGATCGGAACTCACAAAATCGATAGACCCCTCGGCCAAGACCGCGCCTTCAGCGAGACACGTCACCTTCACCCCGAGGTCGCGGATAAACCCCATGTCGTGCTCCACGACCACGACCGACCGCGTCTTGGCGATCTCCTTGAGCAGGATCGCCGTCTCCGCCGTCTCCGCATCCGTCATCCCGGCCACCGGCTCGTCCACCAGCAACAGCTTCGGCTCCTGCGCGAGCAGCATGCCGATCTCCAGCCACTGCTTCTGCCCATGGCTGAGATTGGCGGCGAGATCGTCGCGGCGATGCGTCAGGCGAACGGTCGCAAGGATCTCGTCGATACGCGACCGATCCTCGCTCGACAGCCGATAGAACAGCGTCGAGAACACGCCGCGCCTGCGGTTCAGCGCCAGTTCGATATTGTCCCAGACCGTGTGGCTTTCGAACACCGTCGGCTTCTGGAACTTACGGCCGATGCCGAGCTGGGCGATGTCGGCCTCGTCGAGCTTGGTGAGATCCGTCTGGCCGTTGAAGAACACCTCACCACTATCCGGCCGGGTCTTGCCGGTGATGATGTCCATCATCGTCGTCTTGCCGGCGCCGTTCGGGCCGATGATGGCGCGCAGTTCGCCCGGTTCGATGACGATCGACAGCGAGTTCAACGCCTTGAAGCCATCGAAGGAGACGGAGACGTTGTCGAGATAGAGAACGCTGTTGGGTTTGACGTCAGGGATCATGGCGCTCACTCCGCGGGCTGGATTTCTGCGTCGACACCGTCCTCGCGCTTGGCGGGCGGCGTGTCGCTGGAGGATGGCTTGCGCTTGCCGATGTACTGGCCGATCGTGCCGACGATGCCCTTGGGCAGGAACAGCGTCACCGCCACGAACAGCCCGCCGAGCGCGAAGAGCCAGAATTCGGGGAAGAGACCGGTAAAGATGGTCTTGCCGCCATTGACCATGATCGCGCCGATGATCGGCCCGATCAGCGTCGAGCGCCCGCCCACCGCCGTCCAGATGACGACTTCGATCGAGTTGGCCGGCGCGAATTCGCCGGGATTGATAATGCCCACCTGCGGCACATAGAGCGCGCCGGCAATGCCCGCCATCATCGCCGAGACGACGAAGGTGAAGAGCTTGAAGTGCTCGACGCGGTAGCCGAGGAAGCGCGTGCGGCTTTCCGCGTCGCGCACGCCGACCAGCACCTTGCCGAACTTCGAGCGCACGATGGCGGACGCGATCAGCAGCGACAGTGCCAGCAGGATCGCGGTGGCTGAGAAGAGTGCCGCGCGGGTGCCGTCGGCCTGGATGCTGTAGCCGATGATATCCTTGAAATCGGTCAGGCCGTTATTGCCGCCGAAGCCCATGTCGTTGCGGAAGAAAGCGAGCAACAACGCATAGGTCATCGCCTGGGTGATAATCGAGAGATAGACGCCGTTGACGCGTGAGCGGAAGGCGAACCAGCCGAAGACGAAGGCGAGCAACCCGGGCACGACGAGCACCATCAGCGCCGCGAACCAGAAATGGTCGAACCCATGCCAGAACCACGGCAGTTCCTTGTAGTTCAGGAACACCATGAAATCGGGAAGGATGGGGTCGCCGTAGCTGCCGCGCGTTCCGATCTGGCGCATCAGATACATGCCCATCGCATAACCGCCGAGCGCAAAGAAGGCGCCGTGGCCGAGCGAGAGGATACCGCAGAAACCCCAGACGAGATCGAGCGCCAGCGCGAGAAGCGCGTAGGTCAGATACTTGCCGAAAAGCGACATGATGTAGGTCGGGATGTGCACGGGGCTCGATGCCGGCGTCATCAGGTTCAGGACAGGCACCAGCACGGCGAGCGCCAGCAGGATGAAGAGCGCGACGATGATCTTGCGATCGAGAGACCGGAGAAGGAAGGCCGTAATCATGCTTCCACCGCCCTTCCTTTGAGTGCGAAGAGCCCACGCGGCCGCTTCTGGATGAAGAGAATGATGAGGACAAGCACCAGGATCTTGCCGAGCACGGCGCCGGCGAAGGGCTCGAGGAACTTGTTGACGACGCCGAGCGACAGCGCGCCCACCAGCGTGCCCCACAGATTGCCGACGCCGCCGAACACCACGACCATGAAGCTGTCGATGATGTAGCTCTGGCCGAGATTGGGCGAGACGTTGTCGATCTGGCTGAGCGCCACGCCCGCCATGCCGGCAATGCCGGAGCCGAGCGCGAAGGTGAAGGCATCGACCCAGCCGGTGCGGATACCCATCGACGACGCCATGCGCCGGTTTTGCGTGACGGCGCGCATCTGCAGGCCGAAGGCGGAACGCTTGAGCAGCATCAGCAGCGTCACGAACACGGCCATCGAAAAGACGATGATCCACAGGCGGTTCCAGGTGATAGACAGACCACCGAATTCGAACGCGCCCGACATCCAGCTTGGATTGCGCACTTCGCGGTTGGTCGGCCCGAAGATCGAGCGCACCGCCTGCTGCAGGATGAGCGACACGCCCCAGGTCGCGAGCAGCGTTTCCAGCGGCCGGCCATAGAGATAGCGGATGACGACGCGCTCGATGACAAGACCGACAAAGCCGGTGAAGACGAAGGCCGCCGGCACGGAGAAGGCCAGCGAGTAGTTTCCAAGTTCCGGAAATGCGGAGCTGATGTACTCCTGCACGACATAGGTCGTGTAGGCGCCGATCATCACCATTTCGCCATGCGCCATGTTGATGACGCCCATGACGCCGAAGGTGATGGCAAGGCCGATCGCGGCGAGCAGCAGCACCGAGCCGAGCGACAGCCCGTACCAGACGTTCTGCCCCACATCCCAAATCGCCAGGCTGCGGTTGATCGCGTTGATATGGGTCTGGATAGCGCCCTTCAGCTCCTCAGGCGCTGTCGCCATCGCCGAATTCAGGATGGACAGCGCATCGCGCCCGCCGCGCGCAGCGACCGTATCGATCGCGGCCTTCTTCTCCTCGGCGCTGACATCGCTCTTCAGCACCATGACGGCGCGCGCCGCTTCCATCGCATTCTTGGCTTCAGCGTCCTTCTCCTCGGCCAGCGCCGAGGTGAGGAGGTCGAGATTTGCCGGATCGGCGTCCTTGAGCAGTCCTTGCGCTGCCGCAAGCCGTGCACCGCGATCCGGGCTCAGGAGCGTCAGCTGGCTCGTGACGGTGGCAATCACCGTACGCAGCGAGTTGTTGATCTTGACCTTGGACATGTAATCAGGATCGACATCGGAAACGACCTCGCCGGAAATCGGGTCGGCATAGGTCGGCTCGTCCTCGGTGCCGCCCTGCACCAGCACCGGACCGCCGGTCTCGGAATTCACATAAAGCTGGCCGTCGCTCAGGAGCTTGAGGATCTCGCCGACGCGCGGATCCTTGGAGGCGACCAGTGCCTTGATCGCGGCTTCGCGCTCAGGGAAATCGCCGACGCCAAGCGCATCGATAAGCGGGTGAATATCTTCCTGCGCTTTGAGCACGGTAGCAAAAGCCGGCATGGCCAGGCATAGGGTCAAAAGCAAAATCTTGATGGCGCGATACATCGGCTTTCTTGCCTCGGTTATCGTTGGCCTTCCGGCGCAATCGAGAGAAATAAGCCCTTAAGTCGGCATCGATCCGTGGTGGAACCGGCGCCGTCCGAAGCATCAAGGCTGCGCTCCGGAGATGGACCTTCCGCCCGGACAGGAGAGACCGGGCGGAAGTCTTCAGGCGTCAGAGTGACGGGGTGATCAGCACTCAGGAGCCCTTGCCGCCGCACTTGCCCGTGGCAACGTTGAAGTTGCCGCAGTTCATGGGCTTGCGCCAATCGGAGATCAGGTCCTTCGAGTCCGGCAGGAAGTCGGACCATTCGTCGCCGACAACCGCCGGGGTCTGCTGGACGATTTCGAACTGGCCGTTCGCCTGGATTTCACCGATCAGAACCGGCTTGGTGATGTGGTGGTTCGGCATGACGGTCGCATAGCCGCCCGACAGGTTCGGAACCGTGGTGCCGATGATCGTGTCGAGAACCTTGTCCGTGTCGGTCGTGCCGGCAGCCTGAACAGCCTTAACCCAGGCGTTGAAGCCGATATAGGCAGCTTCCATCGGGTCGTTGGTCACGCGCTTGTCGTTCTTGGTGAAGTCGTGCCACTGCTTGATGAACTTCTTGTTCGTCGGGCTTTCGACCGACTCGAAGTAGTTCCAGGCAGCGAGGTGGCCGACGAGCGGCTTGGTGTCGAGACCGGCAAGCTCTTCTTCACCGACCGAGAAGGCAACAACCGGGATGTCGGTTGCCTTGATGCCCTGGTTGCCGAGTTCCTTGTAGAAAGGAACGTTCGCGTCACCGTTGATGGTCGAGACCACGGCGGTCTTCTTGCCGGCGGAACCGAATTCCTTGATCTTCTTCACTTCCGTCTGCCAGTCGGAGAAGCCGAACGGCGTGTAGTTGATGATGATGTCTTCCTTCGGAATGCCCTTGGACTCGAGATAGGCTTCCAGGATCTTGTTCGTCGTGCGCGGATAGACGTAGTCGGTGCCTTCGAGAACGAAGCGCTTAACGCCTTCCTTTTCCATCAGGTAGTCGACAGCCGGGATGGCCTGCTGGTTCGGAGCAGCACCGGTGTAGAAGATGTTACGCGAGGACTCTTCGCCTTCATACTGGACCGGGTAGAACAGGATCGAGTTAAGTTCTTCGAAGACCGGCAGGACCGACTTGCGCGACGAGGACGTCCAGCAACCGAAGACGGCCGCAACCTTGTCCTTTTCGATCAGCTCGCGTGCCTTTTCGGCAAACAGCGGCCAGTCGGAAGCCGGATCGACGACGACGGCTTCGAGCTTCTTGCCGAGAAGGCCGCCCTTCTTGTTCTGCTCATCGATGAGCATCAGCATGGCGTCTTTCAGCGTCGTTTCGGAGATTGCCATCGTGCCGGACAGCGAATGCAGAACGCCGACCTTGATGGTGTCGTCAGCCGCAACGGCTCCGTGGAATGCGGCCGTGGCCGACATGACGGCGCCGAGCACGGCACCGGAAACATATGATCGCAGATTCATCTGGTTGATCCCCTCTTCTTGTTCCGACAACAGGCCTGAAACGGCGATTAACTGTTGCTTAAGGGACTATCCGGTGCTGCACTGCGAAAGCGTATACGCGAAATGACGTAGGTGACGGGGCGAAATGTGCAGTTTTGCGTTGCACCGCACTCTTAAGCCCCGCACTGTTCCATGTTACGAACGCATGACAAGGGGAACGAAGGGGCCAATCACGGGCATGGCAGCGCGGCAACGCATCATTCCGGTCAGGCGCGAATACAATCGCTGGGTCGCCAACCAGACGCTGGAGGACTATGCGCTGCGCTTCACCGCCAAGAGCGCCCGGCAGTTCTCCTCGCAGCGCATCTCGCAAACCGCGATCGGCGCCATCTCCTTCCTGGCGCTGGAGGCGATCGGCGGCGCCATCACGCTCTCCTACGGCACCACCAACGCCTTCTATGCCATCATCGTCGCCTCGATCGCCATGCTCGCAATCGGCCTGCCGATCAGCCGCTATGCCATCCGCCACGGCGTCGACATCGACCTTCTGACCCGTGGCGCGAGCTTCGGCTATATCGGCTCGACCATCACCTCGCTGATCTACGCCAGCTTCACCTTCATGCTGTTTGCGATCGAGGCCTCGATCATGTCCGGCGCGCTGGAGCTGACCTTGGGCATTCCGCTCTGGATCGGCTACATCATCAGCGCCGTCATGGTCATCCCGCTCGTCACCCATGGCGTCCGGCTGATCAGCCGCTTCCAGCTTCTGACGCAGCCCTTCTGGATCGTCCTCAACATCCTGCCCTTCCTCTTCATCGCGGTGATGGACTGGGAGAAGTTCGATCTCTGGCGCGCCTTCTCCGGCATCCGCCATGCTTCCGGCCCACCCGGCACCATCGCCCCTTTCGATCTCGTCGAGTTCGGCGCCGCCTCGGCCGTCATCCTGGCGCTCATGTCGCAAATCGGCGAACAGGCCGACTTCCTGCGCTTCCTCCCTCCGGAAAAACAGACCAAGTGGCGCCACCGTCTCGCCGTCTTCCTCGCCGGCCCCGGCTGGGTCATCATCGGCGCGCCGAAGCTGCTGGCCGGCTCCTTCCTCGTCGTGCTCACTTTCGCGTCAGGTGTGCCCGCCGACCGCGCCGCCGATCCGGCGCAGATGTATCTGACCGCCTTCGGCTACATGATCCCCTGGCACAATGCCGCGCTGCTTTTGATGGCCGCCTTCGTCATGGTCTCGCAGCTGAAGATCAACGTGATGAATGCCTATGCCGGGTCGCTGGCATGGTCGAACTTCTTCTCCCGGCTTACCCATAGTCATCCCGGCCGCGTCATCTGGCTCGTCTTCAACGTTGCGATCGCCCTGCTCTTGATGGAGCTCGGCATCTACAAGCTGCTTGAGGAAACGCTCGGCATCTTCTCGATCATATCGATGGCCTGGCTCTGCACCATCTCGGCAGACCTTTTCATCAACAAGCCGCTCGGCCTTGCCCCTCCGGGCATCGAGTTCAAGCGCGCCCATCTCTACGACATCAACCCCGTCGGCCTCGGCGCCATGACATTGTCGGCAACGATCGCGCTCATCGCCCACTTCGGCGCTTTCGGCGACATTGCCGCCTCGCTCGCCCCATACATCACCCTGATCGTCGCCCTTATCGCCTCGCCGCTGATCGCCTGGGGTACGAAGGGAAAGTTCTATCTGGCCCGCAAGCCGCGCCAGAGCTGGAAGAACCTGACCAACATCACCTGCTCCGTCTGCGAGCATCCGTTCGAACCCGAGGACATGGCCTGGTGTCCCGCCTATGCCGCGCCGATCTGCTCGCTTTGCTGTTCGCTCGACAGCCGCTGTCACGACATGTGCAAGCCGAAGGCTCGCTTCAACGCGCAGGTCGGAACCGTCGCCAAGGCTGTCCTGCCGGAGACGGTCGTCCAGAAACTCACCACGCGCCTGGGCCGCTACGGGATCGCCGTGATCCTGGCGCTCACCGCCGTCGGCGCCATTCTCGCAATGATCGCCCATCAGGTGGCATCCGCCTCACCGGAGACCGCGGAAGTGGTCAACCGCACGATCCTGATCGTCTTCTTCGTCTTCGCCGTCATCGCCGGCGTCGTCTGCTGGTTTTACGTGCTGGCGCATGACAGCCGCGTCGTCGCCGAGGAGGAATCCTCGCGCCAGAACACGCTTCTGCTCAAGGAAATCGCCGCCCACAAGAAGACAGACGCCGCACTTCAGACCGCCAAGGAGACAGCCGAGGCCGCCAACCGCGCCAAGAGCCGCTACGTCGTCGGCCTCAGCCACGAACTGCGCACCCCGCTCAACGCCGTGCTCGGCTACGCGCAGATCCTCGAGCGCGACGACACCATCCCGACGCCGCGCCAGTCCTCCATCAAGGTCATCCGCCGCTCGGCCGAGCATCTCTCCGGCCTTATCGACGGGCTGCTCGATATCTCGAAGATCGAGGCCGGCCGTCTGCAGGTCTATTCCAACGAGATCAACATCCAGGATTTCCTCGACCAGATCGTCGACATGTTCCGCCCGCAGGCGCTCGCCAAGGGCTTGACCTTCAACCACCAGCGCGCGCCTGCTTTGCCCCAGTTCGTGCGCACCGATGAAAAGCGCCTGCGCCAGATCCTCGTCAATCTCCTCTCCAATGCCATCAAGTTCACCGATGAGGGTACCGTCACCTTCGACGTCGCCTATCGCAGCCAGGTCGCCACCTTCACCGTGACGGATACCGGTCGCGGCATCGCCGAGAAGGACCTGAGCCGCATCTACGAGCCCTTCCAGCGCGGCGAGGCCGATAGCATCCGGCCCATGCCCGGCCTCGGCCTTGGCCTGACGATCACCCGGCTTCTGACCAATACCCTCGGCGGCGAAATCTCCGTGACCAGCGAGAAGGACAAGGGCTCGACCTTCAGGGTCCGGCTGATGCTCTCGGCCGTTCTGCGCGAGATGACCGTGCCGCCACAGGAAAAGAAGATCGTCAGCTATGACGGCCCGCGCCGCACCATCGTCGTGGTCGACGACAACGAGGACCACCGCGAGATGATGCGCGAGATTTTGGTGCCGCTCGATTTCGTCGTGCTGACGGCCGCAAGCGGCACCGATTGCCTGACGCTGATCGAAGGCATCCAGCCGGATCTCTTCCTCGTCGATATCCTGATGCCGGGCATGAACGGCTGGCAGCTCGTCTCGCGCCTGCGCGAGGCCGGCCAGACCGCGCCGATCGTCATGCTCTCGGCCAACATCGGCGACGCCGCCGCCCATAAAGACAGCGACGACAGCCACAACGACGCGATCGGCAAGCCGGTCGACATCCGCCGCCTGCGCGACAAGCTCGCCTTGCACCTGGGGCTGAAATGGACATATGCCGAGTCCACGGCGCCACCCGTTTCGAAGCCGGAGCGGCAAATGCGCAGCCCGGGCACCGCGCATGTGCAAGAACTGCTGCGCCTCGCTGAGATCGGTTATATCAGGGGCATCGAAGCGAAACTGGCCGACCTTGCCAAATCGGAGGCAAATCAGCCATTTACGGACGAACTTCGCTCCTACGTCGGTGCCTTCGATCTCGATGGCGCCACGAACTTCCTGCACCGCTTCGATGAAAAGGTAGAGACCCTTGGCTGAACATCCCCGCGATATCGTCCTGCTGGTGGATGACTCTCCGGAAGCGCTGGGGTTTTTGACCGACGCGCTGGAACAGTCGGGCTTCTCGGTGCTGATCGCCACCTCGGGTACCGCGGCCTTGGGGATCGTCGAGCGGATCACGCCTGATCTGATTCTTCTCGACGCCATCATGCCCTCGATGGACGGTTTCGAGACCTGCCAGAGGCTGAAGGCCAACCCTGCGATCAACCAGATCCCTGTCATCTTCATGACCGGACTGACGGAAACAGAGCATGTCGTGCATGCGCTGGAGTCCGGCGGCGTCGACTACCTCACCAAGCCGATCAACATCGACGAACTGCGCGCCCGCATCGGTGTCCATCTGCGCAACGCCCGATCGGCGCAAAGCGCTCGCGTGGCACTGGATGCCGCCGGCCGTCACCTACTTGCCGTGAAAGGCGATGGCGAAATCCACTGGTCGACCCCGCAGGCCACGAGGCTGATCAACGCGGCGCTTGGCGGCGACGACAGCCTTGATGTCGTCGTTAGCCGGATTGCGGAATGGATGAAGAAGCGCTCCGCTTCCGCCACGACCGACGGCTCGATCTCGGTTTCTCACGAAGGCAAGGATGTCCTTGGCCTCGCCTTTCTCGGCACGATTGGCCCCGACGAGTATCTTTTCCGACTGACAGCAAACAACCGGCGCCCCGACGACGAGACGTTGCGCCAGAGTTTCGCGCTCACCCACCGCGAATCCGAAGTGCTGCTCTGGATCGCCAAGGGCAAGGCGAACCGGGATATCGGCGAAATTCTCGGACTGTCGGCAAGGACCGTGAACAAGCATCTTGAGCAGATCTACGTGAAGCTCGGCGTCGAAAACCGCGCCTCTGCTGCCGTGAAGGCGGCCCATGTCCTGCACGAAACTTAGGTTGCTCCTCAGGTAAAAATAGCCAAGGCAATACGGGCTGGAGGCAACCGTGATCCGCAGAGCCACCGACGCAGACATCCCGCGTATCGTCGAAATCCGGGCCAGTGTTCAGGAAAATCGGCTCTCCGATCCGTCCAAGGTGACGATCGCGGATATCCGGTGGTTCATTGCCAACCCCGGATTATGGGTATGGCAAGAGGGCGGCGACATTAGCGGCTTTTCCGCAGCCGACCCACGCAACGGCTACGTCTGGGCTCTGTTCGTCGATAACGCGGCTGCCGGTCGTGGTATCGGGCGCGCGCTGCTCTATAGGGCTTGCGGGACCCCTCAAGGATGCCGGCTTCACCCGCATATGGCTGACGACCGACCCCGGGACACGGGCGGAACGTGTCTATCGCAGGGCCGGATGGCAATTGATTGGCGAGCAGGACAACGAGCTACTCTTCGAACTGGAAATCTAGCGCACCGCACTTTGCCTGGCACGAACAGACATTCTTAAAGCCTCGCGCGGTAGATTGGGCATGCCTCTCGGTGGGCATGGCATCAAGATTATATCCGGCAGGTCATGAAGGACAGGCTTTACTATGTGGATCGGCTGCGGATTTCCGCCTTCGCGATCCTGATCCTCTATCACTCCTCGGCGGCCTTCTTCACCGACATGGGCTGGCTGATCCATAGCGATCGGACAAGTCCCACGCTATCACTGATCATGGAATTCCCGCGCGCCTGGCGGCTGGCACTGCTATTCTTCGTCTCCGGCATGGGGGCTGCCTTCTCGTTCCGCTCGGATTCCAGCCTCGCCTTCCTGCGCAAGCGCACCATTCGCCTGCTCGTGCCCCTTCTCTTCGCCATGGCCGTCCTCGTCGTGCCGCAGGTCTGGTACGAGCGCATGTATGAGACCGGCTATGAAGGCTCGCTGCTGACATTCTGGCTGACGCGCTATTTCACCGAAGGCCGCTACCCGACAGGCAATTTCACCTGGGCGCACATGTGGTTCGTCGCCTATCTGCTTGTCATGTCGGTGATCTGCTACCCGATCTTTCTCTATCTCAGCCGGCCCGGAAACGCGATCATGGCCTGGTTCGAGCGTGTCGCGAAGACGGGTGCCATCTACTTGTTTTTCCTGCTGCCGCTGCTGCTCAACCTCGCTCTGACGCCGTTCTATCCCAAGGAAACCAACGCGCTCTACAATGACGGCGCATGGTTCGCGGTCTGGGCAAGCTGGTTCGGTCTCGGCTTCCTCATCGCCCGCAATCACCGCAGCCTGATCGAGCTGATTATCGCGAAACGCTTTGTCAGCGCCGCCATCGCGCTCTTTGCCACGATATTCCTCTACGTCTTCGCCTGGATGCCGCCCGCCGAGCAGGCGATCGGCAGCTACGCCAATGAAACGCCGCTGTTCAAGGCCGCGATCTTCGTGCTCGCCTGGTCGATGATCCTGACGCTGATCGGCTTCGCCGCCCGCCACTTCAACCAGCCGGACGCGCGGCTGGTGACGGCCAATCGACTGGTCTTCCCGCTCTACATCATCCACCAGACAGTGATCGTCGGGGCCCTTTATTACGTGCTGCCACTCGGCCTTGCCGCCGTGCCCAGCTTCATGATCGTCGCCGCTGCCACGTTCGTGATCTCCGGCCTGTTCGCCCTCGCCGTCGATCTCATCCCCGGGCGGGCACGCCTGCTGTTCGGCCTCGAGGCAAAGCCGCGTGGTCCATCAGCCGCACAGAGAGCGGTCAACGCCGAGCGATAGTGGCTTATCACGCCACCCGGTCCGGCGGCTCCCTGCCCTCGAAGAAGGCGGTGATATTGTCCACCACCTTCATTCCCATTGCATTGCGGGTTTCCTCGGTGGCGCTGCCGAGATGCGGCAGCAAAACGACATTCTCCATGCCACGCAGGCTCTCGGGCACATGCGGCTCCGCCTCGTAGACATCGAGGCCAGCGCCGCGAATGATGCCTGCTTGCAGAGCGGCGATGAGCGCAGTCTCGTCAACCACGTCGCCCCGGGCCGTATTGATCAGGTATGCACCGGGCTTCATGGCGGCCAGCCGGGCGGCGTTCATGAGGTGGCGGTTCTCCGCGCCGCCGGGGCAATGCAGAGAGACGAAATCGGACATGGCCAGAACATCCTCGACCGTCGGCAGCTGGCGCGCGCCGTAGCGAGCCGCCTCCGCGGGATCGACCACCGAGCGATTGTAGAAGACGACATCCATGCCGAAACCGAAATGGCACCGCTGCGCGAATGCCTTGCCGATACGACCGAAGCCGATGATGCCGACCGTCTTGCCTGTGACCTTGGTGCCGATCATATGCGTCGGGCACCATCCCTTCCATTCACCGCCGCGAACCTGCCGCTCTCCTTCACCGCCACGACGAGCAATCGTGAGGAGCAGGAGCATGGCGATATCCGCCGTACAGTCGGTGAGCACGCCGGGCGTATTGGTGACCACAATGCCCTTGGCTTTTGCGGCAGCAATGTCGATGTGATTGTAGCCGACCCCGAAATTGCCGAGGATCCTCGCGCGCGTCTCCCCTTCGAAAACCGAGGCGGGCAGCTTGTCGGACACGGTCGGAAGCACGCCGTCGTGGCTGTGCAGCGCGTCGGCGATCGCCTCGGCCGACATCGGCAGATCGCCGGTATTGAAGGTCACATCGAAACGCTCGGAAAGCACCGCTTCGACTGCTGACGGCCAGCGCCGGGTGACGAGAATTTTGGGGCGAGGCATGGCGTATCCATATCTTCTGCGGCCGTGTCGCTCGGAGAAATTTCGAGTACGGCAACCTGTTGAATTCGCGGGCGATCCTAACTGGATCATCCTCAATCGCAAGGCCAGTCAATGGCCGGCGGTTCGCATCGCCGCCAAAAACGAAAGAAGCCCGGTGCGAGACCGGGCTTCCAAAGTGGTAGGAACAGGCGTTCTTACTTCGCGTCCTGCGGGAAGTAGCCGAACTTGCCGTCCGCACCCTTCTTCCATTCGTACATGATGTAGCCAGGAAGCTTCGGGTCACCCTTTTCGTCGAAAGACATTTCGCCGAGAACGGTCTTGAACGGACCCTTTGCCTTCATCGCTGCAGCTACGGCTTCAGCGTCGGTCGAAGCGGCTGCCTTGGCAGCTTCAGCGATCGTCTGGAGGGCAGCGTAGGAGTACAGCGTGTAGGCTTCCGGGTTGAAGCCAGCTGCCTTGAACTTGGCAACGAGGTCCTTGTTGTCGGGGTTCAGGGTCGGATCGGGACCGAACGTGTTCAGCGTACCGGCGACTGCATCGCCAGCGATCGATGCCAGTTCGTTCGAAACGATACCGTCACCCGATACGAGCGTAGCCTTCAGCCCCTGGTCGGCAGCCTGACGGATGATCAGACCAGCTTCGGTGTGCAGACCACCCCAGTAGATGATCGAGACGCCGGCTTCCTTCATCTTGGCGATGAGGGCCGAGAAGTCCTTGTCACCGACGTTGATGCCTTCGTACATGACTTCGGTGATACCAGCGGCATTCATGGCCTTCTTGGTTTCATCTGCGAGGCCCTGGCCGTAAGGCGTCTTGTCGTGAACGACAGCGATCTTGGCGTCCTTGAAGTGGTCAGCCAGATACTTGCCGGCAATCGCGCCCTGCTGGTCGTCACGACCGCAAGTACGGAAGGTGTTCCACAGGCCGCGCTCGGTGAACTTCGGGTTCGTAGCAGCCGGGGTGATTTCGAGAATGCCGTTTTCAGCGTAGACTTCCGAAGCCGGGATCGAAACACCCGAGTTGAAGTGGCCGATAACGAACTTCACGCCGTCAGCAGCGAACTTGTTCGCAACCGAGATACCCTGCTTCGGGTCGGAAACGTCGTCGCCGAGCACGATCTTGATCTGCTCGCCGTTGATGCCACCAGCAGCGTTGATGTCTGCGGCAGCCTGTTCGGCACCCTTCTGGAGCTGAGCACCAAACGCAGCGTTAGGTCCAGTCAGCGGGCCGGCCACAGCAACGATAACGTCGGCCCAAGCGTTGCCGCTGAAGGCGACCATCGCCGTCAGGGCTACTGCCGAAAGAAGAGACTTCTTCATTTGTTACTCCCAATTTTTTAGCGGGTTCTGTTCCACTACCCAGCGCATTACCCACTTTACTGCGCAAGGAAACTTGTTCCACTCCGAGGGGCAATCTGTCCCTAGATTCAACCGGCTGTCAATGTTTTGCCTTCCAGGAGAAGGGGGACGTCTTTTCGTAGAGCCAGTAGTAGTTATTGACCATCTGGTTGGTCCGGCGATAGCGATAGCCGGCCGTCGAGAAGATCAAGAGAAGAACTACGTCGATGACGTAGTAGAAGAGGCTGAGGAACGGCCCATCGAAGAGCGCGTGATGCAGAAACTGCATCGCAAATCCCAGCAGCAATGTGTAGGCGATGACCAGCGGGTAGTTGCTCCAGCTTTCCGCTGCAGCCCTGCCCGCACGCCAGGCGGTCCAGAAACCGATCAGCACGACGAAAAGCCGAATGACGCTGCGCACGCCGGTATCGCCTTCAAAGAAAAGTCCCTGCATATCAAAGTCTCCTCTTCGTCATGCTCAATGCCGTCCGCCTTCGAGATAGGCGGCGCGGACTTCGGGGTTTGCCAGCAGCTCCTGTCCGGAGCCCGACATGGTCACCTTGCCGTTGACCATGACATAAGCGCGGTCGGACAGCTTCAGTGCGGCAAAGGCGTTCTGCTCGACGAGGAAGACGGTCAGCCCGTCCTGCTTGTTGAGCGCCTTGATCGCCTCGAAAATACCCTTGACGATCAGCGGAGCCAGACCGAGCGAGGGTTCGTCGAGCAGCAGCAGCTTCGGGCGGGCCATCAGCGCGCGGCCGATCGACAGCATCTGCTGCTCGCCACCCGACAGTGTACCACCGCGCTGCGTCTGGCGCTCCTTGAGACGCGGGAACATCGTGAAGATCTTCTCGACGTCTTCCTTGAAGTATTTGAGGTTATCGAGGCCGGCACCCATCTGGAGATTTTCCATGACGGTCATGCGCGGGAAGATGCGACGACCTTCCGGCGACTGCGCGATGCGCAACCGGGCAATCTCGTGCGTCGGCATTTTGGTGATGTCGCGGCCCTCGAAGATGATCGCGCCGGTACGCGCCTGCGGGCTGCCGCAGATCGTCATCATCAGCGTCGACTTGCCGGCGCCGTTGGCGCCGATCAGGCTGACGATTTCGCCCTGGTTGACTTCGACGTCGATGCCTGCGAGCGCGCGAATGTTGCCGTAGTAGGTTTCAACGCCCTGAACTTTCAGAAGTGGCTGACCGGTCATCAGTTTGAGCCTCCTTCGAGGTTCTCGACGGCTGCAATCACTTGTTCCACTTCCTCGTCCTCGACACCGAGATAGGCCGCGATGACCCTCGGATCATTCTTCACTTGATCAGGCGTACCGTCAGAAATCTTCTGGCCATACTCCAGAACCACAACGTGGTCCGAAATCTCCATGACGACGGACATGTCGTGTTCAATCAGCAGAATAGATGTGCCGCTCTCGGCACGGATGCTGCGCAGCAGCGTATTCAATGCTGCGGATTCACGCGGGTTGAGGCCGGCGGCGGGCTCGTCAAGGCACAGCAGTTCCGGCCCCGTGCACATGGCGCGGGCGATCTCCAGACGGCGTTGTGCACCATATGGCAGGTCGCCAGCAGGATCGTCGGCACGATCGATCAGATCTGCCTTCTCAAGCCAATGACGAGCAAGCTCGATCGCATTTTTCGCTTCCGCGCGATAAGGCCCGATCCCGAGCAAACCAAGAACGGTGTACCCGGACGCCTTCATCAGCTTGTTGTGCTGCGCAACCAGCAGATTTTCCAGAACCGTCAAGCCGGAGAACAGGCGGATGTTCTGGAATGTACGGGCGACCTTGGCTTCCTTGGTGATGCGGAAGTCGGGCAGGCGTTCGAGCAGGAACTCCTTGCCGCTTTTCTGCTGCATGGTGATCATGCCCATCGTCGGCTTGTAGAAGCCGGTGATGCAGTTGAACACGGTGGTCTTGCCGGCGCCGTTCGGCCCGATCAGCGCGGTGATATCGCCGCGCTTGGCTTCGAACGAGAAGTCGTTGATCGCCATCAGGCCACCGAACTTCATCGACAGGTGCTCGACCTTGAGCAGGGTATCGCTGGTCATGTTGGTTTCCTGGGGGCTCATCAACCGTGGCCCTCCTTGGTAAAGCTTCCGGAAACGGTCTTGCGCTCCTTGAGGAAGGCCGTTGGTTCACGCGAGCCCACGAAGCCGCGCGGCTTGATCAGCATGACGACGACCATCGCCAGACCGAAGAGCAGCATGCGGTAGAGTTCCGGCGTGAAGTCAGGTCCGAAGATCACCTTCAGGAAGTCCATTTCGCGCAGTGCTTCCGTACCACCCACCATGACGATGGCGGCGATCGCGATCCCGGTCAGCGAACCCATGCCGCCGAGAACGACGATGGCAAGGATCACGGCCGATTCCAGGAAGACGAAGGATTCAGGCGACACGAAGCCCTGGCGTGCAGCGAAGAAGGAGCCCGCAAAGCCGCCGAACATGGCGCCGGTTGCGAATGCTGTCAGCTTCGTCGTGACAGTATTGATACCGAGCGAGCGGCAAGCGATTTCGTCTTCACGCAGCGCTTCCCAGGCACGACCGATCGGCATACGGCGAAGACGGATCGTCACGTAGGCGGTGAGCAGGCACAATGCCAGGATGAGGTAGAAGAGGAAGATCTTGTAGTAAGCCGACGAGATCGGCAGGTGGAAAAGCTTGGCGAAGCCATGCGGGCTGGCATCGAAGGGAATACCGAACAGCGTCGCCTTCGGAATGCCCGAGATACCGAACGTGCCCTTCGTCAGATCCGTCCAGTTGATGATGACGAGACGAATGATTTCACCGAAGGCAAGCGTGACGATGGCCAGATAGTCACCGCGCAGGCGAAGCACCGGGAAGCCGAGAATGACGCCCCACAGAGCGGCCAGGATACCGGACATCGGCAGCAGCAGCCAGAACGACAGACCGAAGTAGCTCGACAGGAGCGCGTAGGAATAGGCACCCACCGCGTAGAAGGCGACGTAACCGAGGTCGAGCAGACCGGCGAGACCGACCACGATGTTCAGGCCCCAGGCAAGCATCACGTAGATCAGGATCTGGATGCCGAAGTTGTCCACCCACTTGAGCGAACCTTGGGCGCCGACCAGCGCCACGATCACCATCGGATAGAGCAGCAGCGCCACAAGCGCGATCTTCAGGAAGTGCGTGTGAAAAAAGCCCTTATCCGTCGAGATGTCCAACTCGCCGCGGCGTGCTTTCGCGAGCTTGCGCGCATCGAGATGCGGCCGCAGGAAGACAACGATCAGGAACCGGCCAATCGCGGCGATCGCCACGAAGACGGCGAGCAGTCCCCATCGTTGAACGATGATCAGTTCGTTGTTGATGTTCTGATCGCTTTTGAGGCCGACATACAGCACGAACATGCCGAACGAGATGACAGCAGCGAACAGAGCTTCTTTAATACCCTTCTGGACAAGTCCGGATACGGGCTTGCCAGGGGAGTTTTCAACATTTGCCATGACGTTAAACCTTCTCGACTTCCGGCCGGCCCAGGATACCTGTCGGCTTGAAGATCAGCACGAAAGCGAGGATGGCGAATGTCGCCACATCCTTGTATGCGATGGTGAAGTAGGCTGACCAAAGGGACTCGATGAGCCCGATCATCAGACCGCCGAGGACTGCGCCCGGCAGGGAGCCGATGCCGCCCAGAACAGCTGCGGTAAAGGCCTTGACGCCCGGCACGAAGCCGTCGTTGAAGTTCACCACCCCATAATACATCAGATACATCGTGCCGGCGACAGCAGCGAGTGCAGCGCCCATGATGAAGGTAACCGAGATCGTCTGGTCCACATTGACGCCGAGCAGTGCCGCCATCTTGCGATCCTGCTCCGTTGCACGCTGAGCGCGCCCGAGAGCCGTACGGTTCACAAGATACCAGAACACCGTGAGCAGCACCGCCGTGATAACGATGATGACGATTTGCTTCAGCGAAATCGAGATGCCGGCGATGTTGTAGACGCTGCTGACCAGTGGCGGGATCGGCTTGTTGCGCGGACCCTGGGTGACCTGAATGAAGTTGGACAGCGTGATCGACATGCCGATCGCGGTAATCAGCGGCGCCAGGCGAAAGGAGCCGCGCAGCGGACGATAAGCCACACGCTCGATCGTCCAATTCCACAAGCTCGTCATCAGCATCGCGACGAGAAGCATGGCGAGGAGCAACACGGCAACCGGCAGGCCAGCAAACATCGATGTGAGGACGAGAAAGACGATAAGTCCGGCAAATCCGCCGAGCATGAAGATGTCGCCATGGGCGAAATTGATCATGCCGATAATGCCGTAAACCATCGTATAGCCGATAGCCACAAGGCCATAGATGGATCCAAGAGTCAGCCCGTTAACGAGCTGCTGGACAAAATATTCCATATGTCATTTCCCCTGGATGCAGACCAGATCAACCTGCATCTCTTGTTATTAGAGCCCTTATTAAGCCCTTGATTAAAGATTTCATACTGCTTTCGAACCAAAAGGGAAGTGCAAAATCACAATGCTCCAAAGTTCTTTGCCGTTTTGGTGAAAATGACTTTTTTGCGTCCAAAAAGTCGATTTTTTCAACGCCACCTGATTAAAAACACCTCTTTTGACCACATTGCGCTGTATGACACTGAGACGAAGCCCCTAAAAAGTACCGGTAAAGGGCGAGCGATAGCATCTGCCGACACCAGTTTCGGGGCATCTTCGAGGTCACGGGTGGCACCTGCAATCCTCCTTTGGATCGCTTATATATCGACATACCAGGGCGACGAAGAATCGGCCGCGCGCCGCTGCCTGTTGGCGCAACAAATGATAGACAGGCGTAAGTATTGAATTCGCTGTGCCCGGTGTCTATTCCGACATTGGTTGCATAAGACAGGTCATTCGGAAGGCGAGCCATGCTCGAGACATTCGAACGCGCCGCCATCGAAGCGGGCAAGGTGATCATGACGATCTTTCTCGACGGCTGTCCTGCCGCGAAGAAGGCGGACAACAGTCCAGTCACCATCGCCGATGAGAAGGCCGAGCGAATCATCATCTCACACCTGCAGCGTGACTTCCCTGATATCCCCATCATCGCCGAAGAATCGGTCGCCGGCGGCATCGTTCCCGCCATCGGCACGTCGTTCTTTCTCGTCGATCCGCTGGACGGCACGCGCGAGTTCGTCGACAAACGGCGCGAATTTACCGTCAACATCGCCTATATCGTCGATGGCAAACCGGTTGCCGGGATCGTCTTTGCCCCTGCCCTCGGCATAGCCTTCTGTGGCGAAGGCGCCCGGGCCGAGAAGCTATACGTCGACGATGGCTTTCAGGTCGCACGCAGGCACGACATCGGCGTGCGTGCCCAGCCAGCCAGGCGCACGGCGCTCGCGAGCAGGTCTCACGACAGCCCGCAGACCGCCCATTTCCTGGCCGAGCAATCGATCTCGGACTGCACCAACATTGGCTCGTCCTTGAAGTTCTGCCTCCTGGCGGAAGGGGAAGCCGATGTCTACCCACGCTTCACGCGCACGATGGAGTGGGACACCGCGGCGGGAGACGCCGTCTTGCGCGCAGCGGGCGGCACCACCGTCACACTCGATGGCCTGCCGTTGACCTATGGCAAGATCGGCCAGAGCCACGACACCGATTTCGCAAACCCGAACTTCATCTCCTGGGGTGGAAAGAGTGTCGTGGAGCGGGCATGAGAACCGAAAAACATCGAGAGAAATCAAGCACACGCTGACGTTTTCATACTCCCCTACGGCGAGGCTCCTAGCATTGCGGCGATGAACCACGCCGGCAATATGCGCGGCGAAATCGGGAGCCGCCTATCGTGTCCGAACAGACCGCCAATCTCGCCTTGCCTTTCATCCTGCCCTCGCAGGCGCAGAAGCACGTAACCCACAACGAGGCGCTCCAACGCCTCGACGCGCTTGTCCAGCTGACGATCACGGGCGAATCAGCAGCACCACCCGAAGACGCAGTGGAGGGCGCATGCTACCTAGTTGCGGCGGGCGCAAGCGGCATCTGGACCGGAAAGAGTGGAATGCTTGCCGTGTGGCAGGATGGCGCTTGGCTGTATCTGAGCCCGAAGGCCGGGTGGTGCGGATTCTTCACCGCATCGGGACAGCTGCGCTCTTACGACGGCGCGGCTTGGAATACCGTGCCCTTTGCCGGCGATGGCTCAGTGCCAATGATTGGCATCAATGCGACGCCGGACGCGGTCAATCGATTGTCTGTCGCCGCCGAGGCAAGCCTCTTCAGCCACGTCGGGAGCGGTCACCAGCTGAAGGTCAACAAGGCAGCCGTTTCCGACACCGGATCCCTGCTCTTCCAGACAGCATGGTCCGGCCGTGCCGAAATGGGGCTCGCCGGCAACGACGAATTCTCCATCAAGATCAGCAACAACGGCACCGACTGGCAGACGGCGCTGCATGTCTCGCAAGGCGGTGTCGTAAGAACGCCGGCGCGTCCGATCGTGCGGACTTCGAGATCCGCAGGCACCGCGACGCCCGCAACGGGCAGCAGGAGCGGCTTTGATGACATGCCGGTCCTTCAAAGTGGATTTGCGCTGGGAGCGGCGGTTTCCTCGGGTGCCGGCAGTCGATTGCTCGTCCCGGCAAGCGGCTTCTATCTGCTGTCGCTTGGTCTCAGGACCCTGTCGTCCTCAGGACACGTGGCCTCGATCGAGAAGAATGGCGTCACGGTCTTGGGCTCTGCCGAAGGAGCCGCCTCGGCCAATCCTGCGCAACAATCGGTTGCCACCGTCGCCTGGCTCGATGAGGGTGACTGGCTGGCGATTCTACACACCGGCTCGGCGCTCTACGAGTTCGGCCCGGCAAAGACCGAACTCTTGGTGATCATGCTATAGAGCTAAAGCAACCGATAGCGAAAGGCGCGAGCGACGGCCTGCATTCGATTGACCGAATCCAGTTTGCGCATCGCGCTTTTCAGATAGCCGACGACCGTGTGGGAGGAGAGATCCAGGATGATCGCGATCTCTTCGCTGCTCTTGCCCGCCGCCGACCAACGCAGACATTCGATCTCGCGATTGCTGAGGCTCTCGGACGGGCGCTCCACAGGATAGTCCTGGGAAAACATTTCCAGAAATTCCATCGCGAGGAAAACTTGCGCCATCGCTTCGTCGCGGCTGGCTTTGGCCCGATCCCCGGAGAAGGCAAAAATATACTGTCTGAGATCGGCGTCATGCAGTGTGAACGCGAACGTGTTCTTCAATCCGTGCGTTCTGAAGAGTTTCACAAGCCCAGGGTTTTCCTGGTTCGCCGCCGTGCTCTCGAACGGCGCCTTGTCGCAGAAAACCGGCATGACCGATCGCTTCAGCCGGTTCACGAGCTTGCAACAATAGAAAAGATCTGCATCTTCGTAAAAGTCGATGATCTCTTGCGGCCAATTCGTAGCAAGACAGTTGACCGCAAAACCGGCGCGGTCGCCGCGCGGAAACGCAGCCAGCAGATAGTAGCTGTGGCCTGTACGTCGCGCCATTTCACCAAGGCGCTCACCAATCATTGATGCTGGAGTTTTCGGCACCCTGTCCGAATGCGGAAAAACAGTATCCTCCACGCCGTCACGGACGGCGCGCACATGTTTCCTCATTGATTTTCGTCCCTTGGCGGCCGGCTCCGACTCGAGCTTCTCTCCAAAACAAGGGGATTTCGAGTACCGGAAAAGCAGACACGCCCGGATCGCCAAGAGGCGAAGCGGTAGCCGCGGTCATTCCGGACAAGATGAGAAGAACGGAGACGAGGGTCTAGCAGCGCATTTATGTTGCAGTGCTTATAAATTGATGGAGATCAATTAAACAATAACCATTGCGCATGGCTCCTATGCGCTGAGTACAAGTTTACCTAACGGGAGGCGTGTCGGGTCCCCAAATCGCCTCGACAAAGGTTGGCGCTTAAAGTTGTTATCAAAGTCTTACTTTGTGCTTAGGCAATTTTTAAATGTGACAAGCTAGAGTGGCTCTCGTGGTCTTGAGTTGTGTAGAGAGTCCAATGACCGAAATGATACGTCCCCGAGTGAAATATGTCATCGGCCCCGATGGCAGCCCGCTGACGATTGCGGATCTTCCGCCGCCGAATACCCGGCGCTGGGTAATCCGTCGCAAGGCAGAGGTTGTCGCCGCGGTGCGCGGTGGCCTGCTGAGCTTGGAAGAAGCCTGCGAACGTTACACGCTGACTGTGGAAGAGTTCCTCTCCTGGCAGTCATCCATTAATAGCCACGGTCTGGCCGGTTTGCGCACGACGCGCATCCAGCAGTACCGCCATTGATCAATTTTTGAAGCCTATCGTAATTTTTCGGGCCGAACGCACATCCCTAGTAGGGATCTGACGCCGGCCCGAAGTCATTGATATACTGCAGGCACTATCGTCGCCAATTCATTGAATCGATGCTTCAGCTCGGCCGAGGTCCACAAAGACCACTCGGCCCAAGGCCGGGCAAGCAATGGTTCAGGGAAAGGATGAACGCCGTCGCCGTCTCCACGTCCCCTGCCCCTTTCAGCGAACAGTGCGTCTCCTTCAGGCAGCTTTGCGGAAACGCGGCGCCATGCCAATTTGCCGATCGACACAGTCGAGAGGAATATGGCAGTGAAAATCACCAACGAAGAAAATGCATCGGGCGGCAGATACGTCGCCGAACTCGACGGTCATCAGGCTGAGATGACCTATTCCCGGACATCACCGAAACTCGTGATCATCGATCACACCGGCGTTCCTGATGCTCTGCGTGGCAAGGGTGTTGGCCAAGCATTGGCATTGCATGCCGTGGAAGAAGCCAGAAAGGGCGGCTGGAAGATTTTCCCGCTGTGCCCCTTCTTCAAGGCCCAGTCGCAGCGCCACGAAGAATGGCGCGACGTCGTCAACTGACGAATCAAAAAACGCCAAAAGCCATGTATGACGGGCAGCACGCCCACCATGCATGGCTTTTATGAGATGACACCCTGGCGCCGTCAGGCGCCTGTCACCCTGGCTTAGGCCCGTGCCCGGATTGCACCGTCGCGCTCTTCAAGCGCGGCAGCACGTGCATATTCCGCCTGCATCTCTTCGAGCGATTGCTCCAAAGCCTCTTCCTGCATCCTCAGTTCCTTGATCGAAACCTGAAGATTGTCCGCGCGCTGGCGTGCTGCCTTTGCGAAGGTCGGATAGGCGAAGTGATTCGGGTCGGAAATGCCGGACTTCTTTTCCTCGACGACGATCTGGCTCTCCAGATCCTTCGTCATCCGGTCAAATTCGGACATCATCATCTGCAATTGCTGCAGTTGACGACGTTTTTCATTCACCTGAAACTCTTTCAGGCGAGTTAGGCTCTCACGCGACTTCATACGCATTACTCCAGTGATGCGAGACCCCGGCTCCACTTGAAACCGCCCCTGCGAGCCGCTTTGACACGGCCTGCCCAAAAAATTTCCCTCGGTGTTAACAAAAACCTACCGCTGGTAACCTTTCGTTTACGGGCATCGTTAATGATAGTGCCGATGATTTAAGGGTCGGTAAACACAACTACGCGATTTCCGGCCTGTTTCATTGGTGAGTCGAATGAATCGCTTACCGGCCCTTCTTAATGTAACAGTTGAGGAGTGAGCTTTGCGGATTCTCGTTGGAAAACAGCGTAATGGGTAAAATATTTAATAAATTCGTTACCTCTTGCCAGAGTGAATCAGAATTTGTTAACCATTTCGTGGCAGCTTCCAAATCACGCAGTGACATGTTCGGTATCGCGTAGGGGCCAGACCACCTTTCGGCGGCGGTAAAGGGGATAAGAATGCGGGTACTACTCATCGAAGATGATAGCGCGACAGCGCAGAGCATCGAACTGATGCTCAAATCAGAAAGTTTCAACGTCTACACCACCGATCTAGGTGAAGAGGGCGTCGATCTCGGCAAGTTGTATGATTATGATATCATCCTCCTTGATCTCAACCTTCCAGACATGTCCGGATATGAAGTGCTGCGCACTCTCCGTCTGTCCAAGGTCAAAACACCGATCCTGATTCTCTCCGGCATGGCCGGTATTGAAGACAAGGTTCGCGGTCTCGGCTTCGGTGCCGACGACTACATGACCAAGCCGTTCCACAAGGACGAACTGGTCGCGCGCATTCATGCGATCGTCCGTCGTTCCAAGGGCCATGCCCAGTCGGTCATCATGACCGGCGAACTGATCGTCAACCTCGACGCCAAGACCGTCGAAGTCGGCGGCCAGCGCGTGCACCTGACGGGCAAGGAATACCAGATGCTGGAGCTGCTTTCGCTCCGCAAGGGCACCACGCTCACCAAGGAAATGTTCCTGAACCACCTCTACGGCGGCATGGACGAGCCTGAACTGAAGATCATCGACGTTTTCATCTGCAAGCTGCGCAAGAAGCTCGCAAATGCAGCCGGCGGCGCCAATTACATCGAGACTGTCTGGGGCCGTGGCTACGTGCTGCGCGAGCCGGATGGCGCCGAATACGCCGAAACCGCCTGACGCGTCCGCCCCTTTGCCATCGAGCAACAAGAATCCCGCCGTTTCGGCGGGATTTTTTTGTCGGTAGGGCAACTAAAAAAGCCGCTTGAAACAAGCGGCTCGGCTCAGGATTGGATTTGTCGATCGGTTATGCGGCGACGGCGCGATTGCCGAAGACTGCGGTCAGGATCTTCCGGTCGAACGGCTTCAGCAGGAAATCCGTGGCCCCTGCCCGCTTGCCCATCATCAGTTTCTTGAGGTCGGCCTCGATCACGCAGTAGTAGATCTTTACCTCTTTGCCGCCTTCCATGGCGCGGATCCCCGCAATCAGCTCCAGGGCGCCGTCCATGCCCGAATCGACGATCACGTAGTCCGGGAGCTCTGCCCCGCAGCGGGACAGCGCTTCGCTTACATTGGATGCTTCGCTGACAAGAAAATCGAGCTCTGAGAGAATGCGCCTCCCGACCTTGCGAACAACGTCAGATGCGTCAGTGATCATGAATCTCTGCATAGCTGCTCCTTCGCCCAATTTTTGTGGTATCGGGCGTTATATCAGCCGACGATAGAAACATTAGGCTAAGGAATTGTTACTTCGGCGCTGCAAATGATGCGCCGAAGCGCATCAGGCAGCCGGTACTTCGGCGGTGAAAACAATCTCTTCCGCAGTCGCGCTGTGGCCCAGCTCCATGCCGCATTCTTCGGCCAGAAGCACTGTGTAGTAAGGCTGAATCGAGTGGGCATCGACGGCTTCCTCGATCTCGCGCGTGGAAATTTCCACGAACTTCGGCGGCAGACGCATCAGCTTGCCCTTGGCAACGATCTTGAACTTTGCGTCGAATTCCGGATTTTCCAGTGTGATTTCAAGCGAGCCGCCGCGCGGGATCGACGAATAGGCAACCAGAAACAGGTTCAGCAGGAGCTTGACGCGGTTCTTCGCGATGATGGCACGTGGACCGGTCCAGGTGACCTCGGTCTTCTTTTCAGCAGCGGCGAAGTCCTTGGCGGCCCGCTCGGCCTCGCCGGTATCGATCGAGGCACCGACGGAGCCCGAGGCGCCGAAGGCAAGCCGCGCGAACTTGAGGCGAACCGAAGCATTCAGCGCACTTGTACGAATAAGATCCATCGCATCCGCATCGGCTCCGCCCTCGTCAAGCAGTTCCAGGCCATTGTTGATGGCTCCGACGGGAGAGATCACGTCATGGCAAACCCGGCTGCACAGCAATGCTGCCAGATCGGGCCCTGTCAGAGTAAGGTTGGGATTCTTCGACATCATCGTCTCCTGAGGGCGATAGGCTCATTTCGCCGTATATCTTGCGTCATCAAAATTGCACGAAGTTTGCGCGCGTATTCGGCGCCATAATGACACCATATTTGGTAAACCGATTGTTAAGACCATCCGCGCAAAATGAATGAAACGCCGGAAACGGCCTACCGAACCGACCATGATGAACGGATGACACCCATGCGCCCTCAAATCTTCGGAAGACTGACCGCCTTCTGCCGGTTATTCGTTGCGTTGACTCTTCCGCTGGCGATGCTTGCCTCGACGCAGGCATCAGCGCAAGAGGCCAACAGCAGCCAGTACACGATGCAGGAGATCGTTGACGCCGGTCACTCGTTCTTCGGCTCGACGAGCGGCGGCCTTGCCAAGGTCGTCGAGGCTGCCTTCCAGAAGTACGGCTTGCCCAATGGCTACATCCTTGGCCAGGAAGGATCCGGTGCATTCATAGCCGGTCTCACCTACGGCGAAGGGCAGCTGAACACCAAGAACGCCGGCGAGCACCCGCTCTACTGGCAGGGCCCCTCCCTCGGCATCGACTACGGCGGCCAAGGCACGCGCGTGATGATGCTGGTTTACGACCTTCCCTCCACCGACGCGATCTACGCCCGGTTCGGCGGTGTCAGCGGCCAGGCTTTCGTGATCGCCGGCTTCGGGATGACACTGCTCAAGAACAACAACGTGCTCGTCGTTCCGATCCGTACCGGTGTCGGCGCCCGCCTCGGCCTGAACGTTGGCTACCTCAAGGTTACGCCGAATCCGACCTGGAACCCCTTCTGATCGTCAGGAGGCGACGAACTCTCGTGGAGCGTCGCCTTTCCGCCACTTGCTCTATGCCGGTCGTCCGCTTAATGATTAGCACTGACGCAAATCAATTCCTGGAAGCAGTGGCAACGCCGTGATCGAATATGCTCTGTTGTTCGGATTGGGTTTCCTGACCGCGGCGTTCCTCGCCTTTCTGGTATCGCCCGCAATCCATCGACGCATCGTTTGGTACACCGAGAACCGGATGCGGGCGACCATGCCGTTAAGCCCGCAGGAAGTCCGCGCCCAGAAGGACATGGTGCGTGCCCTTTATGCCGCCGAGAATGCTCGCACCACGCAGGACCTCGTCCGCGAGCGCGAGAAGTCCCTGTCGCTGCAGCTGAAGCATGACTCGGTCGCCCTAGACGCCGGCAAGTTTGCATCCGAGATCAGTGCCCTTCAGGCGCAGATCGGCGACATGAGCGTCGAGGCGGCCGAGCTTCGCTCCCATCTGCGCAAGGACGAGAACTATATCAGCCAGCTGAAGACCAGCCTGCATATTGCCGAACAGGCGGGTGCTGCCAAGGATGGGGAGTTGGATGCGCTGCGGACGCGGCTGAACAAGCTGGCCGAACAGGCGGACAATCTCAAGATCGATATGGCCGCCCGCGACACCCAGATCGAAAGCCTGACATTCAAGTCGGGCGCGCTTCGCATCGAGCGCGACAATCTCCGTCAGGACGCCAGCCTGCTTCAGAAGCGCGCCAAAGAGGCCGAGCAGAAGCTATCCCAGCAGGAGCATACCGTCATCCGCTTTGAAGACAGGGCGGCACGCGATGCCGCTGCGCTGTCGGAGAAGACGACGCTGCTCGGACGCCGACAGCAGGACATTGCCAAGCTTAAGGAACAGGTGAAAGCCGTAAACGCGGATCTGCGCAAAGCCAACCGTGCGCTGCGCAATGCAGGTCTCGCCACCGTGACCACAGAACTGGTCTCTGAAAAGCAACCGCCGGAGAGCGCGATGCCATCTGAACTCGACACAGCCGCCGTTGCTGCACGTCTTGCTGAGGAGGTTCGCGCAAGAAGTGCCGCCGTTTCCGAAAGCCTCCTGAAGGCGAAGACCAACACAGGCAATGACGGCCCGATCCGCGAAGAGATCGCGGCGATCGCGGCGAACATGGTGGCGTTGACGGCCCTGAACGAAGGCCCATCTTCCCCGATCCGCGACCTCCTGCCCGAGCCGGCCGAGCCACGTGAAGGCGAACGTCTGGACCTCGCCCAGCGCGCGGCAACGATCCTTTCCGAACCGGGCTGATCTCAGATCAGGCCCGCGGCGGACGACATCGCAAACAGGGCAATACCCGTCGCCATAGCCACGTTGAGGCTGTCCAGCCCTTCCGATTGCGGAATGCGTGCCGTGCGGAAGCGCGACAGTACCGCCTCCGGCAGCCCCTCGCCTTCGGTCCCGACAACCAAGGCCATGCGATCGGAGGCCGGTATCTCTCGGATATCCGTTTCGCCGCGCGGCGAAAGCGTCCAGATCGCAAAGCCCTGCTCCGCGAGCCGTGTCAGCACGTCAACGGCATCGCCGCCACGCTGGTAAGGCACGGTCAGCACCGACCCGACAGAGACGCGCAGCGCCTTGCGATAGAGCGGATCGCAGGACGTCTCGTCCAGGAAGATCGCATCTGCCTTGAACGCCGCGGCGTTGCGGAACATCGAGCCGGCATTGTCGTGGTTTGAAATGCCGCAACCAACCAGCACCAGAGCTCGCGCTGGCAGGCGCTCGATCAGGTCCGCTGCGGCAGGCTTCCGGCGACCAAGCGCTAGTACCCCGCGGTGCAGATGAAAACCGACGATACGATCGAGCACCTCCGCCTCGGCGACATAGACCGGGACAGTTCCGGGCAACCCGTCAAGGATCGAGGACACGCCATCTACGCGATTTCGAAGCAGGAGAACCTTCTCCGCCTCAAAGTCGCCCTCCCCGCCATGCGCGGCCGCCAGCATCCTGAGAACCACAGTGCCTTCGGCGATAAAGCGGCTTTCTCGCCCGGTCAGGTCGCGTTCGCGAATGTCGCGGAACTCCGCAATGCGTGGGTCATCGGCACTCTCGATGGTGATGAGCCGCGAGGTCATCGCACTCAGCCGCCGTTGATCGTCACGTCCGCCACGATACGGCCGGCTTTGATATCGAACACCAAGGCCTTCATCACACCTTCAGCCGTCGTGCCGAAAAACAGGATCTGGCCAGCGGAAAGCGAAGAGGACTGGATCACGAAGCCGGGCGGAAGCGTAGCCGTCACCGACACCGGCGCATCGGAGGGCACGCCTGCCGATGTCACTGCTGCCGCATCCTTCGCCGGAGCGCGCATCGTCTTGTAGACAACCGCACCGAAGACCGCCATAAGGCTCACGAACATGATGATGCCCGAGACGATCTGCAGGCGGATCATCTTGCGCCGGACACTTTCCATCGCCGGATCGAGGGGTTTCTCTTCCTGATCGTCTTCTGGCTGGATTTTCGTCATTATTGGCGTTCCATTCTTATAAAATACTTCGGAGAAGAAGCGTCTTGAGTGACCCCTTTAAACAAGCATCCGGCATTATGAAAGTCCTGACGGCCGATGAGAACGCGGAAGGGCGGCTCGACGCGTGGATGACCGCGCAGCTTGGTGAAGAATTCTCCCGCAGCCGCGTGAAGGTGCTGATCAAGGACGGTCAGGTATCGTCCAAGGGCGCCGTCGTTGCCGATCCGCAAAAGAAGGTGCGCCCGGGCGACATCTTCGAGATCAATCTTCCAGAGCCTGAAGATCAGACGCCGAAGGGCGAGAATATCCCGCTCGACATTCTCTACGAGGACGATGACTTGATCGTCATCTCGAAGCCCACGGGCATGGTTGTGCACCCCGCTGCCGGCAACTGGACCGGCACGCTGGTCAACGCCCTGATCTACCATTGCGGCGACAGCCTTTCCGGCATCGGCGGCGTCCGCCGCCCCGGCATCGTTCACCGCCTCGACAAGGACACGACCGGTGTCATGGTCGTCGCCAAGAACGACGTGGCTCACCGCCATCTCTCCGCCCAGTTTGCCGACCACGGCCGCACCATGCCCATCGAGCGCGCCTACCAGGCCGTCGTCTGGGGCCGTCCGCGCACGCTGACCGGCAGTATCAACGCCCCCCTCGGCCGCGACACCGGCGACCGCACCCGCCGCGCCGTCAAGCGCCCTGGCACCGCCGATGCCGACGAGGCGATCACCCACTACGAGGTGATCGAGCGCTTCCACGAAACCCCAGACTCGCTATCTCTGGCGTCGCTGGTCGAATGCCACCTGGAGACCGGCCGGACCCATCAGATCCGCGTCCACATGGCCCATATCGGCCACCCGCTGCTCGGCGACATGGTTTACGGCGCGCATTTCAAGACTAAGGCCAACCTGCTGCCGGATGCCGCCAAGAAGGCGGTCAACAGCTTCGGACGTCAGGCCCTGCACGCCTACATGCTGCAGTTCGAACATCCGCGCACCGGCGAACTCATGCGCTTCGAAGTTCCCCTGCCCGACGACATGGTGGCACTGACCGAGGCGCTCAGGGACGCCGAGCTGTAACGGGCCTGTCTGCAACGGGTCAGCCGTCACAAGAACGTGAAGTGAACGGCGGCCTTGAACTACTGTTTCGCCATACTTATCTCTACACTGACTTCGTGCGGGCTTCCCAAGCCGCACGTTCCCGGTTTGCCTTGAAGACGCAGGGACGCGTCCGAGCGGGAGCCGGAATTCAGATAGGAGGGTGCAATCCATGGCCCGAAATAGTTTGCCGTCCATTACGGCCGGTGAAGCCGGTCTCAATCGTTATCTCGACGAAATCCGCAAGTTCCCGATGCTGGAACCGCAGGAAGAATATATGCTCGCCAAGCGCTACTCTGAGCATGGCGATCGCGAAGCTGCGCATAAGCTCGTCACCAGCCATCTGCGCCTCGTGGCGAAGATTGCCATGGGCTACCGTGGCTATGGCCTGCCAATCGGCGAAGTCGTGTCGGAAGGCAACGTCGGCCTCATGCAGGCCGTGAAGAAATTCGATCCCGAACGCGGTTTCCGTCTGGCAACCTACGCGATGTGGTGGATCAAGGCTTCGATCCAGGAATATATCCTGCGTTCGTGGTCGCTCGTTAAGATGGGTACCACCGCCAATCAGAAGCGTCTCTTCTTCAACCTGCGCCGCCTCAAGGGCCGCATCCAGGCTATCGATGAAGGCGATCTGAAGCCTGAGCACGTGACCGAGATCGCGACCAAGCTGAAGGTCTCCGAGGAAGAGGTGGTTTCGATGAACCGTCGCCTTTCCGGCGACGCCTCGTTGAACGCACCGATCAAGGCCTCCGAAGGCGACTCCGGTCAGTGGCAGGATTGGCTGGTCGACGATCACGACAGCCAGGAAGCTGTTCTGATCGAACAGGACGAGCTCGATACGCGCCGCCGCATGCTGGCCAAGGCCATGAGCGTGCTGAACGACCGCGAACGCCGCATCTTCGAGGCACGCCGCCTTGCTGAAGATCCGGTGACGCTCGAGGATCTGTCGACGGAGTTCGATATCAGCCGCGAGCGCGTGCGGCAGATCGAAGTCCGGGCCTTTGAGAAGGTTCAGGACGCCGTGCGCAAGGAAGCGCTCGAACGAGCCAAGGCCGTGCGCGTGGTTGAAGCAACCGCATAATCACGGTTTATTTCCCAACAAAAAGGGCGGGTCCATGACCCGCCCTTTTCTTTGATCGTTGTGTCCAGTTCGGTTTACTGGCTGGTGGAAACGTCGCCCGAAGCGGCCCATTCCTTGATCGCCGCGGTAAACGCCTCGGCGCCGGTCGTCCCCTTCTGCATCGTCAGCAGGGCACGGCGGCCGTTGCGGTAGGTAATCGGGATATCAAGCCAATCACGATTGGACAGAAGATCGAGGTTCGCCTTGCGTGCATCCGGATAATCGTTCAGCGCGATCATGTGGAAATCGTCGGTAATCTTGGCCGGAACCGCAATCAAAGCGTCGCCTCGATCCTGCTCCGTCCGCTTCATCGAAATGCGCTGAACGCCATCGATGGCGCCGCCTTCGAAGTTCGGCGGCAGCGAGAAGACGATCTCGACGATATGGCTCGCCGGCAGCGACGGATCGGAATTGCGCTTGAAGGTCAGCTGCGCGCTCAGATTACGCTCGGGAACGGTGACCATTCCACGAACGACGGCATCCTGCTTGCCATCCTGCCCAGCCTCGTGCTGAAGGCTCCAGACGACCGACCCCTGGATGGCTGTCGGCGAACTCTGACCAATGCGCTCCTCGTAGAGGAACATTTTTTCGCTGGAGCCAACCGGCGCGGTCGCTGCCGGCGTGGTCGAGTCGGCAGTCGGCGTTGCGGCGGACGCCGTTCCCGGCGTTGGCGCTGCAACCGGTTGTGTGCCGCCTGAGACCGGTGGGGGAGCATCGGATGCGGCCACGTTCTGCTCGGCGACAGACTTTCCTTCGGCGACCTGAGTGCCGGGGGCAGCCGCCGGGCCGGCATCCGTTTCGGTGCCGTCGGCATTCAGTCTCTGCGTGAACTTGCTGCTGACGGAAGAGCCGTCGTTCAACGACGCGACTTCCTTCTGCGGCGGGTTCGCTGCGGCCGGATCGCCGGCTTGCGATGCAGGCGTCGCCGGATCGGGCTTTGCGGGTGCCGTTTCGGTCTTGGCTGTCTGCGACGGCGCAGCGCTGACAAGACCCTTGACCATTTCGGTCAGAGCGGCCTGGTTGGTCCAGGCAGCATAGCCGCCTCCACCCACAACGCCGAGCGCGATCAGGATCGTGACGATCGAGCCGATGCCGAAACGACGGCGCTTCGGCTCCATGCGGAAATTCTTGCCTTGGAACTTCGACGCGATGGCGTTGTCGACATCGCTCGACGAAATGCCATCGTCGTCTTCGGCAACCACGCCGCGGTTGTCATAACCGCGAAGCTGGGTTGCCTCCTGCCAGGCATCGTTGGCCGCCGGCGCGGGCTTCGCAGCCGAAGTGCCGTGAACCTCGGAGAACAGATCGCCATCATCGAAATGGGCGCTGATCTGCTCCTTCTTACCGCTGTCGAGCGGCGGCAGGTCGTCGAACGCAGCCGCTTCCCAGGAGAAGCCCTCGTTTGCAGCAGGCATCTTCGTGGGCTCAGGCGGATGCTCGATCCCGGCAATCACATCTTCGAAGGCCCGCGCTGCGTCGTTTGCCGGCGCGACGGGTGATTTCTCCGAAAACTGGCGGAGCTCCTCAAGCGCCCAGTCAGTCGGCTCGTCTCTTCTGACCGGCTCCGGGACTTCCTCGGCATGTTCGGACCATACCGGGTCGAAATGCGCGGCGGTATCAGCATGAATCGGTTCTTCGCGAACATGCTCGACGAATTCCGCCGTTTGCTGCTCGAAGACATGCACAGGTTCGACGAGCCGGTTGCTCAGGTCGAAATCACGTGCCACCGGCTGCGGCGCCGGTTCATAAGCTGGCTCGATATGGGGCTCGACCGCCGGCTCCGGCGAGAACTCCTGATAGGGCTCTTTCTCGACGACATCGTCGTGATGGGGTGCCTGCCAAGGCTCGACCGGCTCGGGCTCAGCCGCAAAGGACGGCTCCGCTTCGTGCCAGGCCTGAGGCGCCTCCTCGTGGACTGGGGGCGTGTAGACTTCCTCGGCCGCTATCGCTTCTTGAGCCTCGACCACCTCGTCGGCGGGAGCCTCATGATAGTGCTGCGCCGGTTCTTCGTGATACTGAACCGGCTCCTCGACGTGCGGTGCGGGCTCTTCATGCGCGACCGGCTCTTCATAAACCGGTTCCTCGTAGGCAGGAGCCGCCAAAGCTGCAGCACGCTCCTCGTAGCGAGGCTCTTCGTACGCCGCCTGCTGTTCATGAACCGGCTCTTCGACCGGGGCTACCTCTGCGACGGGCGCGGCTGCCGCGGGTTCTGGCTCGGCCTCGTCGATCGGCTCTGCCGGGATCTCCAGCGCGAGCTCGACGTCCGAGATGTCGTCCTCGGCCGGCAATGCCACGGCATGCTCGGCCTCTACTTCGCGGATCGCTGCTTCGAGCTTTTCAAGCTGCCGTTGCAGCATCGCTTCCGGCGGACGCGGCTTCATGTTCTCGAGCTGCCGCTGAACGGCACCGCGAGCGCGCTCGTAGACCTTCACCCGCATCTCGGGAGTGTTGTCGGTCAGGCCGTCAACCGCCCGCCGGATAACTGCGATAAAATCCGCCATTCGTACTTTCTCAAAGAGTGTGGTTTGTTAACCAAACCACACAAAATAATGACCCGCGACCTTAGTCCTCAAACGGATCGGTCACAAGTATGGTGTCGTCTCGCTCAGGACTTGTAGACAGGAGAGCGACGGGCGCTCCGATAAGTTCTTCGACCTGGCGCACATACTTGATCGCCTGCGCCGGCAGATCAGCCCAGCTACGGGCTCCAACGGTCGATTCTTTCCAGCCTTCGAGCGTAATGTAGACAGGCTCGACACGCGCCTGGGCAGCCTGGCTTGCGGGAAGATAATCGATCTCCTTGCCGTCAAGCTTGTAGGCGACGCAGATCTTCAGTTCGTCGAGACCATCGAGAACGTCGAGCTTGGTCAACGCGATGCCGGTGATACCCGATGTCTTCACCGTCTGGCGGACCAGAACCGAATCGAACCAGCCGCAACGGCGCGGACGACCGGTATTGACGCCAACTTCGCGACCGACGGTCGAAAGATGCTTGCCGACGTCGTCGTTTAGTTCGCACGGGAACGGACCTTCGCCCACACGCGTCGTGTAAGCTTTGGTGATGCCGAGAACATAACCGATTGCCGTCGGGCCGAGACCCGAACCAGCGGCAGCCTGACCGGCAACGGTGTTCGACGAGGTGACGAACGGATAGGTGCCATGGTCGTTGTCGAGCAGCGCGCCCTGCGCACCTTCAAACAGGATGCGGGCGCCAGCCTTGCGCTGGTCATCGAGGATGCGCCAGACCTGGTCGACATAAGGCAGAACCTGATCGGCGACGTCGTTCAGCTCTTTCTCGAGCGATTCAACCGAAATCTCCGGCAGGCCGAGGCCGCGGCGCAGCGCATTGTGGTGCGTCAGCAGACGGTCGATCTTGGCCGGCAGGGCTTCCTTGTCGGCGAGGTCGATGGCGCGGATCGCGCGGCGGCCGACCTTGTCTTCATAGGCCGGACCGATGCCGCGGCGGGTGGTGCCAATCTTCGTACCGCTGTTGGAGGCGGCGTCTTCACGGAAGCCGTCGAGGTCGCGGTGCAGCGACAGGATCAGCGGCGCGTTGTCAGCGATGCGCAGCACCTCGGGCGTTACATTGACACCCTGCGCGCGCAGCTTCGCGACTTCAGCGACGAAATGATGGGGATCGACGACGACGCCATTGCCGATGACACTGAGTTTGCCGCGCACGAGGCCAGATGGCAGAAGGGCAAGCTTGTAGCTGACACCGTCGATGACCAGCGTGTGGCCCGCATTGTGTCCGCCCTGATAGCGCACGATCACATCGGCGCGTTCCGAAAGCCAATCGACAATCTTGCCTTTGCCTTCGTCACCCCATTGCGAACCGACTACGACTACGTTCGTCATTCACGTCTTCCTGTTAAAGGCGGTTTTAACCGCACCCTGCTCAAACCCGCGCATCTATAAAACTTTGTTTTTGGGAAAGCGACCCTGTATTGCCGCCTGAATCGGCTTTTTACGTGACAAATCAGCTAAGCGCGGGCTACCTGCCCGTTGATTAAGAGAAACTAAGCGCCGTCTCCGCACGCGCTGGAAAGAATCGGCTGTGCGATTTACTGCCTATATCTGCCTCGTCGTTGCTGCCCTTTGCTGGGGCGGCAATACTGTCGCCGGCAAGCTTGCCCTCGGGCATGTCAGCCCGATGATGCTGACTTTTCTGCGCTGGTTTCTGGCAACCGCGCTGATCGCCGCAATCTCCTTGCCGCAGTTGAAGCGCGACTGGCCCGTCGTTCGGAAAAATCTCCCCCTGCTCTTCTTCTACGGCATTATTGGCTACACGCTTTTCAACGCGATGCTCTATTCCGCAGTAAAGTATACGACAGCGATCAATGTCGCAATCGAACAGGCCGGCATTCCGATACTGATCTTCCTGCTCAATTTTATACTCTTCCGCACAGCCATTTCTTTCGCCCAGATTGCCGGCTTCGGTCTGACGCTTATAGGCGTTGCGCTTACGGCGGCGCATGGCAATCTCGCCACCCTGCTGCAACTCGGCCTCAATCGCGGTGACGGCCTGATGCTGGTCGCCGTGGCTGCCTACTCGATCTACACGATCTTTCTGCGGTGGAAGCCTCCGCTCGACTGGCGCACGCTGATGGCGATACCAGCGCTCGGTGCGATGCTGACCGCGATACCGCTCCTGCTGTGGGAAAGCACGCAGGGAGCCATGCAGATGCCCGACCAGAATGGCTGGCTCATTACCATCTATACGGCGATCTTCGCATCGTTGCTGGCGCAGGTCCTCTATATCAAGGGCGTAGAATCGATCGGCGCCAATCGTGCCGGACTATTCATCAATCTCGTGCCGGTCTTCGGCACGTTGCTGTCCGTGGCCTTGCTAGGTGAGAGCTTGCAGCTGTTTCATGTTATCGCGCTCGCTCTGGCGCTCGGCGGCATCGCCATTGCCGAGAAGGGACGCCCGAAGGGCACCGCAACAGCGATGCCTGCATCCGCGATGGATTAGCCGAGTTCCAGCGTCGTGACGCCGAACACGTTTCGAAGCGGCACCGCCGGCGCCGTTCCCCGATACATGCGGGCTGTCTCGAAAACGGGCTCGAGCCCCATGCCTTCGACAAGGGCAACTGCATCCTTGTTGTTGACGGGAACATCGATGTAGACCTGCGCGCCCTCCGCTTCCGGCCCGAGGACCGCCAGTAGCGCGGCAGCACTATCCACATCAGCCGCAAAGAGCGGCCCGATCTTGTAGCCCTCATAACAGCGGCGGATCGTGCCATAACCACGGATCTTGCCGTTCTTGCGCACGATTGCCGTGCGGCGATGCTTGCGCTCCGCGCACCACGATGAAACGAAGGCCGATCGTGGCGCTCCAAAGACCGTCGTATCGTAGCGCAACAAGCCGTCGAGCTTGTCGGATACGGCGTGCGCCACCAGGGGTGATTGCGGCAGGGAGGAAATCACGCCGCCGTAGCGAACAGTCTGGTAGGCCGTTTCAAAACCGACCTTGCGGTAATTGTCCTGCTGCGCGGTGACGCCATCGAGACCGATCGACCGGCCTTCAGCCGATGCCATGCCGATATCCCAGATGGCCTTGCCATATCCTCGGCCGCGAAAATCGGGATGCACCATATAAAGGCCGAGGAAGGCAAAGGCATCGCCATACTTGACGACGGAAATCGATCCGACAGGCACTTCTCCGAGTGCCCCGACGAAGAAGCCGGAGGGATCTGCATCATGGAAGGCGAGCGAGTCATCGAGACCCGGGTTCCATCCCTCCTGTCGAGCCCATTCGAGTACAAGCTCCAACTCACCGGGCCGCATCGGACGAACGGCAAACTCCGAATTCATGCAATCTTCCTACATCATATCCGCCGCACGTACGATCAGGCTGGACGCAGATCAAAATCGAGTCCAGCGGCGCATGACAACAACCGGCAATAAAGAAACATGCTCATGGCTGAAACGATCTGCATCGATCGTCACGATGCGCGACGCGAGAAACTCTTTGCATCGACAACATCATGGAGCAACGAAATTACAATCTCAAGGGAATTACTTAAGACAACATGAAGCATCCAATAATTCTCGAAATCAAGCGTAGCATATCTGAACATCAGGCAGTCTCGGCAGCGCCGCGTCCACTCTGGCGCGGCACGGCTTTCTGGACAGATCCGCACTACCTTTCGGACAAGAAAACAGAGCCGGGCATCGCCAGGCGCTCCCTAGCGGCGACATACCTTTTGATGATGGGCGCTGAGTCCGCTATCGGCCCGAAGCGGCTAAGGCGCCAGTATAACTGTAAAATACCAAAGGTTGTCTTCACGAAACCTTACGACGCACGCGGTGGTTTTTTTCAGAGAACGCCGCGCGAGGATACGTCATGCTCCCTAGAGGGCCATTAGCTTTGGTCTTGCTTGCTACCGCTTCCGTTGGGTGCTCGCCGGAAACCAAAAGTCCTGACGTTGCGAAATTTACGAGCAGCGAACTCCATGCTTTAGGTTCATCGTGTGGTGGGGACTTTCTCGCTGTAGACCAAGGCAACTTAGTGCTCGTTGAAACGAGCGGGAAGCGCGTTCTTCAAGAGAATGTCAAATTAGTCGATCTCGGGTCTCATCGTCTTACGATAGCATCTCGCCACGGCGCGATCGATTTGGTGACGACCTTCTCACTTAAGCACGACACTACCGTCGCTGTATTCGACACCATCGACTTTGCGCCGGAACCCACGCCCGAACAGCTAGACGAACTCAAGCTTCCTCGCGATCTGAAATCCACGATGACGAGAGCGTTCAAAGATAAATTTCCAACCTTGGTGCTGTGCCCCGCCCGGACGTCACCTAACGGCCCTAAGCAGTCATTTCGCCAAGATTCATAGATTTTTATCGGTTGCATTAGAGTGGAATTATCGCGCCTAGGTTATTCTGATGGCTAGAAGCCTCGAAGGCTGCGGAGCGAAAATGATCAACAAGGCGACATACAATAGACGCAGCGAACTCACGATATTCGCAACCATTGGGGCATTCATATTGCTTCGTATCGCGACATTTGCTTTCGATCTGAACCTATCGCCATTCGATTGCCTAATGCTTGGTGTGCTTATGGCAATCGGCTCCTTCATTTGGAACTTTCGTCCCGGTTTGGACCTCGCGGTTCAAGCTGAACAAGCCAAGGCCAGTTCAGAGGATGAGTTTACACGGTTGTTCAAGCTGGCTGCGGGCTGTGCCTTTTTCGTGGTGTTGTTTGTGGCGGGCTCCGCTGTCGTCACGTTGCATCCGCCAGTGAAGCATCTCGAAAAAGCCAAGCTGGTCGCCTTTCTTGTACCGCCCTTCCTAGCAGTGTTCGCCCCGAGGATCATAGCCATATTCAGGCTGCTAGCAGATAGCTATCGCAGGATTTAAGCGCGTCCGCATTCTGGCAGTCATGGAGAACCATAGGAATGATTACCAACTTATTCTTTGGTGCCGCAGCCATCATCTTCTGCGTAATGATTGCGATGATGATCCCATTCTTTGGGAAAATTCGTGACGTTAAAGACCTGACTCCAGAACTGACTGCTTGGCTTTCAATACGAATATTCCCGCTGATGTTTCTTATCAGCTTACTCGCTTTTGCTGGCAGCCAAGCAGGGAAGTGGGGATGGAACTAACCGCGTTCAAAAGTCTGCATATGGCGCGAAGCGGCCAAGGCAGTTGTCTGCTCTCGGCCCAGAGCAGACATAGGGACCACTGGTCCAAGGGGCCAACATCGTGTCCCGCTTCAAGACTGTTGATCTGCCGCGACAATATTAATCTCAAAGAGGATGGGCGTGCGCAATAGCAAGAAGCAGCAGAACGCAGACCAGATTGAAAGCTACCGATGTTCGCAATAGGCGGGTCACCTTAGCGCGGAGATCAGGGGGGCACCGTGGGTCTTTGTAGTTCACCAACCCGAAGTACACTCCAGTTGATGATATCCCTAGTGACCTAGCCCTCACGATATATCCGCTGTTTATCCAGCCAATATAGAAATTCCAAACAACAAGGACCAACAAAACTGCGCAAAATGCATAATTGTAGACCATTACTCACCCTTTTGACCGAGCCATGCCGGTTCCGCAATCGTCACTGCGGGGCTTTGCGCAATAATCGGCACAGCCCGATACCGTTAAGTATCACTAGCATTCCGGCAAAGAACATGATGAAGCCCCCAAACATACCCGCCCCGAAGCCGACAGGGCCATCATAAAGGTTGGCATCGAAGCCCGCATTAATCGGGTCGATAATCCATCTGAACCAAAGATATACCCCAATCACTTCAGCGCCGTACAAGGCGGTCGCTGCTAAACTGCCGTTCCTCCGCTTGGTGAAAGCGATCATAGCGTGAAAGATCAAAGCAAAAGGGCTCGTTGCCAAAAAAATGATAAATAGAACGATGAACGGTCCAGCGACATAAACGAGAGTGTCTTTCCCTCTTGGTTCACCCTGTATATCGCGAGATAAAGCTATTCACTCTATTGCCGCAATGTCTCCTGCTGGCGCAAAGCAGACGTGATCATACCCACTGCCCCTGGTAGAGCCGGGTTCTGCAGCATGCGGGGGCTCACAGTGAGTGGATCAGCATGAAGCGCCCCCATATACTCTTTGTGGACATCATAGGTAGTTCTCCCGAACGCACTGGCAGCGCGTATCCATCTGCTTTGGTATCATCTGCTACCGGCCGCTGGTTACCAACCACTGGACCACGGCACACTTAGCTTCCCGTCGTCCTTCATATCGATGCGGCTAGCTTCCCGTTCTAAGCATCAGGAAGGCCGGAGAGGATACCCTGTCAGTTCAATCGGTCAAAAGCTACGTGCCAGAAGGGAGAGAATTGGAGCGGCAGAAACGTGATCGACGGCGGCGGCGGATTTAACGGAGCGTTTCCGGTCTTATGGAGGGCCCGTCCAGAAAGCACCCCACATCCATCCGCCCTTCTCTGAAGTGCCACCGCCGCTTTCCTATCCCCGCACACCGACCATGCCTTAGGATTAAACTCCTAGCATCGTATGGAGATCTCAAATGCATGTTGGTTTCAGCCTTGGTGTCGCTCAACCCGATGTCCCGAAAGCGCCGGTGCCTCTCCCGATCGTCGCCTACGGCGACAGTCTCACCGCAGGCGCCGGTGCCTCAAGTCTTGCTCAGGCATATCCCGCGGTTGCCTCCAACCTCTTCACTCCCGCGCGAAACGTGGCGAACCGCGGCATCGGCGGGCAGAGTTCGACCGAAATCGCGGCCCGTCAGGGCGGCTTGTCGCTGCTCATCGCTGTGCGCGACAGCAACCCCACGAACCTTTACCCGCATAGCCGCGACTGGATGGACACATTCGAAGACGGCAGCATCAACGGGCTCAGCCATCAGCTCGTGCAGAAGGGCCGCGACGAGACTGGCTTGCCATACGGCGATGTCCGCATTCAGGGCACGGCAACCGCATCGTTCACCGACATCGGCCGACTGGTCTATGGCGCGATCGCCGCGAACTACGAAATCGAGCCGGGCAGCAGCTGGACGATATCCGCGGACGCCCAGCTGATCGGCGGATCGACCGCCGGGGTCGTCGGTTTGCGCCTGCTGCTGATCGAAGCCGATGAACTGGGAGGCTACCTCGACGAAATCGCCGCGCCCTCGTTTCAACTCGACGGCACGCGCAGCCACGTCGCAGCAACGGGGCTGGCGACGCACCGGTTCGTACGGTCCACCATCCTGCTGAGTGTCACCGAAGGCAGCACGATCGATCTGACGCTGCGCATTTTCCCCGGACAGTTCGAGGCGGGCGGGAGCGAGACGGCTCTGCAGCTGACGCCGGGCGACGGGCAGATACCGGCATACCATCCGACCTATTCCACCACGCACCGCTTCAGCGCTTCAGCAGAGGGATGGACGCCCCGCCAACAGGATGGGCACACGACACCGATACGTGTGGAGGGCGGGAAGCTTGTCATTGAAAACGATGATGCTGGAACACTGCGGGGATGCGAGCTGGCAGTTGCTGCAATCCCTGAGGGCAAGCTGATCCGCATCGCCTTCGATATCGACTTTCCCGTAGGGACCGGCCTGATCCACGTCGGTGGATTGAACACGCCGGGCGGCAGCTGGGCGACGAGAACCGCCGACGGAAACCCGACCTGGGTGATCAGCAGCAGCGGTCATCACGAGCTCGTCTTCACCAGCGGGAACATGGATTTCGGCAATCCGGTGTGTGGCGCGCTCGCGATCCTCACAAGCGGCACATCAATCGTCTGGTCGCTCGACAATATCGTGATCGAATGGGGAGACGACAACCCGCAGGTTCCGGTGACATACCGATCAATCGATGTCTTCCACGGTACCAGTTCGGCCAGCGCCGGCGGCACCCTGGCCGGCACGCGGGGAACGCTCACGGTCGAATCCGGCTCGACATGGAACTTCACCAGAAGCCTTGCCGGTGACAGCATCCCGGTGCCCTATGAAACACCCTTCAAATCCGATGAGGCCATGTCGCATCGACGCTATCTTCAATGGATCTGGGCCGGACGCAACAACGCAACGGATCAGGCGGCCGTCCTGTCCGATATCGCGTCGATGGTGGCGCACACGACGAGCGGACGGTTTCTCATCGGCTCGATCCTGACCTCGGCAAACGACACGCCGCAGACGAAACAGGCTATCTTCGATCTGAACAGCGAACTGCTCCGTCGCTACGGGCCGCATTATGTCGATCTGCACGCCACGCTTCTTGCGGCAGGCGATGGGAGCGCGCTCGATGACGAGGACCGTGCCGCCGGCATCGTTCCCCGATCACTGCGATCCGATGGCATCCATCTCAACGACCAGGGTTATGCCATCGTCGCGGAAGCGTGGGTCGCCGCCACGCTTGCTATGGGCTGGTAATGCGCGCTCGCTGCCGAATGAACCGGGCCGGGTTTCCCGCGTGGACGCTCCACGCGGGCAGATCCTTCAACGCAACACCCCGCGCGCCGAGAACCGCGCCCTCCTCAACGATCACGCCCGGCCCGACGAATGCCTCGGCAGCTACCCAGGCATTGGCGCCGATCGTGATCGGCCGCGCAACCAGCTGGAAATGCGGGTCGTCGATGTCATGCGTGCCGGCGCAAAGATGGGCGCCTTGCGACACGATAGCGTGCGCGCAGATGCGGATCGGCGCCATGCTGTAGCAGGTCACAACAGGGCCGATCAGCGTGTTGACTTCCATTGTGAGGTTTGGCGGGTACCATATCTTCGCCGAGCCATGGACGCGCGCATTCGACGCCAGTTTCGCGCCGAAGAGCCTCAGGAGCAGCGCCCGCCAAGGATGAAGCGGAGCCGGCGTCCATGCCGCGAGAAGCGCCCAGGTCAACTTCCATACCGCCCGATGCGCTCGGTGCCCGAGGCTGAAGCTCGGGCCGCCGCTCCGCGATCCGTTTGCTTGGGCATCCAATATCCCCAGTCGCCTCTGTTCCATCTCCATCACCGGCTTTATCCTTCCGCTGCACTGACCGCGCGCGTCGCGTCGCGCCGAACCGGGATCGCTGCCAGTCGCGTGACGAGCATCTGACAGGTAAAGAGTGGCAACACCGCACCCACCGGACCGCGCAGGAGGATCGGAAGCGAGGACGCAATAACGAAATGCATGACGTCAACCTGGAAGAAGCTGCCCCAGGTCGAGCGAAGCGCGCTTCGCAGCAACACGGCCGCGACGGTGCCGCCGAGCACCACACCCAGGAAACCAAAATCCATGTAGAAATCGCAGCCGAGAAAGAACGACAGGTTTGGCGTGCCGTACATGCCCGCGGAGAACAGTTCATTGCCAATATCCAGGCCACCGACGATCGGCTTTCCTTCCCACATTGCCCGCGGAACGAAGAAGAGAACCACAGCGGTTAGCTTTTCACCCCAAAGATGATCGTGGGCGGACATGAAACGAACGGCGTGAACGGCAGTGTCGTAGACGTCGATGGAAGGAATGTCGAAGAAATTGCCGACAACGGACAATTGGGAGAGATCGGAGAGCCCGCTCAGACCCGATCGCGTCGTGATATTGAGGATCGGGAAGCCGACCGTCAGCGCGAGCAGGCTGGCGATGTAAAATTTCGAGGCGGAAACCTTGCCGCCGGCGAGCGCAAGCACGATGGGTCCCCACACGGCGAGCAGAATGAAACGCGGCGCGTTGAACGGGTTGCGTGAGATCGCGAGCAGAAGCACGGTCGCCAGCAAGGGAATGGCTGCTGCAAATCGGTGCTGAGCCACCCGGAAACGAGCGGCTATCAGGCAGGTCGTGACCGATTGCGCGGCCAGAAACAGCATGCCCGCGATGAATGATTGCGATGGGTCCTGCTCAAGTCGCGGCAGCAGCAATCGATCAAAACCGCTTTCCGACAGAACGAACAACGCAAAGGACGTGACGTTCACGACCAGCAGGCCGGTCAGCCCTGGCTCCACCGAGGTTGGCGCCCTCTCGCCCTTCTCCATCGAGACGAAAAGAAAGGGAAGGCAGAAGAGAACGACAATGATCATTGCCGCGACGTACTCCCCCGGCTCGTAGGCGAAGGCCGTAATCGCCGTCGTTCCGCCGATCTGGTCGCCATGCAGCAGCTGCAGCGGCGAAATCACGAAATAGATGAAGAGGCAGAACCAGAACACGTCTCCGACCTGAAACTGCTTTGATTCGATCCGCGTGAGGCCCGCCAGCACCATCGCGAGCATCGGTAAAGTCAGCAGGACAACAAATACGCTGTCGGCGAAAGGAAGATTGGCCAGATAGAGGGCAAGTACGGTTCCCATCCGGATCATGGATTGACCTGGACCGAAGTGGCGGGCGTTATCCGTCGGAGAGGACGGCAGACGCAAAGCACCATGACACCATGGCTCAGAACCTCCGCGATCGCGAGCCCCGGCAGGCTGACCCACCAGCCAAGGCCGGCGCTGGCAGCCACACAGGCGATCATGGCGGCATTCATCGCCCAGGCAACCAGAGCAAACCGCCCCAGCGCCTGCGCGGCCTGCGCCACCGTTTGCGCCAGGGCGCCGGTCAGAATGCCGACAGAGAACAGCGCGACGACGGCTGCCGCGCTTGCTAGCGCACCGTCGAGCAGTATCGAGCAGCCGGCGGCACCAACGAGCAGGCCCGACGCCATGGCCACCGCCAGCAGGGTTGCCAAACGCTGGGTTCGAAACGCAGCCCGAAAAGGCTTTGCCGCCGATAGCAGATTTCTGGCAAGCACTGCGAAATGTGCCCTGCGAACGAAGTCCAGCACTTGCGACGCGGCAGCGGCGATCTGGCGCCCGTAAACGAAGAGCGCGGTCGCCACCTCCCCCAGAACCAGCGAACAGACGACGATCTGAAACCGGAATGACAGTTGCCCCGGAAGGACGGAAAGCAGGACGGCGCCGCCTTCCCGCGCGAATTCCAGGCTTTGCGTCCGCGTGACGTTCACTGGCCGAGGCAAGCAACCCAGCAGACGCAGCATCGCCAACTGGGCCGCGACGGCAAAGGCATAGCCGGCCGAAAGCGCAGCACCGAGCACGAGGCCAGCTGTGCTTGGCGCTTCGTGCGCTGCAAACACGAGAGCAAACGCCGATGAGAGATAGGCCAGAACGCTGGTCGCTCCGCTGATACCGCTGAGCTGCATGCCGTCGAACACCCCTGCGGCATTGAACGACCAGAGGAACAGCGCCGGAATAGCCGACAAGATATAGAAGCGGTAGAACGGATCCGCCGACACGAGGGCATAACCGAGCCCGACCGTCGCCACGATGGCGGCAATGCAGAAACGCACGCGGCACGCAGCCCAGTAGCACCGCCCGATCTCGGCCTGCCGTCCTGCGGCATCCGCAAGCGAAACGCGCCTGGCGATCGTCGTGACCGACCCGCAATCGACAATCATCAAGGCAAGGATCGCAAAGGAGAAGGACACGCCGAAACGCGCGAGAAGATCGAACGCGTCGCGACTGACGAGCAAGGTCTGCGCGAGAAAGATCGAGCCCTGCCCCATGCCGAAGCTGGCGATCAGCAACAGAGCGTTCGCATGGCCATTCTGAGATATCCTGCGAAGCGCCGTCGATCTGGCGACCGTTGCGTCAGCCGGCATCACGCCGCCTTCCGCATCAGCTGCCGCTCTATCCACTCATAGGTCTTCTCAAGACCGATCGTCAGGCTCTGTGAAGGACGCCAGCCGAGTTTCTCCTCGATCAGGCGGTTGTCCGAGTTTCGACCGCGCACTCCGGTCGGCCCAGGAATATGCCGCTTGTGAAGACGCTTGCCCGCGATGTCGCAGACCATATCGACGAGCGTGTTTATGCTGACCATTTCGTCCGACCCGATGTTCACCGGTCCCTGAAAGTCCGAGCGCGTCAGCCGCGTCGTCCCCTCTATGCATTCGTCGACATAGAGGAACGACCGCGTTTGCAGCCCATCACCCCATATTTCGATCTCTCCGCCAGAGGAAGCCATCGCGACCTTCCGGCAGATCGCCGCCGGCGCCTTCTCCTTGCCGCCCTCCCAGGACCCGCACGGGCCGAAAATGTTGTGATACCGGGCGATCCGGTTGGTCATCCCGTGATTGCGGTTGTAGGCCAGGAAAAGCCGCTCCGAGATCAGCTTCTCCCACCCGTACTCGCTGTCCGGCGCGGCCGGATAGGCCGAGGATTCCCGGCAGTTGGGGTTATCAGGATCTTCCTGGTTGTAGGCTGGATAGATGCAGGCCGACGACGAATAGAAGATGCGATCGATGTGCCGCAGCCGGGAGAAACCGGCCACGTTGAGATTGATGGTCGCCGAGTTGTGGATGATGTCGGCATCATGCTCGCCGGTGAAGATGTAGCCGGCGCCGCCCATGTCGGCTGCCAGCTGATAGACCTCGTCGAAGCGACCGTCGATCACCTGTTCGCAAACGCTCTGGCTCCTGAGATCGCCAATGACGAACTCATCGGCCGCACTTTCCTCGTAATCAGGAAACTTCAGATCGACCCCGCGAACCCAAAGGCCCTCATGTTTCAATCGTTGAACGAGATGGCTGCCGATGAAGCCACCGGCACCACAGACAAGAGCAGTCTTCCCACGCACGCTACGCCCCCCAGCGTTAGATTGCTTTCAACTCCGGCAAGAACAGACCGGCGAAAATCCCCTCGAAACGATCGCCGATCCGTTGAATATCAAAATTCTTCTCCGCGTAATCTCGCCCGTTCGCGCCGAGCGCCTTGCGCAAAGGCACATCCCCCGCAAGCTTTCGAAGGTTTTCGATAAACGACCCCGCATCGCTTGGTGACGAGACAAGCCCGGCCTGCACCCTTTCGATGATCCGGCGTGCAAGGTTTCCCGTCGGGATCGCGGCAAGAATGGGCTTCCCGCAGCAGAGATAGGTCAATACCTTGGATGGTACCGAAAATATGCCCGCATCCTGCTCGATCATCGCAATCAGGATATCGGCCTTCGCCAACACTTTCGGCAGATCGCCGAAAGGCACCCAGGCCCTGACCGACAGATTGGCAACACCTTCCTCGGTCGCGCGGCGGGAAAGGCTGTCGGCGACTTTCCCCTCGGAAAAAACCTCGATGGAAACGGGCAACTGCTTGGCGGCGGCGAGTAGAATATCGGGATTGTGCTTGTATCCGAGGGTCCCAGCGTAGATCGCGTGGGCCCGCCCCGCCTCGCCCGCCGGAAGCGCAGTTTCGCTTCGAGCGTCCGTCATCTCGCCCAACGGCGCCCAGTTCTCGACAACCGAGACCCGCGCCTGCACAACACCCTGCTGTCGCAGGATCGAAACAAAATCCTCGGTGATCGCAACCACATGATCGCTGCGTCGCAGGAGCGAATATTCCAGTCTCCGGTAGCGAGCCGCAATCACGCCGCCGAACACCGGAAGCGCCTTCGGAACGACCCGACTGATCGCCTCGCTATAGATGTCCTGAAGCCAGAAGACGAACTTCGCGGCACAGGCACGCGCGGCCTTGTAGATCAACGCCTGTGTATCTAGCGGCGCATTGGAGGACACGACGATATCGGGCCGGAAATGCCTGATCTGCCGCGCCACCATCCGGCCGAACTCGATTTCCTGCGATCTCCGTTTGAAGAAGCTGTTCTTCTGGAAGGTTTCGGAGAGCGAAAGTCCAACGATGTCAAGCGTATCGGGATCATCGGCCTTGGTGGCGAGGTCGCCCTTCGGGGTCTGGAAACTCGCCGAGTAGACGTGCGACAGCGTGTGGCCCCGTCGTGCCAGACAACGGGAAAGCTCGATCTGGAACGGATGTCCGGAATAGTCGTGAACGAGAATCCGCATGCCCTCGACCATGTCTTGTTCGCTATGATTTTCTGAAAAATGCTATTCCACGCGCTCGGCTGCCAATATCGGGCCGCCGATATGCTATTCCATCAAGAATAAGGCGTCGGTTGTATTCGCAATTTAACTAAACTTTTACGAAAACAACCTGGATGTCAAGCTCAACCGAGCATATCGCTTAAATTGCATTCACATTTGAACCGGCTGTGGTCGCCGGCATTGTCTCAGGTCCTCGACGGCGAATAGGCGCCGCCGAAGCTCAGCCACTTTTTCTGATCCTGCCGGTTCAACACAGCAACGATCGGAACACCGTCACGGACGTTTGCCTTGAGCTCGGCAACAGCCTTGCGAGCCACGCTTTGAGGCGTATTGGCCCAGCGGACCACGAAGAGAACCGCGTCGCACAGGCGCGCAAGATAGAGCGCATCCACCGCCGCATCGACCGGCGGCGTATCGATTACCACATAGTCGAAGTGCTGACGTGCACGCGAAAGCAGCGCCCTGATTTTCGGGCTCATCAGCAGGTCGTCGGTCGGAAACTCGGCCGGGCGCGCGCCCAGGATCACGGAGAGATTGGTCGCATTGTCGGTCACGACGATATTCGCGAGCCCGGGATCAGGCTCCCCCCGCAGCAAATTGACGAACGCCGGCGTCGGCTCCCGATCAACATGCCGGTGAATGCTGGGCTTGCGCAGATCGCAATCGATCAGCAGCGTTCGCTTGCCGGCGCGGGAATAGGTTCGTGCAAGCGAGGCCGCAAGCGTCGACTTGCCGTCCTGATGCGACGGCGACGACACCATGATCACGATCCCCTGTTCCTGGCCGTCATCGAGAAATGCTGCCCGACTGAGCAGCGCCTGCTCGACGGACACCCTGATCCGCCTGATCGATTCCGAGAAGACCGAAAGCGGCGCGGTTATGATCGTGTCCGAGAGGCCACGGCCATGTGGTTTGTCCAGCTCGCTCCCCTCCTGATGCGGCACCACCGCTGCCAGCGGAATGTTCAACACCGCGCTCACCTGATCTTCGCCGGTAAACCCGCCAACGAAGAACTCACGCAGGAAGGCAGCGCCCAGACCAATGCCAACGGCGACCATCGCCATCACGGCCAGGATCGGCAAGGTCTTCGGATAGGAGGGGTCGATTGGCGCCATTGCCTGCGAGACGACGCGACTGTCCGCCAGTTGCAGCGTTGCCTGCGCCTCGAAGTCCTGCAGTCGGGTCAGCAGGTTCTGATACTGAGCTCTGGCAATCTGCGACGACTGCTGAAGGCTGTAGAACTGGGTCACCGTTGCAGAGGGGACGGCACTCCCGCCATCGGCCATGGTTCCAAAACCGGCCGCGGAAATTCGCGGCACTGCGTCGATATTGAAGCCCGGCAGGTCATGATGGGAAGCCGTAAAGGCGTCGAGCTCGATCTCGTGCTCTGCCAGCAGCTGCTTGGCCGCGGCCACCCGCTGCTGGAGGCTGTTGCGAGCGGCAATCGTACCAGCGACCTTGCCGTCCACCTGGTTCCTGACATAGGCTGTAGTCACCAGGTTGGCGAGCCTTGCAGCCTTCTCGGCATCCTGCGAGGTGACCCCGACCGTGATCAGGTAGGTCAGGCCTTCTCGCCTAACCCTGACCGCGTCTTTCAGCGAGGCAAGCACTGATCCAAGAGCAACGCTTTCGGATGCCGGGGCAGTCTCCCCGCCAAACAGATCACGGACGCGCGCAATCGCGCCACGACCCGGCCGAAACTCCGGATCCGACAGCAGATTGCCGTCCCTGACGACATCGAGCAGAACCGCATCGGACTGAATGATCCGAACTTCACTCTCCACCCGCGAATTATCCGTCAGCCCGTTTGCCGACGCCGTATCCGGATCAAGCAGGTTCTTGGAACTGGTATCGACGAGAAGAAGTGCTTGCGCGGTGTATCGCGGCGTCACGGAGAAAACGACGATGAGCGTCAGCAGGAAGATCGCCGCGGCAAAAGCCAGTATCGTCCACACCTGACGTCGCATCAGGCCGAATAGCGTTCGAAGGTCGGCAATCTCGTTCATCCGAAAGCAAACCCTCGACGGATCCACAACCGGGCACCCGCCCAGGTATTGTTAACAAACAATTACCATAAATGATTGAATACACAACTAGAGATCATCGTATTATATTTGCGGCAACTCGGCGCCGCCCGGTCGCGCATCGGACAGCCTCATAAAAGACTGTCCGACGCATTGTCGATCTATCGATATCGCTCGAAAAGCACTCGAACCGCGTCGATTTCGTTCGGGCGGATATCGTGCCCACCCGGGTGCCATTCCGTCGCGACGGACGCATTCTGGCTTTCGAAATAGTCAGCCAGTGCCTGCGTTACCGGCGGGGGACAAATCGGATCCCGTTGACCGGCGGTGATCAGTATCTTGCGGCCCGCCAAGGCAGGATTTGCCTTGGGCTGGAACGGAATGAGCGGATGCATCAACGCCGAAGCGTCGAACAACCCCTTCTCGATCAGCACGTTGGCAAGAATGTTGGCCCCATTTGAAAAGCCGAGGCCCAGGATCGACGAAGCGCTGTGCTCCTCGGCAAGTCTCTCGACAAAGGCAGCCATCTTGTCGGTCGCGCGCGCGAGATCGGCCATGTCGTAGACACCTTCGCCCGTTCGCTTGAAGAAGCGCGCCGCTCCATATTCGGAAATATCGCCGCGCGGCGAAACGATGGTCGCGTCCGGCAGCAAGCGTCGCACGAAATCGAAGAACTGGTTTTCGTCGCCGCCCGTGCCGTGAAGAGCGAAGAGAATGGGTTTGCCTGGCGCACCGGCATGCAGCCGGTGCACATAATTGCTTTCGGTCATGTCAATCTCCCACCTCAGCCTTCCAGCGGCTGCAGGTGCTGTTCGAGCAGGGACCGCAGATGCTGATGCTGTTGCGGCAGTTTCAGTGCTTCACCGAGATGCGCGGTATCCTCGTCACGGTCGAAACCAGGTTCGTTCGTCGCGATCTCGAACAGGACGCCACCCGGCGTGCGGAAATAGATCGCCCAAAAGTAATCGCGGTCGATAACAGGCGTGACCTGGTAGCCCGTGTCCATCAGCGCCTTGCGGACTTCGAGCTGCTTTTCACGGTTCTCGACGGCAAAGGCCACGTGGTGGACCGACCCCGCACCCGGCAAGGCGCGCGAGATATTCGGCATGGTTTCGAGATCGACAAGATGTGCGCCGTTGCCACCCGGGATTGTCAGGCGCTTCACGCCGTCTCGCTCTTCCTGCACTTGGTAGCCCATGAACTTCAGGAGCTCCGAGGTGGCACCGTCATCGCGCAAACGCATGGCGACGGAGTGGAAGCCGCGGATCGCATGATCCTCGCTGATCCCGCCATGGGTCCATGGTAGGCGGTTATCGTCCTTGACCTCGACGAGCGCGAAACCATTGCCGTCGGGACCGGCAAAGTTCAAGCGCTTTTCACCGAATGTCTCTTCGGCCTTGAGACCGCCGACATTCAGCTTGGAAAGGCGATCGCTCCAGAAGCCGATCGACCCTTCGGGGATGGAGTAGACCGTTGTTCCCACCTCGCCCGTGCCGGGACGACCCTGGGCCATCTTGGGAAATGGAAAATAGGTCATGATCGTACCTGGCGACCCGGTCTCGTCACCGTAATAGAGGTGATAGACGTCAGGTGCGTCGAAGTTCACGGTTTTCTTGACCCGGCGCAAACCGAGCGCATTCGTGAAAAACTGATTGTTGGTGCGGGCGTCCTCCGCCATCGACGTGACGTGGTGCAGACCCTTGATCTGATCGAGCATTTAAGACCCCTTTCTGGCCCGCCTCGCGGGCTTTCGATGGGTGATAGATGATCCTTAACCGCCGACAGGAATAGTCCCGCCGACCGGAACGCATTGTCTCCTTTTAGTGAACGACAAGATCAGTTCGTTCAGCAATGCGTCAGCTGTCCTCCGGCTGGAGCGGAAGTTGCCAGTCGATCGGGTCGCGGCCGCGTGCCTGAAGGAAGGCATTGGCCTGGGAAAAATGCCCGCAGCCGAAAAATCCATTGTGTGCCGAAAGCGGCGAAGGATGCGCCGCCTTCAAAACGAGATGCCGCGACGTGTCGACAAACGCCGCCTTGCGTTGCGCATAGGCGCCCCAAAGCATGAAGACCACCGCATCGCATTCATCGTTCACCTTGCGGATCACCGCGTCGGTAAACTTCTCCCAGCCCTTTCCCTGATGGGATGCCGCTTGTGCCTCTTCGACGGTGAGAACGCTGTTCAGGAGCAGGACGCCTTGCCGGGCCCATTGCTCGAGAAACCCATGCTTGGCCGGGGTGATCCCGAGATCGCTTTGTATTTCCTTGTAGATATTGACGAGCGACGGCGGAATTCGCACACCGGGCCGAACGCTGAAGCACAGACCATGTGCCTGCCCGAGGCCATGATACGGGTCCTGACCAAGGATGACGACCTTGACGTCGGCGAGCGGCGTGAGGTCCAGGGCGCGAAAATACTCCGCTCCCTTGGGGAATATCCGCTTGCCACTCTCCTTCTGCGCCGTCAGGAAAGCCTTGAGCTGCTGCATGTAGGGACTTTCGAACTCTCCAGCGAGAGCATCCCTCCAGCTTTCTTCAAGCGCTACCGTCCGTTCATTCATGGTCATGCCTCCGCCCTTCCGGCTGGAAGAGCTTTCAACTTGCTTCGAAAAGGGATTTGGCAGACATTTTATCGGTCGCCAGTCGTTAAAATTTACAATCTTTGCGTAGATTGCGTCCAAAGCACTAGCGAATTCAAGCGCATCCGAGGGCTTATTCAGGATGAAATTTGGTACAAGCGGGCTACGAGGCCTTTCCGAGGATCTGAAAGGCCGCGCCTCCGCGCTCTATGCGACAGCCTTTGGTCGATACCTGCTGGACAGCCGACGTGCCCAGCCTGGCGATCTGATTCTGGTCGGCCGCGACTTCCGCGACTCCAGCCCGGAGATGGCTGAAAATTGCGTCGATGCGCTTGCCGGCCTTGGCTTCAGGACAGCCGACTGCGGCACGGTCCCAACGCCCGCGCTTGCTCTGTACGGCCTGCAGGAACGCGCGGCCTGCCTGATGATCACCGGCTCGCATATTCCCGCCGACAGAAACGGCATCAAATTCTACCGGCCCGACGGCGAGATCGACAAGGACGACGAAGCGGCGATTACCGCAGCCGCCGCTGAGCTTGACCGGGCGGGCTTTTCTTTCACGCCGGGCGCAAAAACCGCTCCGGATCGCTCCGAAGAGTGCCGGTCATTGTTTGTCCAGCGCAATGGCGGACTGCTCGAAAACGGCGCGCTCGCAGGCCTGACGATCGGTGTCTACCAGCACAGCACGGTTGCTCGCGACCTCCTGGTCGAATTGCTTGAGCAGTACGGCGCCAAGGTGATCGCCTTCGGGCGCTCCGAAACATTCATCCCCGTCGACACGGAAGCGGTCTCCGAGGAAACCATCGCGATCCTCAAGAACGCGGCAAAGCAATATGGCCTGGATGCCATCGTATCCGCCGACGGCGACGGCGATCGCCCGCTGGTCGCCGATGAAAGTGGCCAGCCGCTGCGCGGCGACCTCCTGGGGCTGATCACCGCCAATTTTCTCGACGCAGAAGTCGTGGTTACGCCCGTCACATCGAACTCCGGTATCGAATCCGCCGGCAATTTTCGGGTGATCCGCACGCGTGTCGGATCGCCCTTCGTTATTGCAGGCATGCAGGATGCACGCACGGCCGGCAGTGACGGTGTCGCCGGCTTTGAGGCAAACGGTGGCGTACTCACCGCAAGCGACTTTTCCGTGCACGGCCAGCCGCTGCGGGCCTTGCCAACCAGAGACTGCTTCCTGCCGATACTGGCGACGCTTTCGCTCGCAGCATCGACGAAGCAGCCGCTTTCGGCATTGGTCGCCACGTACCGCCTTCCAGTTGCCGCCGCAGACCGCCTCGAAAACTTCCCCATCGAGACAAGCGCCCGGCTTATGGCCTACCTGCGCGCCGGCCCGGAAAATCTTGCCGCCTTTCTTCGGTCCATCGGCGAGGTCGACGCGATCAGCGATATCGACGGCCTTCGGGTGACGCTCAAGGATCGGCGGATCATCCATTTCAGACCTTCCGGCAACGCTCCGGAGATGCGCTGCTACGTCGAGTCGGAGACCGAGGCCGCAGCCGCCGGCCTGCTCGCTGACGGGCTTGCCGGCATCCGCCAATGGGCGGCCGCACACTGATTGACGACATAAGAACATTCGAGGACGCTGTGATGCAGAAGATAGTTCCAGTGATTATGGCAGGCGGAAAAGGCACCCGCCTTTGGCCTTTGTCGCGCGCCGCTGCGCCAAAGCAATTCATCCGCTTCATCGGTGACCGCACGCTGTTTCAGGAAACGCTGCTGCGCGTCTCCGACCCGACGCTCTATACGACGCCGGTGGTGCTCACCAACGAGGAGTTCCGCTTTCTGGTGGCGGAACAGGCGCGCGAACTGGATCTCGGCCTCGCGGCCATCCTGCTGGAGCCGACAGCACGCAACACTGCAGCAGCCGTCGCGGCAGCCGCGACGCTGGTGCGTGAGCGCTTCGGCGACGACACTATCATGCATGTCCTCGGCTCCGACTATGAGATCGTCGCCGACGATTCCTATTTTGAATCGGTGCGGACGGCCGCAGCCACTGCCGCCGACGGAAAACTCGTCACCTTCGGCATCAACCCGAGCGAACCCGCCACCGGCTACGGCTACATTGAAGGCGGCGACAACCTTCCGAGCGGCGCGAAGACGGTGAAGCGCTTCATCGAGAAGCCGGCGCTTGCGAAGGCGGAGGAAATGCTGGCACAGGGAGGCTTCTACTGGAATTCCGGCATGTTCATGTTCTCGGTCTCCCGCCTGATCAGCGAGATGACCAATTACGCGCCGGCGGTGCTGAAGGCTGCCAGCGAGGCCGTCGCCAAGGGCGTCAAGGACCTCGATTTCATCCGGCTCGACAAGACGGCCTTTGCCGCAAGCCCCAATATCTCCATCGACTACGCGATCATGGAAAAGACAAGCAACGCCGCGGTCGTTCCTTCGCCGTTCAAGTGGTCGGACCTCGGCAGCTGGGATTCCGTCTGGAAGAGCGGCAGCCGTGACGAACTTGGCAATGTGGCAGCCGCCAACACCACGCTGGTCAACACGAAGAATTCGCTCGTGATGACGCATGGCGTGCACCTTGCCGTGCAAGGCATGGAGAACATCGCCGTCGTCGCCAGCGAAGACGCGGTCTATGTCGGACGGCTGGAAGACAGCCAGGGCGTCGGCGATATCGTCAAGATGCTCGCCGCCCTGCCCGCGACATCCAAGCTGACGGAAACGCACCCGACGTCCTACCGCCCGTGGGGCGGCTATACCTCCATCCTGAATGGCGATCGCTTCCAGGTGAAGCGCATCTTCGTCACCCCCGGCATGAAGCTGTCACTGCAGAAGCACCATCACCGCTCCGAACACTGGATCGTGGTGAAGGGCACGGCCGAAGTGACCATTGGCGACAACGTGCAGATGCTGCGCGAGAACGAGTCGGTCTATATTCCGCTTGGCGAAGTTCACCGTCTTGCCAACCCCGGAAAGATCACGCTCGAGCTGATCGAAGTGCAGACCGGCTCCTATCTCGGCGAAGACGACATCATCCGGATCGTCGATGAGTTCGGAAGGAACTAGGCTCGTTTGTCTTGAACTTATAAAATTACCTCTGTAACACCGTCACAAACCCGCCGCTCGGTCGGGACCCTTTCGATGTTTCGGGGATTGAACCCATGCGTATTGTGATGATTGGCTCAGGCTATGTCGGCCTTGTCTCTGGTGCTTGTCTGGCTGATTTCGGCCACCACGTAACCTGCGTTGATAAATCCGTGGCCAAGATCGACGCCCTTGAAGCCGGCGAAGTGCCGATCTACGAGCCCGGCCTCGGTGCGATCATCGAGAACAACCGAAGTGCAGGTCGCCTGGACTTCTCCAAGGACTTGGCTCCTTCGGTTGCGGATGCCGATGTCGTCTTCATCGCTGTCGGCACGCCGTCGCGCCGTGGCGACGGTCATGCCGACCTGAGCTACGTCTACGCGGCAGCCCGTGAAATTGCGGCCGCCGTCAACGGCTTCACCGTCGTGGTGACCAAGTCGACCGTACCTGTTGGAACCGGTGACGAACTCGAGCGGATCTTCCGCGAGGAATTCCCGGACAAGGATATCGCGGTCGTCTCCAATCCCGAATTCCTCCGCGAGGGCGCCGCGATCAGCGACTTCAAGCGCCCTGACCGCATCGTTCTTGGGACGGAAGAGCCGCGTGCGATCGAGATCATGCGGGAAGTCTACCGCCCGCTCTATCTCAACGAAGCACCGCTTTACTTCTGCGAACGCCGCACGTCCGAGCTGATCAAGTATGCCGCCAACGCCTTCCTCGCGATGAAGATCACCTTCATCAACGAGATCGCCGACCTCTGCGAACAGATCGGCGCGGATGTGCAGAAGGTGTCCAAGGGCATTGGCATGGACAAGCGCATCGGCGACAAGTTCCTGCACGCCGGTCCCGGCTACGGCGGCTCGTGCTTCCCCAAGGACACGCTGGCGCTGGTCAAGACCGCCCAGGATTTCGACAGCCCGATGCGCCTGATCGAAACCACCGTCGCAATCAACGACAACCGCAAGCGCGCCATGGGCCGCAAGGTGATCGCCGCATGCGGCGGCAGCGTGCGCGGCAAGAAGATCGCGATCCTCGGCCTGACCTTCAAGCCAAACACGGACGACATGCGCGATGCGCCGTCCATCACGATTGTCCAGGCCCTGCTCGACGGCGGTGCGACGGTCCATGTCTACGATCCGGAAGGCATGGAGGCCTCGCGCGACCTGCTTGGCCCTGTCACCTACGGCAAGGACCCATATGAGATTGCCGAAGGCGCCGACGCCATCGTGCTTGTGACGGAATGGGATGAATTCCGCGCGCTCGATTTCAAGCGCCTGAAGGGACTGGTGCGGCAACCCGTTCTGGTGGACCTGCGCAACATCTACCCGACCGCCGAGGTTACCCGCCACGGCTTCAGCTACTTCGCTGTCGGCAAGAAAAGCGAGCTTCAATAGGAATGCGCTATTTCATCACCGGCACGGCCGGCTTCATAGGGTTTCATCTTGCCCGCCGCCTGCTTCAGGACGGTCACGAAGTCGTCGGCTTCGATGGAATGACGCACTATTACAACATCCGCCTCAAGCATATGCGGAATGCCGCATTGGCGCAGTTCCCGGCGTTCCGCGCCGTCACCGCAATGCTTGAGGATCGCAAGGCCTTGGAGGACGCTGTCGCCTCCGCCAAGCCGGATATCATCATTCACTTGGCTGCGCAGGCAGGTGTCCGATACAGTCTTGAGAACCCACACGCCTACCTAACCTCCAATCTCGAAGGCTCCTGGAACGTTCTGGAGGCAGCCAAAAGCGCCGGGATCCAGCACCTGCTGCTGGCTTCCACCTCGTCGATCTACGGCGCCAACGCGTCGGTACCGTTCCGCGAAACGGACCGCGCCGACGAGCCTCTCACCTTCTATGCCGCGACGAAGAAGTCGATGGAGCTGATGGCGCACAGCTATTCGCACCTCCACAAGATTCCGACGACGGCTTTCCGCTTCTTCACGGTGTACGGGCCATGGGGTCGCCCGGATATGGCGCTCTTCAAGTTCGTCAAGAACATCCTGCAGGACCAGCCGATCGAGATCTACGGCGAAGGCAAGATGAGCCGGGATTTCACCTATATCGACGATCTGGTGGAATCGATCGTCCGTTTGGCCGCCGTCATTCCTTCGGAAAGCAACCGCGTGAATGACGAGCGCGTCGAGACGCTGTCGCATCAGGCTCCGTTCCGCGTCGTCAACATTGGCGGCGGTCAGCAGGTAAGCCTGCTGGACTTTGTCGAAACCGTCGAAAAGGCGCTGGCCCGACCGGCAAAGCGCGTGATGCTGCCCATGCAGAAGGGTGATGTCCCCCGGACATTCGCCAGCGCCGACCTGCTGGTTGCCCTCACCGGCTACAAGCCGACCACCCCGCTGGCGACTGGCGTTAAGGCCTTTGTCGAGTGGTACCTCGAAGCCCACCGCGAGCTCGAGCCGCAGACAGCCTAGATCACAAGCGCCCGCGCGATGCCTGCGCAGCAAGCCTTGCAAAGACACCGCTGACTTCAGCGGCGGACGCCGGATGGCTAAGCGCGAACCCCTGCAGCGTTTCGCAGCCAAGATCTGCAAGTACCGCTGCATGCGCTTCCGTTTCAACGCCTTCGGCAATCACCCCGACGTCAAGAGCCTTGGCGATTTCGACGATCGACTTGACGACGCGGCGCTGCTCCTCGGAGGTATCAATCTCGTCGACAAGCTGCCGGTCGATCTTCAGCCGCGTCGGCCGCAGCCGGACAAGACCGATCAGCGATGCGTGGCCGGAACCAAAGTCGTCGATCTCGATTTCGATCCCCATCTGCTTGATCCGATCGACGCGCTGAAGCAGCTCGTCGTCGCAATCATCGAGAAAGATCGTCTCGATCAGCTCGAAGACGATGGAATTCGGCGCAATCTTGAGAGCCACCAGATCGTCCACGAGCAGCGGATCATAGAGCCGCTGACCGGAAATATTGACGGCGATATGCGGGACTTTCGCGCCGTGCCGCTCCCATGAGCGCCGATCGGCGAGCACGCGCCGGAGAATTGTCGCATCGAGCTCGGCGGATAGATTGTACTCATCCGCAACCTTCAGGAACGTCCCGGGCGCAAGAATGCCTCGCTCCGGGTGTTTCCAGCGAGCCAATGCCTCGATCCCGACGATCTCCCGCGTCCGAGCGTCGAATTGCAGCTGGTAGAACGGGACGATGTCGCCGGACTCGAGAGCGAGCGTCAGTTCCTCCGCAAGCCGCCGCTTGCTCATCAGGTCGTCCTTCAGCTGCTGCGAGAAGAACTCGATGCGATCGCGGCCCGATGCTTTCGCCTGATAAAGCGCGATATCCGACTCCGCGAGCAGGTTTGCCTCGCCGCGATTGGCGGACCATGAAATTCCGATCGAGGCACCCGACTGAAGAAGCTCCTGGCCAAACCGAACCTTCTTCTTCAATCGACGCTGCACATCCTTCGCTATGCGGTTCAACGCAGCCATGCCGCCGAAATTGACGAGGACGATGACGAACTCGTCGCCGCCGATACGAGCGGCCATCGCAGTCTCCGGAATGGCAGCCTCGATGCGCAGTGCTGCGGCGCGCAAGACCGCGTCACCGGCAGTGTGACCATGGCTGTCGTTGATCTGCTTGAACTGGTCGAGATCGAGATGCAGCACAGCAAGCGTCGAGACATGAGGCATTTCCGCGAGTTCAGCCAGCCGACTGTCGAAAAGACGGCGGTTCGGCAATCCCGTCAGATAGTCATGCTCCGCCGCATATTCGATCCGGGCGTTGCTCTCCTCAAGTGCAAGAGCGCGCGCCTCCGCGACGGACCGTTGCCGCGCCGCCTCGTCGTTGAGCAACACGTCCGCCGTCACATCCCATTCCGCGCCGATGAAGGAAGGTCTGCCCTCATCGCTGACATAAAAATGCGCACGCGAGCGAATGTACCGGATCTCGCCGTTCGGCCAGATGATGCGGAATTCGGAATTATACTGGCCGCGACTGACAACGGCGTCGTCGAATTCCTCTTCTGCACGCAACCGATCATCAGGATGAATCGCGTCGGACCAGACGGCGGTTGCGACAGGACCGCTCGACCGTCCCGTTCGATAGAGCCGATGCATCTGCGCGTCCCAGGAGATCACGTTTCGGTCCAGGTCGTGTTCCCACACACCGATCTGCGAGGCATCCAGCGCAAGCTCGAGGCGGCGCAGGATATCCTGGAACTCTCGCTCGGATCGTATGGGATTGTCTGGTACCAACGCCGTCTAAGCCTCACTCAGCTTCAAAAATAGGGGCACATCCGATCTATTGCTTGTACGCGGTCACCAACCCTCACGCGAGACATTAATTAGGACACCCTAAAAATCCATCAACGATTGTGCGCGAATCGGCACGCACGACGAGATGAAGAGGCTCGCCGTCCGCTCGACTATTCACCGGCACCGGTGTTCTTCTTCTCCAGATGAAGCAGCAGACCGCTATGATCCGTATCTCCGCCGCCATTCGCGACGAACTCGGCAAATTCGGACCGAACAGCCTCCGTCAGAGGCAGTGTCAGCGACAGGCTCTCGGCCTCCGCCAGGATGTTGTTCAGGTCTTTGAGCTGCAGCCTCGACGGGCCGGCATTGCCAAAACTGCGTTCAACCATCCGCTGGCCGTGCACATCGAGGATCCGGCTCTCCGCAAAGCCGCCACGGATTGCCCGGCGAAACGCCTCGCGTGAGCCGCCGCCGGCCTCGACCAGCATCATCGCCTCGGCAACCGCGCCGATCGTCACCGCAACAATCTGCTGGTTACCGAGCTTGGCAAGCTGGCCGGTGCCGCTCGGGCCGACATATGTCACACGCCCCAGCGGCGCAAAGACATCCGCCAGCTGGCCGACCAGCGCTTCATCGCCCCCCGCCATGATCGCCAATGTCCCGGCAGTCGCCCCGACAACGCCGCCGGAGACCGGTGCATCCAGGTGACGAATGCCCCGCTCGGCCAGTTTGCCCGCATGTTCACGCGCCTGTTTGGGCGATATCGAACTCGAGTCGATGACGATCGCCCCTGCGGCCAATGCGTCCGCCACGCCCTTCGAAAACAGCACGTCGCCAACGGCATTACCGTCACTCAACATAGTGAAGACGACCGCCGCTCCGTTCACGGCAGCGGCAGGCGTATCAGCCACGACGGCTCCGTCCTGGGCAAGCGCCTCTGCCTTCGTCTTGTCCCTGTTCCAGACAGTCACCGGGAAACCCACGCCGAGAAGCCGCCGGACCATCGGCGCGCCCATCAGTCCGGTTCCCAGAAACGCAATATTGCGCGCCTTGTCGCTCATCAAAGCACTCCTCCCATTTCATCATCGATATGCACGCGAATAATATCGTCGAACGAGGCATCGGCGCGGAAACCGAGCTCCGTCGCGCGCCGGGCATCGAAGGCTTGCGGCCAGCCCGCGACGATCTTCATGACCATTTCATCAGGTTCGCGACGGATGAGCGCGACGGCCTTGTCGCCCGCGATGCGCCGCAGGGCCTCGATCTGCTCGCCGACCGAAGCACAGACACCCGGCATGGTCAGGCTGCGGCGGGAGCCCAGCGGCTGGAGATCGATGCTGGCGGCATGGATCAGGAAGCCAACCGCCGAACGCGGCGATGCGTGCCAGTGACGAACGGTATCCGGCACCGGAAGAATGGCAGGTTGCCCAGCCAAGGGTTCGCGCAAGATCCCGGAGAAAAATCCTGACGCCGCCTTGTTCGGTTTTCCCGGCCGGATGCAGATCGTTGGCAGGCGGATGCCGATGCCATCGATGAACCCGCGGCGTGTATAGTCCGCGAGCAGGAGTTCTCCCATCGCCTTCTGCGTGCCGTAGCTCGTGAGAGGTGTCAGATTGAAGTCGTCGGAAATGACATCGGGGAATGGCGCACCGAAGACCGCGATCGACGAGGTAAACACGACACAAGGCCGGTAACTATCCCGAAGGTGAGCAAGGCGAATTGCCTCGAACAGTGCACGCGTCCCCTCCAGGTTGATGCCGTAGCCCTTCTCGAAATCCAGCTCGGCCTCGCCGGAGACGATGGCGGCCAGATGGAATATGACATCCGGGCGGGAGCTGACGATCTTCGCGGCCTGCCCTGGCATTGAAATATCAACCGCTGCGACATCCGCCCGACCACCGAAACCTTGTGGGACGTCCGGCTCGATGACGTCGACCAGCGACAGCCGCGTCACCGTCTGCCCTGCCAGCGCTCCATCGGAAACCAACCGGGCTGTCAGCGTACGCCCGATCATCCCTGCAGCGCCGACAATCGCAATATGCATCAATGCCTCCTCGCACCGAAACACCGCGCGACTCCTCTCGCCCGATGTACGTTAATCAAGACATAACCTCATGGCAGAGGCATGAAAACAGAAAAGGCGGAGCAATGCTCCGCCTTTCCACGTCTGGCCGCTGAGTGGGGGTTACTCGGCGGCAAGCCGAATGATTTCGGCTTCCTCCGCGTCGTGCTCGTGCTCCGTATGCTGGATCAGCGGGCGGTTGCCCGACAGTTTGCGAACCAGCACGTAGAAGACGGGCGTCATGAAGATGCCGAAGAAGGTGACGCCGATCATGCCCGAGAACACCGCGACACCCATCGCCGCGCGCATCTCGGCACCGGCGCCGGTCGAGACGACAAGCGGCACGACACCCATGATGAACGCCATGGAGGTCATCAGGATCGGACGCAGACGCAGGCGACTTGCCTCGATGGCGGCCTGGACCGGAGTCCGTCCTTCGAATTCCAGCTCACGGGCGAATTCCACGATCAGGATCGCGTTCTTCGCCGACAGGCCGACAAGGACGACCAGACCGATCTGCGTGAAGATGTTGTTGTCTCCACCGGTCAGCCAGATCCCCGTCAACGCCGCCAGGACACCCATCGGCACGATCATGATGATCGCGATCGGCAGCGCGAGGCTCTCATACTGAGCAGCGAGCACCAGGAACACCAGCAGCAGCGCCAGCGGGAAGACGACCACGCCCGAATTACCCGCCAGGATCTGCTGATAGGTCAGATCCGTCCATTCGAAGCTGATGCCCTTCGGCAGGGTCTCTTCGGCGATCTTCTCGATCGCTGCCTGAGCCTGGCCGGAGGAGAAGCCCGGAGCAGGACCGCCGTTGATATCGGCGGAGAGGAAACCGTTATAACGGTTGGTCCGCTCCGGCCCGGTTGTCGCGTTCACCTTCAGGAGCGCAGACAGCGGGATCATCTGGCCCGATACCGAACGAACCTTCAGCTTGCCGATATCCTCGGGCTGCGCCCGGAACTTGGCATCGGCCTGGACGCGCACGCTGTAGGTACGACCGAAGGCGTTGAAGTCGTTGACATAGAGCGAACCGAGATAGATCTGCAGCGTCTCGAAAACGTCGGTCACCGGGACGCCCAGCTGTTCCGCCTTCTCACGGTCGAGATCGGCATAGAGCTGCGGAACATTGATCTGGTAGGCAGAGAAGATGCCTGTGAGCTCAGGCGTCTGGTAGGCCTTGGCGATCATCGCCTTGTTGGCCTCGTCGAGCACCTGATAGCCGAGACCGGCGCGGTCCTCGAGCTGCATCTTGAAGCCACCCGTCGTGCCGAGGCCGTTGACCGGCGGCGGCGGGAACATCGCGATGAAGGCATCCTGGATTGCCGCGAACTTCTGGTTCAGGGACATGGCGATCGCACCGCCCGAAAGCGCCGGCGACTTGCGTTCCTCGAAATCCTTCAGCGTCACGAAGACGATGCCGGCGTTCGAGGAGTTGGTGAAGCCGTTGATAGACAGGCCCGGGAAGGCAATCGCATGCGCGACGCCAGGCTCAGCCATGGCGATATCGCTCATCCGCTTGATGACGTCTTCGGTGCGGTCAAGGCTGGCGGCATCCGGCAGCTGGGCAAAGCCGATCAGATACTGCTTGTCCTGCGCCGGCACGAAACCGCCCGGCACTGCATTGAAGAGCCCGTAGGTCGCGCCTGCCAGCACGACATACACCAGCATGACGATGCTCTTGCGCGACAGCAGGCCGCCGACGCCCTTGCCATAACCCCGCGAACCGGCGCCGAAGGCCTTGTTGAAGCCTCGGAAGAACCAGCCGAAGGCGGCATCCATGGCGCGTGTCAGCCAGTCACGCTTGGCGTGGTGATCCTGCAGCAGCAGCGAAGCCAGAGCCGGAGACAGCGTCAGCGAGTTGAAGGCCGAAATGACCGTCGAGATCGCAATCGTCAGCGCGAACTGGCGATAGAACTGGCCCGACAGGCCGGAGATGAAGGCGAGCGGCACGAAGACCGCGACAAGCACCAGCGCGATCGCGATGATCGGACCGGACACTTCCTTCATGGCCTTGTAGGTGGCAGCCCGTGGGCTGAGCCCGTTTTCGATGTTTCGCTCGACGTTTTCGACAACGACGATCGCGTCATCCACCACGATACCGATCGCCAGCACGAGGCCGAAGAGACTGAGCGCGTTGATCGAGAAACCGAAGACATACATCACCGCGAACGTGCCGATGATCGAGACCGGAACGGCAATCAGCGGGATGATCGAGGCGCGCCATGTCTGCAGGAACAGGATGACGACGATGACGACGAGCGCGATGGCTTCGAGCAGCGTGTCTACGACCTTCTCGATCGACGAGCGGACGAACTTCGTCGTGTCATAGACGATCTCGTAGCTGACACCGTCAGGCATGGCGGTCTTCAGCTCTTCCATCGTCTTCTGGACTTCGTCCGAGATGGTGATGGCGTTCGAACCCGGAGACTGGAAGACCGGAATGGCGACCGCCGGCTTGCCATCGAGGATCGAGCGCAGCGAATAATCGGCAGCGCCAAGCTCGATACGGGCGACATCGCGCAGACGCGTGATTTCGCCGTTCGATCCTGTTTTGACGATGATGTTGCCGAATTGCTCAGGCGTCTGCAGACGGCCCTGCGCATTGACGTTCAGCTGCAGGTCTACGCCCGACAGGCTCGGCGAAGCGCCGATGGTGCCGGCTGCGGCCTGCACGTTCTGGCCGCGGATCGCGTTGGTGACATCGCTTGCGGCAAGGCCATGTTCGGCCGCCTTCTGCGGGTCGATCCAGACGCGCATCGAATAGTCGCCCGAACCGAAGACCTGTACCTGGCCGACGCCATCGATGCGCGCCAGCCGGTCCTTGATGTTGAGGACGCCGTAGTTGCGCAAATAGGTGATGTCGTAGCGGTTGTCAGGCGAAATCAGGTTCACGACCATCATCAGGTCAGGAGAGCTCTTGACCGTCGTGATGCCGATGGTCTTCACCTCTTCCGGCAAGCGCGGCTCGGCCTGCGAAACGCGGTTCTGAACCAGCTGCTGCGCCTTGTCGGGGTCGGTTCCGAGCTTGAAGGTGACGGTCAGCGTCATGACGCCGTCCGAGGTCGCCTGGCTGGACATGTAGAGCATGCCCTCGACGCCGTTGATCTGCTCTTCGAGCGGCGTGGCGACCGTCTGCGCAATGACCTCGGGGTTTGCGCCCGGATAGGTGGCGCGCACGACGATCGATGGCGGAACCACCTCGGGATATTCGGAAATCGGCAGTGCGCGCAGTCCAAGCAGACCGGCGACGACGATGAGGACCGACAGAACTCCGGCGAACACCGGACGGTCGACAAAAAATCTGGAAAAATTCATTTCAAAGCCCTCTCCGGGATGAAATTTGGGATGCAACGACCCTCTCCGGCGGTTGGGAGACCGCCGGTGGATCACGTCATTTCGGAATTAACGCGGGGCGCCGAGACGCTCCGGATGCTTCAGCTTACTGCGCCGTCGCGACTTTCTCTTCCGCCTGCGGGGCAACCACTGCACCCGGACGGATACGCTGCAAGCCATTGACGACGATCTTGTCGCCAACAGTCAGGCCGCTTTCGACGATACGCTGGCCGTCCGCAGACGGACCAAGCTGGACCGGCCGATAGCTGACCTTGTTTTCGGCATCGACGACGAACACGAACTTCTTGTCCTGGTCGGTGCCGATCGCGCGGTCGCTGATCAGGATCTTGTTCTCGGCCTTCGGCTCGCCCATGCGGACACGAACGAACTGGCCGGGGATCAGCTTGCCGCCGGGATTGTCGAAGACGGCGCGAACGCCGATCGTGCCGCTGGCCGCATCAACCTGGTTGTCGATCAGTTGCAGCTTGCCCTTGATCGGCGTGCCCTGATCGGCGAGCGTGCCGACCTCGACGGGAATCTGCTCGACAGCGGGAACGGCACCGTCGCCAGCAGGAAGCTGGGCAAGCGCATTCGTCACCATCTCTTCGCTGGCGTTGAAGCTGGCGTAGATCGGATCGACCGACACAAGCGTCGTCAGCGCCGGAGATGCGCTGCCCTCGGCAACAAGGTTACCGACGGTCACCTCGATCTTGCCGACGCGGCCGGCGACCGGGGCGCGGACCTCGGTGTAGCCGAGTTCAAGCTGGGCCGAGCGAAGCGCCGCCTGAGCGGTGCGAAGACCGGCCTGAGCCTCCGTAAAGGCATTCTGCCGCTGGTCGAAATCGCTCTGCGAAATCGTCTTGTTGTCGGAAAGCCGGCGGCCGCGCTCGAGTTCGATCTGAGCAAGATTGACCTTGGCCTCGGCAGAGGCGGTCTGTCCTTCAGCCTGCGAAACCGCCGCCTGGTAGGGCTCCGGATCGATGGTGAAGAGCAGATCGCCGGCCTTCACCAGCGCGCCTTCGCGGAAGTGCACCGACTGGACAGCGCCGGCCACGCGTGAACGGACCTGCACGCGATCCACCGCTTCAAGGCGGCCCGAAAACTCCTGCCAGGTCGTGACATCACGGCTGCCGACGACGGCAACCGTCACCGGCACAGCGGGAGCCTGCGCGGGTGTGGAAGCCGCCGTTGCAGTCGCGCTCATCGGCAGTTCGAAAAAGATGGCTGCGGCCGAAACGGACGCAGCAAGGCTCAGACCGGCGCCCACGAGGGCCCAGCGCTTCTTACTGGACGTCATTGGTATTCTCCTTACGGCCTTCGCGGCCGAAAAATAATCAGTTCGTCTTCAATGCAAGGGGTTGTCTGCGCATATCCCGAACGAAGTTTCCGAATTCGTGGCTGATGCTCTCCTGCCACTCCGGCGACTTGTCGGATGTCCCGCCGTAAATCGATGGCCAGCCTGCTCCGGCGGGGAGAACATGCTGACGAACTGCAACGCCGGCCTGTTTCAGGCGGTCGGAGTAGCCAAGCGTTTCATCGCGGAGCGGGTCGTCTCCAGCGGTGAAAACCAGAGCAGGCGCAACGCCCGCAATACGCGAACAGAGACAGGGCGCCGCATAAGGATGGCAGCCGCCGCCGCTGAGATAGTGGCTCCAGCCCTCTGCCCAACGCTGGCGCATGCCGATGCTGTCGGCCTCGCGGATCGAAGCAGAGCCCATGAAGGGGTCGAGCAAGGGAGAAATCAGGATCTGGCCGTCGAGTGCATCGGCATAGTGGTCACGTGCCTTCAAGGCGACACCGGCGGCAATGTTGCCACCCGCTTCGTCGCCGGCCACCAGCAGCAGCGAATTGCGATCGCCGATACCGGAGGCGCGCTTGTTGGCCATGTAGGAAAACAGCGAGTAGCCGACCTCGAGCGGCTTCGGGAAGACATTCCCGAGCGGCGCGTTGTAGTCGGCCACGACGACGATGGCGCCGGCGCTCGCGATCGCCTCGGCGACCGGGCAATCCTGGAGGCCGGATTGCTGGAAGGCACCACCGTGAAAGTAGAGCACGATCGGCGAGCCCTTGCCGAATTCGGCGCCCTGATAGACGCGCGCGGAAACGGGGCCGATGGCCACCTTCTCCAGCACCATGTCTTTCACCTGCACCGTCATCGTTCCAGCTTTCGCTCAATCGGAGTAAAACATATTGCGAGCCGCGACGGCTTGCAATTTCTGAAAAAAAGATATTGTTATTCCACTCACGGAATAAGTGACGCCATCGCGATTACACTGTTCCAAATTTCGAACAATACCGCAGTGCAACCTATTTAGGTGATTTCCGATGGACCAGCTCTCGGCAATGCGCGCCTTCATCCGCGTCGTAGAGACAGGCAATTTCACACGGGCCGCCGATACACTCGCCATGCCCAAGGCGACGGTGACCAATCTCATCCAGGGACTTGAAGCACATCTTCACACCAAGCTTCTGAACCGCACCACCCGCCGCGTCATGGTGACGACCGACGGCGCGCTTTACTACGAGCGCGCAGCACAGATCGTGTCGGAACTCGAAGAACTCGATGGCAGCCTGACAAACTCGCAGGGCCTTCCGGGCGGTCGCCTGCGCGTCGAGATGGCCGGCGCTTTCGCCGACTGGATCGTCGTGCCCGCGCTTTGTGATTTCTATCAGAAATATCCCGATATCCGCATCGATCTCGGTGTCGGTGATCGAACCGTAGACTATCTCGCCGAGAACGTCGACTGCGCCCTGCGCGGCGGCACACCGGCGGACCAGTCGCTGATCGCACGGCGCGTATCGGAGGTAGATCTGATCACCTGCGCCTCACCCCTCTACCTCGAGAAGTTCGGCAAGCCGGAACGCCCGGAAGATCTTGAAAACGATCACTATTCCGTAAGCTACTTTCGCGCACAGACCAACCGGACGCTTCCGTTCGAATTCCGCAAGGACAACGAAAATCTGGAGGTCAATCCGCGCTATATGGTGTCGGTCAACGATAGCCGGACCTTTGTAACGGCAGCGTTGACGGGCCTCGGAATCGCCCAGCTGCCGCGCTTCATGATCCGCGATGCGCTGGCAAAGGGCGAGCTGATACCCGTGCTGCCGGAATGGACCCGCGAGCCGCTCGCGCTCTATATCGTCTACCCGCCGAACCGCCACCTCAGCAACAAGGTCCGCGTCTTCGTCGATTGGCTGGTCAAGCTGCTGGTCGATGCCAAGCTCAACGACGCGTGAAGGATAAGGCGTGAAAACAATTGCGGCCCGGAAGGGAGTTCCTTCGACGGGCCGCAACTGTCTGGGTATCGAATTTCCTTCAGACCCATCCATACCACCAGGGTAAATGGCACGGCCGGTATCTGAGAACCTGGCGCCCGGAGTTGGAGGCCTCCCGTCGCCCTTACCTTTCTAATATAAGCGCAGAATTTGCCTTTTGTAAGGGCTGATTCGTGCACAGCACGTATTCAAAAATGGAACAGTGCGGCCTAAGCGTCACACCATCCCGCCATTGGCACGCAGCACCTGGCCATTGATCCAGGCGCCATCGGGGCCAACAAGGAACGATACGGCAGCAGCAATATCGTCCGGCATCCCCAGCCTTTCGAGGGGATTCATCTTCGCCAGACGGGCGACAAGTTCATCGGATTTTCCGTTCAAAAACAGGTCTGTAGCTGTCGGCCCCGGCGCCACCGCGTTGACGGTGATGTTCCGCCCGCGCATTTCCTTCGACATGATCGCAGTCAACATCTCGACCGCTGCCTTGGTGGCGGCATAGACGCCATAGGTCTCGAGTTTGGTCCCGACGACCGAGGTCGAGAAATTGACGATCCGCCCGCCGTCCCGAAGGCGTTTTCCAGCTTCGCGCAGCGTGTTGAAAGTGCCCTTTAGATTGACGTCGATCTGGCGATCGAAGTTGGCGTCGTCGGCATCGGCTATGGAAGACAGCATCATGATCCCGGCATTGTTCACCAGAATATCGACCCCGCCGAAGGCAGCTTCCGCCGCATCGAACATCCGGCGAACCGCTTCGGCATCGCTGACATCGGCCTTGGCCGTCAGCGCCTTTCCGCCCTTTCGCTCGATCGCCTGCGCCAGCTCCTCGGCCGGAGCCGCATTGCCCGAGTAGTTGATGACAACGGTGAACCCGTCTTTGCCAAGACGCTCGGCGATAGCAGCCCCGATGCCCCTGGAAGCGCCGGTAACCAGTGCGACCTTGTTCTCTGCTACGGTCATTGTCCTTCTCCTTCATCATTTGCGCCCAGCGCGTTTCGATGAGGACAAGATGGCGCTTTCTGTTCAGCGGATAATCATGCATTATTCGCCATCACTATCCGGGAAAGACGAACAACAAGATGGACAGATTCGATGCCATGCGGGTGTTTTCCCGGGTCGTGGAACGCCGCAGCTTCACCGCTGCCGCCGACGATACCGGCCTGCCCCGCTCCACCGTCACCGACGCGGTAAAGCAGCTGGAAGCTCGCCTCGGCGTGCGCCTGCTGCAGCGGACGACACGCCACGTGAGCCCGACGCTTGATGGCGAGGCTTATTATCAGCGATGTCTTTCCATTCTCGCCGACATCGAAGAGGCTGAGGGCGCGTTTGCCGGCGCCAAGCCAAAGGGCGTTCTTCGGGTGGATGTGCATGGCACGCTCGGCAGGCACTTCGTCTTGCCTAACCTGCCGTCGTTTCTCGAGACCTATCCCGATATAGAGCTCTACATGAGCGAGGGCGACCGGCTCGTGGATCTCGTGCGCGAGGGGATCGACTGCGTGCTGCGCGTGGGAACACCGCAGGACAGCGACATGGTCGCGCGCCGGGTGGCGATGCTGGAGGAGGTAACGCTCGCCTCCCCCGCCTACCTTGCAAGATTTGGAACGCCAGATCATCCCGACGACTTGAAGGGCCACCGCATGGTCGGCTTTCACTCCAGCGCGACCGGCTCGCTTTTACCCCTCGAATTCCTGGTAAACGGTGCGATCCGCAACGTGGTCCTGCCGGCAACCATCTCCGTCAATGCCGCAGAGAGCTTCCATGCCGCAGCCAAGCTCGGCCTCGGCATCATACAGGTGCCGCGCTATCACGCCGAGCGCTACATTCACTCCGGCGAACTCGTTCATATCCTTAAGGATTTCCCGTTGACGCAGACGCCCGTCTCGCTGCTCTACCCGCGCAACAGGCAACTCTCGCCGCGCGTGCGCGTTTTCATCGACTGGATCGTCAAGGTCTTTGCTCGACAATCCTGACGAAAAGCGTTTCACTTGGCTCAACTGTCAGAACCGGGAGAACATTCCATGGCCATCACAGACACCACCGTGCACCCCAGGGATGGCGGCTTCGCCGTTATCTTCGGCGACGACACCGGCAACAGCATTTCCGTCACCCTCTACAAGGCAGCGTCCCCCGGCCTGACGAGCGACAATGCGGTCGCGCGTGCGAAGGCGCTGCTTGCAGTCGCCCTGGACGCCCCGAAGACAGACAGCCGGCGCCAGAAGGATCCGGCCCTTTTGGAAGAGGAACTGGAGGAAGGTCTCGAAGATACTTTCCCGGCGAGCGATCCCGTTTCGGTGACGGGAACATCAGTCGCGCATCCCAAGACCGGCCACTAGGCCGCCGGTCAACTCGCCCAGAACCGATGACACAATCGCTCGGTGCGATCGGCACCACTCCTTTGACTGGCCGAAAACTGTCCGATTTCTTTGAACGCGACGCCATCAGTGTCGCGCGCGATCTTCTCGGTTGCCACTTTCTGGTGGACGGCGCCGGCGGTCGCATTACCGAGACGGAAGCCTACTTCCCGGACGACGAGGCCTCCCACACTTTCCGCGGACCGACGCAGCGCAACGGCGCGATGTTCGGCAAACCCGGAAACGTCTACATCTATCGCATCTATGGCATGCATTGGTGCCTGAACTTCGTCTGCACCCCCGCCTCCGCTGTCCTTATCCGTGCACTGGAACCAGAAGTCGGCTTCGCCGCCATGGCGGAGCGTCGGGGAACCGAGGCCCTGACCCAGCTTTGCAGCGGTCCCGGCAAGCTTTGCCAGGCGCTCGGCATCGACATATCACTCAATGACCGGCTGCTCGATCAGGCGCCGTTTTCCATCGCACCGACCACGCCCGCCGAGGTCGTCTCCGGGAAGCGTATCGGCATCACGAAAAATGCCGAAGCACCATGGCGCTTCGGCATTCTGGGGTCGCGATATCTCAGCAAGCCGTTCCGCTGATCATTCCATCACGGCGCTGTGGTCCATGACAGGCGCGACCTTCGGCTTGCGCAGCAGAAGCGCCAGCGGAATGACGGCGAGCGACATGAGCATCAGCAGCTTGAAGTCGTCCATATAGGCAATGATGGTCGATTGCAGCGTGATCAACTCGTTGAGCGATGCCCGGCCGGCAGCCGTCAGCGGATTGAGCCCCTGTGCAGCCGTGGCCTCGAAGGCGCGGTTGAACGGCGTGACATAGGCCGCGATCGTCTCGTGATTGACCTGCGCGTTCTCCACCAGCAGGGCCGACACGATCGAAATGCCGACGCTTGAGCCGATGTTACGCGACAGATTGTAGAGACCGGTACCATCGCCGCGCATGTGAGCCGGCAGGGTCGAGAAGGCGATTGTCGTCAGCGGCACGAACAGGAACCCGAGCCCGGCTCCCTGAACAAAGCCGACCGACACAATGGTCCACTGCGAGACGTCGGGTGTCCATCCCGTCATGTCATACATCGCCCACGCCGTCAGACTGAGACCGAGCACCAGAAGGATGCGCGTATCCACCTTGCCGATCAGCCTGCCGACGATGAACATGCAGAGCATGGTCCCCATACCGCGCGGCCCCATGACGATACCAGCGGTGATGACGGGATAGCCCATCAACGTCTGCAGGTAAGGCGTCATCAGTGCCAGCGAGGCGAGATAGGTGATGCCGATCACGAAGATGAAGATCATGCTGACCGAGAAGTTCCGGTCGAGGAACAGCTTCGGATTCACGAAGGACTTCTCCGCCGTCAACGTATGCACGATGAGGAGGTAGAAAGCCGACGCGCAGACAACCGCCTCGATGATGATCTCGCCCGAGCCGAACCAGTTGAGCTGTTCGCCGCGGTCGAGGAAGAGCTGTAGCGACGCAATGCCCAAACTCATCAGCCCGAACCCGAACCAGTCGAGTTTTGCCAGAGCGTCCAGCTTGGTCTCGGTGACGTAGATCACGATCCCCGCGAACGCCAGAGCCCCGATGGGCACGTTGATGTAGAACACCCAGCGCCAGCTGATGTTGTCCGTCAGCCAGCCGCCGATCACAGGACCCAGGACCGGCCCGACCATGACCGAGACGCCAAATAGGGCCATGGCCGAGCCGCGCTCCTCGACACTATAAATGTCGAGAAGGATACCCTGAGACAGTGGAACCAGTGACGCGCCGAACAAGCCCTGAAGCAGGCGAAAGGCAACGATCTGGTTCAGCGATTGCGCAAGACCGCAAAGAACCGAAGCAACCACAAAGCCGATGATCGCGGTCAGAAGCACTCTCTTGCGGCCGAACTTCGCGGCAAGAAAGCCGGACGGCGGCGTCATGATGGCGGCGGCGACGATATAGGACGTCAAAACCCAGTTGATCTGGTCAGCACTCGCCGACACGCTGCCCTGGATATAGGGCAGCGCGACGTTGGCGATTGTCGTGTCCAATGCCTGCATGATGACGGCGAGAATGACGCAGGCCGTGATCGCGCCGCGATTGGCGACCGGCGTGGCCGGCGAAGAAGCAGCAGCGTTACTCATGATCCTTGCCGCCGGTGCGACCCAAAAGCTTGGAGACGAAATCCGGAAGACCGCGGGCACGGCCGGTATCGACGTCGACGACGGTGCTCATGCCGACGCGCAGCGGCGGCTTGCCGGCGGCATCCTCGATGCTGACCCGCATCGGGATACGCTGCACGACCTTCACCCAGTTGCCGGTGGTGTTCTGTGCCGGCAGCAGCGAGAAGCTGGAGCCGGAAGCCGGGCTGATGCTCTCGACCTTGCCCTTCCACTCGACGCCAGGATAGGTGTCGACATAGATGCTGACCGGCTGACCTGGCTTCACATAGGTCAGCTCCGTTTCCTTCGGGCTGGCGGCGATCCACAGGTTGCTCGTCGAAACCAGCGAGAAGGCCTGCGTGGACGCCTGCAGATAGGATCCCGGCTGCAGCGAATTGACGTTCGTTGCGATGCCGTCGAACGGCGCCTTGACGACGCTGTGATCGAGCTCGCGCTGCGCATCGTCAACCTTGGCCTTGGCTTCGAGATAGAGCGGGTTCTGTTCGACCGGCTGATCGGCGTCGCCGCCGAGCTGTGCCAGCGTCGCAGCCGCTTCCGCCTTGGCGACGATCACCTTCTGGTGGCCGGCGTCCAGATTATGCTTGGCCTGATCGAACGCCGCGCGGGTTGCCGCAGAGCTGTTCATCAGGTTCTGCTGGCGATCGAATTCGCTCTGATAATAAGGAATGTCGGCTTCGGCCTGGGTGATCTCGGCAAGCGACTGCTGATAGCTGGCCTTCAGGTTCAGGATCTGGTTGCGCACGGCACCGAGCTGCGCTGTCGCGCCATCGAGGGCGATCTTGAACGAATCCTGCCGCAGGCTGAAGAGGACCTGGCCCTTCTTGACCGCTTCATTCTCATGCACGTTGATCTGATCGACGATACCGGACACATCAGTCGTCAGGCCGACCATGTCGGCTTGAATATAGGCATTGTCGGTCGACATGACCTGGCCGCCGTTGACGTAGTAGTATCCACCAACCACCAACGCGACGGGCAGAAGCGCAAAGAGCACGGGACGCGTGAGGCTGCGCCGGCGGCGGACCTTTGTGCCGCCAGGCGCAGCCACGGCAGAAGCAGGCGCTGAATTGGATGAAGGCGCCTCAGCTACCGTTTCCTTGGATGCAGGAAGGTCATTGTCTTCAACTGGAGTCTTGGCATTGGCATCGGCAACGATGCGAAGGGGGGATTGATCAGCCATGGTTGGTCTCATTTTCAGCCAGGGGGGTCCGGCAGGCCTGCACTAGGTTTATTTTCATCAGGGACAGGATCTGGAACAGTTCGTCACGCTGTTCCGTCGAGATACCGTCCAAAGCTTCGCCGCGTGTCACGTCGCCGATTTCGCGCATCGTCTCCAGAAGCGGGCGAGCCTCGTCCCGCATGTAGAGAAGCCAGATACGACGATCAGTCGGATGTTGGCGGCGCTCGATAAGCCCACGCTCCGCGAGCTTGTCGAGAATACGCGCAAGTGTAATCGGCTCGACTTCAAGGATCTCAGCCAGCCCGCCCTGGTGGATTCCCTCGTTTGCCGAGAGATACGCCAGCGTCTGCCACTGCGATCGCGTCAACCCAAGGCACCGCGCACGATGCTCGAACCGCTTGCGCAGCAAGCGAGCGATGTCGTGCAGGAGAAAACCGAGGGTCGGATTGCTGTTCATTGAAGTCTGCGCCAATCATAAGCACACTTATAATGTGTCCAGATATATTAAGCTTGTGCGGCGCACAAGGGGTGCCGGCTACAGATTCGACGGATGCGACCAAAATGCCGCACCGGCGCTCCGTCCTTGCGAACGGCGGCACAAACGGACCTCATGGGCACACACGCATCGCTTTTTGCGCCGCACGAAATTGCAACCCGTCGGCATTTGCAATTTCGCTTCGGGGCAGTTTATATACCTCGTACAGCTACTTAGCGGCGGCCTCCGCCGCATCAGATTTCTGGCAATGGCAGATCACCAACACGTCCGCAGCGGCGCCTTGGTGCGGAATTCGATACGGGCGACCGACTCTCGTCCGCAGCAGCAAGACATGACGCGCATGATTTCATCGACATAACCGGCGCTGCCAAGCAGCTGCCGCAATCGGGGGACTGCTATGCTTTTCTCGCTTAGATCCGCGCTTCTGCTCGGCGGCATGATCCTCCTACCCGTCGCAAATGCCGTCGCCCAGGGCGCGCCGGCGCCGCCTCCAGTCACGGTGGCAAAGCCTGTCGTGCGCGATGTCGTCGACAACGACGAATTCATCGGCCGCTTCGAGCCGGTGGACCAGGTATCGGTTCGCTCCCGCGTCGGCGGCTACCTGCAGGAGGTGCACTTCACCGATGGCGCAATCGTCAAGAAGGACGACCTGCTTTTCGTGATCGACCAGCGGCCGTTCATCACGGCGCTGAACGAAGCGAACGCCGCTCTTGAGGTCGCCAAGTCCACGCAGACCTATGCGGAAGCGCAGTTCAAGCGGGCGGAGTCGCTGGCAACGACAGGCAGCCAGTCCGTCTCCATCCTCGATGACCGCCGCCGCGAATGGATATCAGCGCAAGCCAACGTCCGCGGTGCACAGGCAACCGCCGATCGCGCCGCTCTTGATATGCTCTACACCCAGATCACTGCGCCGCTCAGCGGCCGCATCGACCGCCGCCTGATTTCGACCGGCAATCTGGTTCAGGCCGACGACACCATTCTGACCACCATCGTCTCGCTCGATCCGATCGATTTCTACTTCGACGTCGACGAACGTCGCCTGCTGAATTTTGCCGACACCGCTCGCCGGCAGGGCAAGGATCTGCAGCAAGGCGGTGGCGGCGTCGATGTCGTCGTCACGATCAGCGATCCCAACGCCAAACCCTTCAAGGGAAAGCTGGATTTCGCCGAAAACCGCATCGACAACGAGAGCGGCACGATCAGAATCCGCGCTCGCTTCGCCAATCCCGACCTCGTGCTTCAGCCTGGGCTGTTCGGCCGCATTCAGGTCGAGGCCTCCAACACCTACACAGCCATCCTCGTTCCCGATGAGGCGATCGGCTCCGATCAAAACGAGCGCGTCGTCTATGTCGTCGGCACCGACGGCAAGGTTTCGACCAAGCCCGTGCGGCCGGGACCGCGGCTCTATGGCTACCGCGTCATTCGCGAAGGTCTGGACGGCACGGAAACGATCATCGTCAACGGCCTGATGCGCGCCCGGCCCGGCGGAACGGTCACACCGCAAATGACCGAGCTGCCAAAGGAGCGAAGCGAAACGCCGCCTGATACGGCCGGAGCGGAGAGCGGACAATGAGATTTGCCCATTTCTTCGTGAACCGCCCGATCTTTGCGGCGGTTATCTCCATCGTCTTTCTCGTGGTCGGCAGCATTGCCTACACACAATTGCCGGTATCGCAGTATCCCGAGATTGCGCCGCCGACCATTGTCGTCCGGACGTCCTACCCCGGCGCCGACCCGCAGACCATCGCCGATACCGTTTCGACGCCGCTCGAGCAACAGATCAACGGCGTCGAGGACATGCTCTATATGTCCTCATATTCCAGCGCCGACGGCGCCATGTCGCTGACCATCACGTTCAAGCTCGGTACCGACCTCGACAAGGTGCAGGTTCTTGTCCAGAACCGCGTCTCCATCGCCCTGCCCCGCCTTCCCGAGGAAGTGCAGCGACTGGGCGTAACCACGGACAAGAGCTCTCCAGACCTGATGATGGTCGTGCACCTGCTGTCGCCGTCGCATCGCTATGACCAGCTCTATGTGTCGAACTATGCCCGCAATCGCATCCGCGACGTACTCGTTCGCCTCGATGGCGTCGGCGACGTTCAGATCTTCGGCGAACGACAGTATTCGATGCGTATCTGGCTCGATCCCGAGAAGCTCTCGGCATACCAGATGACCTCGGATGACGTGGTCGCGGCACTGAGAGATCAGAACGTGCAGGTCTCGGGCGGCAAGATCGGAGCGCCGCCCGTCACCGGCAAGAATGCCTTTGAGTATACCGTTCGCACCAATGGCCGCTTCTCCGACGTCCGCGAGTTTCGCTATGTCATCGTCAAATCCACCGCCAGCGGCCGCCTCGTGCAGCTGCAGGATGTCGCCCGTATCGAGCTCGGGGCACAGGACTATGTGACGAACAGCTATCTTAATAACGACCCGGCAGTCGCCCTTGGCATCTTTGCACGACCGGGAACCAATGCGCTTGATACGGCCCATCAGGTCCAGGGGATCATGAAGGACCTTGCGCGGAACTTCCCGCAGGGGCTGGAATATCGCATCGTCTACGACACGACCGAATTCATCTCGGACTCCATCTACGAGGTCTATCGGACGATCGCCGAGGCGGCGATCCTGGTGGCGATCGTCGTTCTGGTCTTTCTCCAGTCCTGGCGCACCGCGATCATTCCCATCATCGCGATCCCGGTATCGCTGATCGGCACCTTTGCCATTCTGTTCGCCTTCGGCTTCTCCCTCAACATGCTCACCCTCTTCGGCCTCGTTCTCGCGATCGGGATCGTGGTGGACGACGCGATCGTTGTGGTGGAGAACGTCGAGCGCAATCTGGCGCGAGGGATGACGCCGAAGGAGGCAGCGCACGTCACGATGGATGAAGTCGGCACCGCCGTCGTTGCCATCTCGCTCGTGCTGATCGCCGTTTTCGTGCCCACCGCCTTCATTCCCGGCATCTCCGGCCAGTTCTACAAGCAGTTCGCGGTCACGATCTCAGTCACCACAGCCATCTCCGCTCTGAACTCGCTGACGCTATCGCCGGCGCTGGCCGGCATCCTGTTGAAAAGCCACGATCACGAGACCAAACGGACCAATATCGCATCCCGCATCGGACGCGGCCTTGCCGATGGCTTCAACCATGGCTTCGATCGGATGAGCGCCGGCTATTCATGGATCATCCGGCATCTGGTCAGCAGCTGGGTGGGGCTGACCTGCTCGCTCCTGGTCTTTGCCGGCCTTCTTACCGCCACCTGGTACATGGGCACGAAGGTTCCGTCGGGCTTCATTCCAACGATGGACCAGGGCTATGCGATCATCGTCGTGCAGCTACCCGATGGCGCCTCGCTTGCGCGGACCGACGCCGTCGTCAAACAGGTGGGCGACATTGCCCGCACCGTGCCTGGCGTCGGCAATGCCGTGCAGTTTGCCGGCTTCAGCGGCGCGACCTTCACCAATGCCTCGAATGCAGGCGTGGTCTTCGTGCCGTTCAAGTCCTTCGCCGAACGCGAGGAAGGCGGCGAAACCGCCAACAAGATCATCGGCGAACTCTTCGGCAAGCTGCAGAGCATCCAGGAAGCCTTCATCATCGCCATTCCGCCACCATCGGTGCGTGGCGTCGGCAACTCCGGCGGCTTCAAGATGCAGATCTCCGATCTTGAAAATGCCGACATGACACGGGTGCTGGGCCTCGCTCGTCAGATGATGGGTGCTGCGGCAACGACCGAGGGCCTGACCGGCGTCTTCACGACCTTCTCGGACGCTAGCCCGCAGTATTTCCTGGCGATCGACCGCGACAAGGCACGCTTCCTGAACGTGCCGATCCCCAACATCTTCAACGCCTTGTCAATCAATCTCGGTGTCGCCTACGTCAACGATTTCAACGCTTTCGGCCGCGTCTATCAGGTGCGCGCACAGGCTGACCGGCAATACCGCATGGACAGGGAAGATATTCTCGCGCTGAAGGTCCGGTCCGCAACCGGCGCGCTGGTCCCGCTCGGCACCTTGATGGATATTCAGGATTCGAGCGGCCCGGCTCTCGTGCAGCGGTACAATATGTATGTGTCGGTACCGTTGCAGGGCAATCCGACACCGGGCACATCGACCGGCGACGCCATCAAGAAGATGGAGGCGCTGGCGACGAAGATCCTGCCGCCGGGCACGACCTTCGAATGGACAGAGCTCGCCTACCAGGAAACCCACACCGGCAACACGGCCATCTATATCTTCATCTTGTCCGTCGTCTTCGTCTTCTTGGCACTGGCGGCTCAATATGAAAGCTGGATACTGCCGCTGGCGATCATTCTGATCGTCCCGCTTGCCGTCCTTGCCGCACTGATCGGCGTCTGGCTGAGGGGCATGGACAATAACGTCCTGACCCAGATTGGTCTGATCGTGCTGATCGGCCTCGCAGCCAAGAACGCCATTCTGATCGTTGAGTTCGCACGCCAGGCTGAGGAACAGGGCAAATCGCCTGTCGAGGCTGCGATCGAGGCCAGCCACCTGCGCCTGCGCCCGATCCTGATGACGGCGTTCGCCTTTATTTTCGGCGTCCTGCCGCTCGCGATCGCCACCGGCCCCGGCGCCGAAATGCGCCAATCACTGGGGACGGCCGTTTTCTCCGGGATGCTCGGCGTAACGTTCTTTGGCCTGTTCCTGACGCCTGTTTTCTATGTCGTCCTGCATTCGTGGCGGCGGAAGCCCGCCGCGTCCGCCGAGACCGAAACTGCCGTCGAGGAAGAGCCGAAGATCGAAGCCTCGTCATGAGGGGCGCCGCGCCAGCGCGCCCTGCTTCGACCCGGTCCGCGAGAACATCTTCCTAAAGGGCTTCTCGACGAACTCGTAAGCCGCCGTACCGAGGATCGTGCCGCCGATCACCGACGCCACCACCGTCGGTGCAGAGGAAAGACCGGCGAAGCCAGCGATCTTGACGATCACGGAAATCGCCAGCGTATGCCAGAGGTAGATCGAATAGGACGCATCGCCGAGATAGGTCAGTAACGGGACCCGCCCGATGCTTCCATCGGCTTCCAGCGACACCATGCCGTAGACAAGCGCCATCGCCAGAGGGCCGCAGATCGCTTCGTCGAAATCAGCGCCGATCAGGAAGATCGCCGCAAAGCCCGAAAGCGAGGCGCCGACACAGGCCAGCCCGAGGCTGGTGCCGGCGATCCACCGGCGAAGCCAGAGTTCGGCAAGGAAAACGCCGCCGAGAAACTCGAGAATGATCGGCCGGGTGTAGGTGTGAAGCGCCGGAGACGTCGGCTGGAAGATCAAGCCGAACGCGAAGAAGCCGCCGAACGCCAGCGAAAGAAAGCCTAGCCGCCAGTTGCGCGGCAAAAACAGCGCACCGGCAAACAGCACGTAGAAGAAAATCTCGAAGTTCAGCGTCCAGCCCTGCACCAGAACCGGCCAGATCTCGCCATTGCTCGGCGAGCGCATAGGAACAAAGAAGAGCGAGGCGATGATATGCGACGCCGTCAGCTTGAGATTGGGAAACAACCCGACCACCGCACCGACGATCATGACAGCCGTGACCAGCCAGTAGGACGGCGCGATGCGACGAACGCGATCAAACAGGAACTGTTGCGGCGACATCGGCCGCCGGTCGCTGATGACCCACATGATGAAACCGCTGATGACGAAAAACACGTCGACGCCGGCCGCACCGATCGCAAAGTGCTCGCCAACCTTTTCCGCCGCGTGAAAGACGACGACAGCGAGCGCTGCAAAGGCGCGCAGATATTGGATGCCGTAAAGAGTCTTCATCCGGTTCCCTCGAATGACCGATCAACGCCGGTCTGAAATGCAAATGACGTTATGGCATCACCGGTTCTGGCAGCCTTTGCCGACGCCAGTTGCCGGCAGCCGGCAAGCGTCGAGGGGCGGCCAATTTCCCGGCTGCAAAATAGAAAAGGAATGTCCCGACATTGTAGGGTGTCAGGATGTCGATCTCGACAAAGGAGCGGATCGTGAGCAGCACCGCGATAGCGAACAGCAGGTAGGATTCGTCGTTCCTGATGTCCTCGATCAGGCGGCGCAGATGCCCCCACAGGATCCGGAGCAGCGTTAGGGCAAGTGTGATCACGCCCGCTAGGCCAAGTTCCACGGCCGTCTCGATATAGGTGTTGTGGAAGTGGAAGCCGCTGCGCGAGCCGATGAAGAACTCTTCCCACAGACGCTCGGCCTCCGAAAACCCCTGGACCCAATAGGCCTGGTAGCCAACGCCGAAAATCGGATTCTGCTGCGCCGCCTCGATCCCCTGTTGCCAGAGATAGGTTCGGCCGGTCAGCGTGGAATCCTTGCCGAAAATACCGAGCACGGCATCGACGGCACCGAGATAGACACCCGCCACTGCCAGAACGATGACCGCAACGCCGCCGCCCACGACCAGGAGCTTGCGTTGATTGGGCGTCAGCGCCAGCACGACCCGAAGCCCCACGATCAGCGCGATCACCACGACGGTGGTCAGGACCGATGTTGCCGACTGGCAGGCAAGGAGGCAGTAGGCGGACAATAGGCCGACGACACCGGCAGCCGCCATCCAGAGGCGGCGCTCACCGAAGATGAACACCGCAGCGAAGCAGACGATCAGCCCCAGCGACGCATAGAACCCAAGCTGGTTCTTGGAAGCAAAGGCCCCGACGAAGCTGAAGGTGCCGTCGAGCGGATCGTATTCGTAGTAACCGAACAGCAGGGAGTAGACGAGGACGATGCCGACGCCGGCAATCATGCCGACAGTCAGCGTCCTGACATCGAGAACCCGCACCGCGATCAGCGCGCAGATCACCTGTGTCAGATATTGAATGCTGGCGCGCAGCGACACGCTGGGGACCGCCGACCAGAAGACCGACAGGAACGCCAGCGTCGCAAACGCGAAAATCCACATGTAGCGGCCGTAGCTGCCGAGTACCTTCTTGTAATCAACGGCAATCAGCGGCAACCACAGCGCATAATAAAGCAGGATCGCCACCTGACCGAACTTGATCGAGTAGGCGAAACAGAACAGTGACAGCGCCACGGCGGGAATGGCATAGGCCGCATTCCCGCCGGGCTGGATGAGCGCCGACTTAGCGATACGCATTGGGCCTCGTTACCTCATGTACAGACCGGCAGTGACCTTGATCAGGTCGCCGGGCTGCAGTGCAGTGTTCTCCTGCACCGGGATTTCCTTCGGCTTTCCATCGACTTCGCGGATGATCGAGTAGGCGATGCTTGCAGCGCCTGTGGTCCCGTCGAAACGAGCCGCATCCGTCGACTGCGTCAACGCCTCCGACATCAGCGAATTGCTCGTTCCAAGCTTCAGGTTGAGCTCGTCCAGCTGCGCATCGGCATTCTGGAGTTCCTGCGCCAGTTGGGCGTCCCAGTCGTTCTTGAGCGTGATCTCGTCCTGGTTGGCCTTGCTGATATCCTGCTTGGCCTTCAGCGAGTTCGTGTCGATATCGAGAAGAGTGGCCTCGATGTCGGCGGCACGCTGCTCGGCCGACATCTTGCGGGCGCTGAGCGCGAGGCCCCTCTCCGCCAGATCCTCGACCTTGTCGCGATCTTCCGTCGCCAGCTGCAGCTGGCGGTTCTGTGTCTCGGTCTTCTTCGCCAGCGTCTCGACTTCGCTTTGCAGCAGCGCGCGCAGATCGTCGAGCGCCTGCAGCTGCAGCGTCAGCCGCTTCCTGCGTGACGTCATGAGTGCCGTCTCGCTTGCGAGCAGAGCCTTTGCTTCAGGCTTGTCGCGCAGCTCCGCGGGCATCTCGATCGTATCCTGGTTGGCCGTTTCGGCCTTCAGGCGCGCTTGCTTCACGAGAAGCCGTGCGCGATCCGCCATGTAGACGACGGCATCGCCCTTGGCATTGATGAAGTCGCGGGCGAAGCGTTGCCCCGCATCGGCGCGGCGAAGACCGCCGGCGATGCTCACGGCCTTGACGACCGTGAGATTCGGCGCAAACGGGTATTCACCCGGCTTTTCCACGTCACCGGAAAGATAGACCGGCCGGAACTCCGACAGCTCGACGGAAGCGGACGGTCGATCCTTCAAGGCGAATTGCTTCTGCAACGCAGAGCCGATTTCCTGCGCGATCGCGTCCGTCGTCTTTCCAGACGCCGGCACATCGCCGACGAACGGCAGCGAAATACTGCCCGACGGACCTACCGCGTAGTCGCCGCTGACGACTGACCAGTCGCGGATCGTTCCATCCGCCGTCTGCCATTCGGCAACCCGGATCTTCAGCTTGTCCATCACCCCGAGCCGATAGTCATCGGCGCTGGCAATGCACGTTGATAACAGAAAGGCATTCAACCCGGCCGCAAGCGCGATGCCGGATTGCAGGGCACGGGTTCGCCCGGCCTTGCCGCCAAAGAAGCGTCTATTCATAACTTTCCCCGTGTTACGGCACGACAAGGCTCAAGGCGTTGCCGCGCGTTTGCTCGTGGAGCTTGGAAGAAGAAGCAGCTAGTAGCTGCCGCGCTGAGCGCAAACGGCGGGGATGGTGCGTGCGATAATCACGACATCCCGGACCAACGACCAGTTCTCGACATAGTGGGTGTCGAAAGCGACGCGGGCTGCGTAGGAAACATCGTTTCGTCCGCTGACCTGCCAGAGGCCAGTAAGGCCCGGACGCGATTGCAGATAATAAACGGCCGCATGCTCGTACATTTCAAGTTCGTCTTGAACGACGGGACGCGGTCCGACGATGCTCATTTCGCCGCGAATGATGTTGAAGAGCTGGGGCAGCTCATCAAGGCTCAGCTTGCGCAACACCGCACCAACGGCAGTGACCCGGGGGTCATTCTGCAGCTTGCGCGTTGCACGCCATTCTTCCATGGCTTGCGGGTTGTTTCGCAGGTGCTCCTGCAGAACCTTGTCGCCATTGGTCACCATTGTCCGAAACTTCAGGCAACGGAATTCCTGGCCGTTATGGCCGATACGACGATGCCCATAGAAGGCCGGACCTCGGTCCGTGAGCTTCACAAGGAGCATCACCATAAGAAAAATCGGGCTGAGAAACAGTAGCCCGATGCAGGCAGCGGACACATCGAATGCCCGTTTTGCGAATCCGCCGGTGGGCGGAAACACCCTTTCGTGAACTGCGCCATAGAATGGCGAACTGTCCGATCTCGTCGCAGACTTCATAGAGGTAACTCCACTTATGTTTGCCGTTTGGTCGGTAGGCTCAGGACGCTTAGCTAGCGCTGACGAGTTTGAAGTGTATGAGCGGATTTTGTTTTTTTAAGCCACATTTTTAAAACCAAACGTTTCCGAACGGTTTTGATAGGGTGCTGTTCACCTTTTTGTCTTTCAGCAATCACTGAAACAATTTTACATTTGTCGGACATTCTTGAATTGATCTTTGCACAACAAAACAACCTGAACGTCAGTTGCTTGACCGCGCAAAAATACTGAAGTCTAAGTCATTGCGACATCTGTCGGCGAAATCATCCATTTGATCGTTCGCTTCTGCACAAGGGGTGTTTTTGATCTTGCCGGACAGATTTTTATTGCATCGCAACATTGATTTCGCAGGGCACAAACGAAACGTTTGAAATTAAAACTTTGTAATAAAAGTTGAACGTAAAACGCCCAAGCGGCAGCTGATGCGGCAGGGAATTGTGGCGCGGTCGATACGATCCGTCGCCAGTTTCGCCACATTCGAGAACGACGCAGCCATCTCGTTGCGTTTGCTTCGAAAAATGCGAGAAATCGTCATAAGTGGTATTTTTACCAATCCCCGGAACAAACATTTAAGATCGTGCTTGTACTACCGGTACCGCAGACGCAAATAACGTCTCCAGAGCTTCTGTTAAATCAAGAAGTCCTGTAAAACGTGTCTACCAAAGGTCCTGATGGGGCGGTCGTATTCAATGGTTGTTCATTGAATGACGGCTCCGATGGGGAGGCAACATATGTATGCACCTCGCGTTTTCGTCAGCATGCTCGGCGCATTGGCGGTTTTTGCAATCGCGACTTATTGGCTGGGCGGCTCTCTTTCCAGCGCACTTATCAAGACGGCGATCTGCGCTGTCCTGCTTCAGGCCGGCTATTTCGGCGGCGTGCTGTATCTCGTGTGGAAAGAGTCCCGGAGCCGGAACGTGAACAAGAACGCATCGGCACGCAGCGAAGAGCCGGAAAAGCTGCCTGTCTCGCCGTTCAAGGGCTCCGAACCCTTCAACCGCTGAGAATCGAATCGCCGTCGTCCCGCCACGACGCCCTGGCCGCGGAGATCGGCCCGTAACATCATGTGAAGTCCGATCCGTTGTCTGCCGTCGCCCGACGTCCTAGTTCTGGGGCGAAACAACGGAGGTAGAGTGTGGCTCAAACGGCAAGCACCTGTGTCATCATCGCCGCCAAGAATGCGGCCGATACCATCGAAACCGCTGTCAGATCAGCCCTTCGCGAGCAGGAAGTGGCCGAAGTCATCGTGGTCGATGACGGATCGACCGATGGCACCGCAGACGCTGCGAAGCGGGGCGACGACGCAAGCGGCAGACTTCATGTGGTCCGATTCGACGTCAACAAGGGCCCATCAGCCGCCCGCAACCACGCGATCGACATCTCTTCCGCTCCCCTGATCGCCATTCTCGATGCCGACGACTTCTTCTTCGAAGAGCGGTTCCGTCGAATGCTTGCGGAGGATGACTGGGAGTTCGTGGCTGACAACATTGCCTTCGTCGATGCCGATGCGGCCGCCCTCGCCTCCGAGAAGCTGGACGACTTCGACGAGGATCCGCTTTTCCTTGACCTTACGACCTTCGTGGACGGCAACATCTCCAAGCGCGGCGTTCGGCGAGGCGAGATCGGCTTCCTCAAGCCGGTCATGCGCCGCTCGTTTCTCGACAAGCATGGATTGCGATATCGCGAGGACATGCGCCTCGGCGAGGATTACGATCTCTATATCCGCGCATTGGCGCTGGGCGCCCGGTACAAGGTCATCCATAGCTGCGGCTATGGAGCGGTCGTTCGCAGCAACTCGCTCAGCGGCAGCCACCGCACCGGTGATCTGCAACGGCTCTATGAAGCTGACCGCGCGCTTCTTGCGACATCCGAGCTGCCCCGACCTGCGGCCGCGGCGGTACGGCGGCACGAACGCCACGTGCGCGGGAAGTACGAGCTACGCCGGTTCCTGGATATCAAGTCCCAAACAGGCCCGGTCGCGGCCATCGCCCATGTGCTGAAGCATCCGGGCGCTTTTCCGGCCATCGCCGGCGGCATTCTCGCCGACAAGACCGAGCGCTGGCGCAACCCGGCCGGCGTCTCGGTCACGATTGAAGGCGAGCGTTTGCGATATCTTCTGCCGGCCCAGGCCAAGTAGCGAAAGCTACTTGGCGAGCTTGCCCACGGCGAGCTGCAGGGCGCTTTGCAACAGGCGCGGATCCTGCGCCACCCAGCGCGCCAGCAACTTGAAATCAGGACGTCCGCGCCGGCGCAGAACCCCGATCTGACTCCAGACGGCCTGCCTGCGCGCCATCATCTTGTGCGCCTTGATAGCCTCGATCTCGCGCGGACGGCGCGCGAAGCGGGTCTCGAGCCGATCGAGCGCCATCCAGGTGATGAATTGCTGCTTCAGGAACTCCGGCGACGTGTTGTCGACGCCGTGGAAGATGTTGATCCCCTCCCCGCGCAGCGCGCCGGCCTCGGCGCAGAGCAGCACCTGCTTCGCCGCGAGCATGCAATCGCAGAAGTACAGCACATCCTCGGCCGCCAGACGCAACGCCGCATCGAAGCGAACGGTCTCGATCAACGGCCGACCGATGACCATGCATGACATGTGCAGGAAGGCCCAGTTGTTGACCATGACCCCGGCAATGTCGGGCACGTCAAGGACGACGGGCTTTTCCATCACCCGGCGCGCGCCTTCGACTTGCTCCAGCGCCGCAATTCCGAAGTGGTAGTCGAATTCCTCGCCACCCTCGATCGAGGCCCAGTAGCAATCGCCACCGAGCGTCTGCATCGCGGCAAAGGCATTCTCCAGATGGTTGGGCGTCCAGATATCGTCCGAATCGAGGAACGCCACATAGCTCGTCTGACCGGCAACATGATCGAGGCCGGTATTGCGCGCTCCACCCGGGCCGGCGTTCGGCTGGCTGACAACGGTGATTCGCGCACGTTCCTCCTCGGGAAGCGGCGCAAGTTCGCTGGCCACCGGATACGGCGACTGGTCGTCGACAACGATGATGTCGAAGTCCTGGAAAGTTTGCGAAAAGGCCGACGCCAGCGCCCGCCTGAGGATCCCGTCCTCCCGCTGATAGAACGGGATGATGATCGTGAAAGTCGCCATACTCTCTCCTTGAGAGGTTCGAATTGGTGCTTCAGTCCGCGCATATAGCGGCCGAGGGATCGGCCACAAGCTGCTGCAGCGCACAATCATCAGGGGCATTTCGTCCGAAATTTGTCAAAGCGGACAAACAACCGATTCACGAACAGCCGCCTCAAAATGCAGCTGCAAGCTGCTATTTGCCCCATTCCTGCCACAAAAAGCAGTCTGCGAGGTCTCTAACATTGTAACATTCGTCACCAGTCGACAAAAACTTTCGTGTTCGCCGGCCGGCGGCGAACAGCTAACCCAATGAATATAACCATTTTCTTGAATGCACTGCTGACGTTGACATAGACAGCGGCTCGCGACGCTCGCTGGAGCGCCAAAAGAGCTTCCGTAACGGCAGGTAGCAAACGTTTCAAACCGGGGCCGACGATCACTTTTTGCTGCAGTGCCATATTTTATTCCGCGAATCCGCCCTAGCTTCTCGCCTGCGGGCTCGGGTCTGCTCTGATTGAAACGGTCGCGAGGGAGGTGCGACCCAAAAGGGGTGACTGATAACGTGAATGTTGATGCAAACGTTTCCTCGCGGATCAACTTGATGCGCATAGTGCTCATTTCGGGCATCGTGTTTGTTCATATACCGTTTGATGCAGCAAATAGTGCTTTCAACGGGACTTACGGGATTTTCGACTGGTTCAGGGTGTTTCTGACGGAAGCGCTCTTCCGTGTCGGTGTGCCGTGTTTGAGTGCAATCTCCGGTTATCTGCTGTTTCGCAGCGGGCTGGAGAGCTTCAGCTATCTGAAGACCGTGCGAACCAAGTCGCAGACGGTGCTGCTGCCGTTTCTGCTGTGGAACAGCGCGTTCTTTCTCGCAATCGTCGTGGCGCTCGGTTTCGGTCTGGGCAACGGCTATGTGCCGGACCCATGGCACGCAACCGCACGCGATCTGATGACGCAGCTCTTTGCGACGGAGGACTTCCCGGTCAACGTTCCGCTCTACTTCCTGCGCGATCTGTTCGTCTGCATCCTGCTGTCTCCGCTGCTCGCCTGGCTGATCCGCCGCGTGCCGTTGCTGACGCTGTCGGTGCTGCTGGTGCTGGCGCTCGTTCCGGAACTGTCGCTCTACATCGTCCTCAAGCGCTCGATCCTCTTCAGCTTCAGCCTCGGTATCTACATCGGCCTGTATAAGATCGATCTGAAGGCGCTTGACCGTTATGCGCCTGTTGGCGTGGCACTTCTGCTTGCGAGCTCTGCGCTGCTTGCTACGATCATCTACCTGACCGGTCCATCGATGCCCGATTGGGTACAATTGTTCCGTAACACGCTGGCAATTGTCGGCGCCCTCGGCTTCTGGCTGCTATCCGCGTTGCTGATCAAAACCCAGATCGGCCAGCGCCTCTCGAAAACCGGAAGCCTCAGCTTCTGGATCTTCTGCGCGCACTATCCCCTGCTGCTTTTTCTCTGGATCGTCTGGGGCAAGGGAGGGGTCAGCGTCTATCCGCTGTTCTTCCTGGGCTCGCTGGCGTTGCTGTTTCCGGTTCTTGCGGTTTCCAACAACCTCTGCCGAACGATCGCGCCTCGCCTCTATGCGACGCTGACTGGCGGACGCACGAAAAAACGGACTGAAGCGCCTGCAACGGCAGCGACGATCTCTTCCGAATTCATTTCACAGCGAAGGTGACACATGACGACCAAAATCGCCCATGCGCGAACACTTTCCCCCACTCTTGGCCTGCTCGGCGTCCTCGTTCTCGGAGCCTCGTCGGCTGTCGCCCAACAAGCCGGCGGCTCCTTCGTCGAAAACTTCGACAAGCTCGACCGCAGCGCCTGGTATGTCTCCGACGGTTGGAACAACGGTGCCCATCAGAACTGCACCTGGTCGAAGAACCAGGTGAAAGTCGAAGGCGGCTCCCTGCATCTTTCCTTCACGGAAGGACAGTCGAAGGATCGCAAGTACCTCTGCGGCGAGATCCAGACGACCAAGCGATACGGCTACGGAACCTATGAAGCACGCATGAAGGCCGGCACGGGCTCCGGCCTGAATTCCGCGTTCTTCACCTACATCGGCCCGGCGGACAAGAAGGACCACGACGAGATCGACTTCGAGGTGCTCGGAAAGAACACCAGTCAGGTACAGGTCAATCAATACGTGAAGGCCAAGGGCGGAAACGAGAAGCTCGTCCCCGTCGGCAGCAAGGCGGATGAAGGTTTCAACGACTATGCCTTCGTCTGGGAACCCGGCCGTTTGCGCTACTATCTCAACGGCAGGCTCGTGCAGGACGTGACCGACCCGTCGAAAATCCCGACCAACCCGCAGAAAATCTTCTTCAGCCTCTGGGGGACGGACACGCTGTCGAACTGGATGGGCCGCTTTGCCTATACGCAGCCGGCCACGCTGGAAGTCGAGCGACTTGCCTATACGGCCGCCGGAGCCCCGTGCCAGTTCCCCCAATCCATCGCCTGCACGCTCAACTAAACGATGCCACCGGCTCGCAACGGAGAAGACATCTCTATGCTCAAAGTCCTCTATCTCGTGCACGATCTGGCTGACCCGGCCGTCCGGCGGCGGGTGCTGATGCTGCGCGAGGGCGGTGCCGAGGTGACGCTCGCCGGCTTTCGGCGCGGCGAAAACCGCCTCGCCGAAGTGCACGGACTGACGCCGATCGAGCTCGGGCGCACCGCCGACGCGCGGTTCGCCCAGCGTATGGCCGCTGTCGCGAAAGCCATGACGGCGTTGAAAAGCCTGCTCAAGAATACCGGCAAGCCGGACGTCATCATCGGCCGAAATCTCGAAGCGCTTGCCATCGCCGATCGCGCCAACACCCTGTTCGGCGGCGATGTTCCTGTCGTCTACGAGTGCCTGGACATCCACCGTCTGCTGTCGCGCGGCGATTTCGCCGGCAAAGCGATGCGGCGGGCCGAGGCATTCTTCGGCCGAAATGCCAGACTGATCATGACCAGCTCTCCTGCGTTCATCGAGAATTATTTCGCGCCTCACTCAGGCGTCCGTGCGGAGACCCTGCTGATCGAAAACAAGGTCCTAGCACTCGACGCCTCAGGGCCGGAACCATCGATCGTACGGCCTCTCAAGCAACCCGGTCAGCCTTGGAAAATCGGTTGGTTCGGCGCGCTTCGCTGCCGCAAGTCGCTTGCCCTGCTGGCGGATTTCTCCCGCCGCATGGAAGGACGGGTGGAAATCGTGTTGCGCGGTCGCCCCGCCTATTCGGAGTTCGAGGACTTCGACAGCTTCGTGCGCGACGAGCCCTATCTGCGTTTCGAAGGGCCATATCGAAACCCGGAAGATCTCCGGGCCATCTACGACGACGTCCACTTTTCCTGGGCCATCGACTTCTTCGAGGAAGGTCTGAACTCCAGCTGGCTCTTGCCGAACCGGCTCTACGAGGGCTGCCTTTACGGCACCGTTCCGATTGCCTTGGACGGCACGCAGACCGCACGCTTCCTGCACGCAAAAGACATCGGCGTTGCTCTTTCCGAAGCGAGCGCATCCGGCCTACAGGCTCTCTTCGAGACCATGACCGGCGAGCGATATCACGCCTTGAGCGAGGCCGTCGCCGCCCAGGACCGCAAGACATGGCTTGCCGACCGCAGCGATTGCGAAGCGCTCGTCGCAAGCCTTTCCCGCCTTGTTCCGGCCATCGCAGAGAGGGGCGAAGCCGGTGCAATTCTTTCAGAAACAGCAGCTCCAGAAGGGTGGACAAACATGAAGTCTGATGTGTGTAGCAGCGTCTCCAGCCTCATCATCATCCCTTGCCTGAACGAAGAGAAACACATCGAGCCCCTGCTCGGCAAACTGAGCACCGAACTCGATGATCTCAATGCGCAGATCGTGGTTGCCGACGGCGGCAGCAAGGATGCGACACGCGAGATCGTCGCGCGCACGAGCGCAATCGATCCTCGCATCGTCCTGCTGGACAATCCGCGCCGAATCCAGAGCGCCGCCATCAACCTGGCGGTCGCCACCTTCGGGCGCGACTACGACTACATGATCCGCATCGACGCGCATGGCGACTATCCCGCCGACTATTGCCGCCGCCTCGTCCAGGAAGCCGTCGAAACGCAAGCTGACTCGGTTGTCGTGGCAATGCAGACGGTCGGCTTCGGCACATTCCAGAAGGCGACCGCATTCGCGCAGAATTCCAAGCTCGGCAACGGCGGCTCGAAACACCGTGAGGGTGCCAAGGGCCACTGGACCAACCATGGCCACCACGCGCTGATGCGCATCGCCGCCTTTGATACCGTCGGCGGATACGACGAAACGTTCAGCCACAACGAGGACGCGGAACTGGACTACCGCCTGAAGAAGGCGGGTTTCGGCATCTGGATGACTGACAAGACACGGATGATCTATTATCCGCGCTCCAGCGTCGCCACGCTGTTTCGCCAGTATCTCGGTTACGGCCGCGGCCGGGCGAAGAACATTCTGAAGCACGGCAGCATGCCGAGCCTGCGCCAGCTGCTACCCCTTCTCGTCGTTCCGGTGTTCATTGGCGCCTTCCTTGCCGTCCTGAACTGGGCCGCCGTCATTCCGTTCAGCCTCTGGGCCGTTGCCTGCGTGGGCTACGGCTTCTGGATGGCCGTCGGGCAGCGCAACCCCTACGGCCCGTTGGCCGCAGTCTCCGCTATGGTCATGCACTTCGCCTGGTCTGCCGGCTTCTGGATGGAGCTTCTGAGTTTCCGCGGACGAAAGGCGTCCTCATGACCAAAACCATCCAGATCGATATCGGCATTTGCACTTACCGGCGCGCTTCGCTGCATGAAGCACTGCTCTCGCTTGCCGTTCTCGCCGTTCCCGAAGGCGCCGCGTTGCGGATCATCGTTGCCGACAACGACAAGACCCCGAGCGCCCAGGCGCGCGTCGATGCCCTGCGGCATACCGTGCCCCACAAGATCGCCTATGTTCATTGCCCGGCCTCGAACATCTCGATCGCCCGCAACGCCTGCCTGGATCATGCGACCGGCGACTTCCTTGCTTTCATAGATGACGACGAGGATGCCAGCGAGGAATGGCTGGTCGAACTGCTGGCAACGGCGAAAGCGACCAAGGCGGATGCCGTGCTCGGCCCTGTTCGCAGCGTCTATTCCCAGACTGCTCCCGCATGGATGCGCGAGGGAGACTTCCACTCGACACTACCAGTGTGGGTCGCCGGCGAAATTCGAACGGGCTACACCTGCAATGTCCTTCTGCGGCTCGCCTCACCGACCGTGGCCGGTCGCCGCTTCAACCTCGCGCTTGGCAAAACCGGCGGCGAGGACACGGAGTTCTTCAGCCATATGCATGCCGAGGGCGGCATGATTGCCTATGCCGAGAACGCCTATGTCTATGAACCCGTCACGGAAAACCGCGCCGATCTGGTATGGCTCGCCAAGCGCCGCTTCCGCTTCGGCCAGACCCACGGCCGGTTACTGCAGGAAAAGAGCCCGGGTCTGAAGCGGATCAAGACGGTCGGACTGGCCTTGGCCAAGGCCGGTTTCTGCTATGCGGCGGCACTGGGATGCGTCTTTTCCGCGGTTCCCCGCTACCGCTATGCCCTTCGCGGCGTCATGCATTCCGGCGTCGTCAGCGGCCTGCTCGGCGTCCGTGAGATCCGCCAATATGGAACGGCGGAGGCTGCATGACGCAAACCCAGCCCGACGTCAGCTTCATCATCGCCGCCTATAACGCCGCCGGGACGCTTGCCAAGGCGATCGACAGCGCGCTTGCCCAGCGCGGCGTTTCGGTCGAGGTCATCGTCGCTGATGACTGCTCCACCGACGAGACAAGAGCTGTTGCGGAAAGCTACCAGGCAGCCGATGTCCGGCTGGTGGCGCTTGCCCGCAACGGCGGACCATCCGCGGCCCGCAACGCGGCGATCGCGGCAGCGACCGGCCGATGGCTTGCCGTCCTCGATTCGGACGACATGGTAGAGCCGGACAGGCTGCAGCGCATGATCAAGCGCGCCGAAGCCGCTGGTGCCCAGATCGCGGTCGACAATCTTCGGGTGGTCAGGGCCGATGGTACGCCGCCGGAAACGATGTTCGCCGAACATAACCTGTCGCGGACACCGGAGCTGACCCTCCCCGTCTTCATCCGCTCCAACGCCCTGTTTCAAACGACGCATAATTTCGGATATCTCAAGCCCATCTTTCAGCGAGCTTTCGTCGAAAGCCATGCGCTTCGCTTCGACGAGGCGTTGAGGATCGGCGAAGACTATCTCTTCTTCGCCGGCGCGATGGCGCTCGGCGCACAATGCGTGATCGAGCCCGTCCCCGGCTATGACTACCATATCCGCGAGGGCTCGATTTCCCGGGTTCTCGCCCTGCATCACATCGACGCCATGATCGAAGGCGATAAGACCTTCCTTCGAAATTACCCGCTGGATGCGGAGGCTTCGGCCGCGCAGGAATTCAGGACACGAAGCCTGCGCCGGGGACATGCGTTCCTGATCCTCGTCCAGCATATCAAAGACCGGTCGATCTCAGGAGCGATCAGTACAGCATGGAGCAACCCGTCAGCCGTCGCGCATCTGAGGATGCCGATCGCAGCACGACTTGAGCGCGCACTTGCGCCGCTCCGCAAACTGATTGGCCAGCAAGCCGACCTCACAGCCATCGATGGCGCCCGCTCCCGCAAAGGATAGAGCCATGAACCAACGGAACCTGACCTTGCACAGCACTCTGCCGAAAGCGGCCGACGACAGCGATTCCTTCATCGACATCGACCGCCTGATTGCCATCGTGATACGCCGCGCCGGGTCGATCGCCCTTTGCGTCGGAGCGATGGTCGCCGTTGCGGTCGTCTATCTGCTCTTCTCCACCTCGCAATACACATCGATGACACAGATCCTGCTCGATGACAGCATGACCAAATATGCCCAGGATCAGCCACCGATCGCGAATTCGCAGCAAGTGGACATGCAGATCGCCAGCGCCGTCGAAATCCTGAAGTCGAACCAGCTCGCGCTTCGCGTCGTCGATGCCGAAAAGCTTCAGGACAACGACACGCTCCTTGATCCGCCGCAGTCGCCGGTTGCCCTCGTGAAGTCGGGCGTGAAGCTGATCATGAGCGCGCTGCTGCCAGGCAAGCCACCGGCCAACGAGGACGACGAGCGCAACGGCCGCCGCCAGAAGGCCGCATCCCTGCTTCAGGACGCCGTCACCGTATCGCGAGTCAACCGAAGCGCGGTTCTCGCCGTTTCCTTCCGTTCGACCGACCGGCTGCTCGCGGCCCGCATCACCAAGGCATACGCAACCGCCTATCTCAGCGACCAGCTGAATGCCAATTTCGACGCGACCGAAAGCGCGTCGGTCTGGCTCCAGCAGCGTCTGACCGACCTCAGGGAGCGGTCGCAACAGGCAGCCCTTGATGTCGCGAAGTTCAAGTCAGACAACGGGTTGACCTCGGCCAATGGTGAACTGATGTCGGAGCAGCAGCTTGCCGACCTCAACAAGCAGCTGATCGTTGCCCAGGCCGATGCCGCCAGCACTTCGGCGCGCTACAACCAGTTCAAATCCATCGTTGATCTTGGACCGGATAGTGCTGTGAAGAACGCCGCGATCTCGTCCAGCCAGACCGACAACACCGTGATTCAGGATCTCCGCACACGCTACATTTCCGTCAGCAAGCGCGAACAGGAAGTGACCGCGAATTTCGGCGAGGACCACCCGCAAGCCGTCGCACTGCGCTCGGAGAAACAGGATCTGACCAACCAGATCTACCAGGAACTTCAGCAGCTGACCGCGAGCTACCGCAACGAGTTTGAAGTCGCCCGTTCGCGCGAGGCATCGCTGCGCCAGAATATCGATCACCTCACGGGCAAGAATTCGGAGGCCGATCGGTCGCTTGTCCAGCTGAATGATCTCGAGCAACGCGCAACGGCATTGAAGACGCTCTACGAATCCTACCTCGGAAAATACGAGGAAGCCTCGCAGCAGCAGTCCTTCCCCATCGCCAAGGCTCGCGTCATCTCGGAGGCGGGCGTACCGGTGTCGCCGTCCAGCCCGAAGAAGACCATGACGCTCGGCTTGGCGATCGTCCTCGGATTGATGGCCGGCGGCGCCCTGACCGTCTTCCAGGAATTCCGCGAGCGCTTCTTCCGCGTGGAGGGAGATGTCCGCACCATCCTTGGCCTCAAGTTTCTCGGTTACCTGCCTCTGGTCACCAAGGGGCCACGCGAGAACAAGATCTTCCGGCCTCGCGCTCAAACGCCGGCGAAGGTCGTCACACCCGAGCCCGATAACAGCGACGCAACATTCGAACGCATCATGCGCGTCGTGCTCGAAGCGCCTCGTTCAGTCTTTGCCGAGACCCTGCGTAACGCCAAGCTTGCCAGCGACGTCATGTTCCAGGGCAAGTCCGACCGTGTCATCGGCGTGGTCTCGGCAATGCCGGGCGAAGGCAAGTCCACCACGTCCGCGAACTTCGCGGCCCTTCTGGCATCAAGCGGCAAGCGCACGCTTCTGATAGACGCCGACCTTCGCAACCCCGGCCTGACACGCATGCTCAAGAAGCCGCCGCAGCACGGCCTCGTCGAAGCTGTTCTTGGCGAAGTCCCTTGGGCGAGCGCGGTCAAGGTCGATCCGGTGACGAAGCTCGCGATCCTTCCGGTTCTGCCGAACGATCACCTGATGCATACCAGCGAACTTCTGGCCTCGCAGGGCATGTTCAATCTCATGGAGAACGCGCGGAAGATGTTCGACTACATCGTCGTCGACCTTGCACCGCTCGGGCCTGTCATCGATGCCAAGGCCTTCGCGCCGCAGGTCGATGGCTTCCTGTTCGTGACCGAATGGGGTGCGACACCGACCAATGTCGTGCGTGACCTGCTCAACGCGGAACCGCAGATCAAATCCAAGATCCTGGGTGTGATCCTGAACAAGACTGACATGACCGAGCTCGGCAAGTTCACCAACTTCGGCGGCGCGGAACGTTACCGCCAGAAATATGTGAGCTACTACACCGACGAAGCACCGAAGCCCCGGCAGCCGGCTGAAGCCGGCGCCTGATCAGGTCGAGAACAGGTGCACTCGTCCACGCCACAGACGAGCGACCGTGAGGCGGTCGCTCTTGTAGGCGCCGGTGTCGATGTTGAGACGGCTTGCCCGCACATCGGGCTGTTCGACCGGCGTATGTCCGTGCACGACCAGCTTCGGCAAGGGTAGCGCGCTGTTGATAAAGCGCTGGCGAATGAAGACCAGGTCCTCGTCGTCCTGGTCTTCAAGTGGCCGTGCCGGATCGATCCCGGCATGGACGAACAGGATATCGGGCGTGTCGATCAGGATCGGCAGCGATCGCAGGAACTCGATATGCGACGTCGGTATGGATTGCCGGATAAAGTCATCCAGCTTGGCGGCCGTCGGAAAAATCCGCGGCAACTGCTCGGGATCAAGCCCGTAGGATCTCAGCAGCGCATCGGAGCCCATCGGCATCCAGTCGGAAAATGAAATCAGCCCGTCGAGGTAATCGAGCATGGTGGTTTCGTGGTTTCCCGTCAGGCAGATGCGATCGAAATTCTCAGGCGGCGAGGTCATCAGATGCGAGATGACCTGAGCGGAGGACGGCCCCCGATCGATATAGTCGCCGAGTGTGATGATCAGCTTGCGACCCGGCAGCATTGCAGCGTCATCGACGATCGCTCGCTCGGCCTGTTGCAGCAGATCATGCCTGCCGTGGATGTCACCGATCGCGTAGATCGGCATGTCACCGGGATCAAGTGTAAGCCGTGTGCGGCCGTTCGGTGTCATGTAAGACCTCTCACTGCATAGGAATTTGACGACCTGATTTTCAGGATGACGCCCGCCAAGGTTTCACCGAGACGCGACGCCATAACTACCGGGCTTGCGGCGACAATCAAGCGGATAAGAAAATTTCAATACCATGCCTACTTGTAGAAAAACGCACCTTATCTTCAGAAATGTGATCCCTCAGACTGCTGGGAACAGAGAGGTTGCCGATGGGAACCGTTTCGCAGTTTCACAACCGGCAAAGGCCGGTGGCGCATAGAATTGAAAGCGAGGAAGAGGCGATCGCGATCGCCCGAAGGCTTGCGACAGCATTCGCGCAACAAGCGAGTGAACGCGACATCAATCGCATTCTCCCCTATGCGGAGCTCGATCAGCTCTCCCAGTCCGGCCTGACGGCTATCACCATCCCTCCCGAGCATGAAGGGCTCGACGTTTCCAACGCCCTGCTCGGCGAAATCGTCGCCATCATTGCGGAGGGCGACTCGTCGGTCGCCGAGTGTCTTGAGCTGCACTTCCGCGTCCTAGAACAGGTCCGTATTCTTGCCGATGACGAATTGAGATCCTCCCTCTTCGCCCACGCGCTGGCAGGCGAACGCTTCGCCAGCGCATGCTTTGCCGAACCGGACGCCGTGGCGTCTGCAGGAGGCGGTTATCGATTGGCTGGTCGAAGCACCCCGGCCCCCGCTCTGCTTTTCGCAGACTGGTTTGCAATAACGAGCAAGAACGAAATTCAGAATCTGGTGCTCTACCTGCCGCGGGAAGCCGAGGGCCTGCGCATCATCGACGACTGGGACGGCTTGGGACAGAGAACGAACGGCGGCGCCACCATAATCGCTGATGGCACTCTGGTGACCGCGGATGCAACGTCTGCCATCGCAACACCCTCCCCCTCGATTGTCGACGCAATCACAGCTCTCCTGCACGCCGGCACCAGCCTTGGGATCGCCAGGGCGGTCCTGGCAAACCTGGCGGCATCGCCGCGTCTTGCGGAGATCGGCAAACTGGTCGTCACGATAGAGGCAGCCGCCGCGCTCGTGGAAAGTGCGGGCCGAAAGCTCGATGTCGCGCAGGTCTCGTCATCGCAGAAGCTCGTCGAAAGCGCGTTCTACGCCGCGTCCGCCGCCCAGATCACCGCAAGTTCGGCAGCACTCGAAACCGCCAACGCATTGTTCGCGCTTTCAGGGGACGACGCGGCCGGCATCGGTCGTAATCTCGATCGGCACTGGCGAAACGCCCGCATTCACGGGCTGGCTCAGCCCGTGAACGAATTCTATTCGGGCATCGCAGGGCACTATTTCAGTGAAATCCGCAACAGCTCAGCTGACGGCTGAAATCGGCAGTTCTTCCGGGGCATCGTCGAGCTTGCCGCCGGAGGCCACGAATTGAGCCAGCGTCATGTTGTCTAGAATGTCGGCAATCGCGTCGCGTACCTCGGTCATGGAGCGACGCACCTGACAGGTTTCGGGATCCGAACAGTCGTCGCATGCCTCATAAGCGGTGCGGCTGGCGCAGCGGATCGGCGCGAGCGGACCGTCGAGCGTACGGATGACATGACCGATGCGAATTTCGGTTGCTGGACGCGATAGCGAATAACCGCCGCCGGGTCCTTTCTTCGAGCGAAGGATACCGACATTGCGCAACTCGAGCAGGATCGTGTCGAGAAACTTCTTCGGAATATTGTTGCGTGCGGCAACGTCATTGATGAAGGCGGTTTCGCCCGGCGCCAGCCGCGCCAGATCGACCAGAGCCTTCAGCCCATACTTCCCTTTTTTCGTCAGCATTTTCTATGCCTCGCACCCTGTATTCCATCCCCTAACCAGCAAATAACGCCAAAACGATGAACGCACAACAAATAGCTATCTTTTATATAGTTTATATCCACGTTTTGCCTGGACTTGGATTTTTTGATCTTGCTTCGGCAATAAATTTAGTAACTTTGCCCACGTCCAATAGTCACGGGAACCGGTTCTTTGCAGCTCATGACGGCACGGGAACAAAGGTAGCGCCGCCAGCCGCCCCAAGCTGGACAAATCAGATCAGCGGATCGAGTCCCTGGGCATCGCTGCTGTTCAACTCTCTCGCAATATCCTCGGCATCCTGCTTTGTCAGACCGACCAAATCGCGTCCGTCCGTCGCAGCGGGCAGTGAGGTCATGGTATCCATGACCGCCCATCGACCGGGGAATTCCTGGAAGACTTCATAGCGCGGAAGATTTTCAGAACGGCAATCTCTCATGACGAAGACCTCCGGGCGTTTGCACGTCATCCCATATTTACCGCACCGGTCCTCCCCGGCAAGGCAAAGGTGGTCAACTCAGTCCATCAGTCTTTGACATCAGGCACATTGGCTTTCAGTTCTTTCAGCCATATTCGCGCGTTGCCATCCGATGGCGCACGCCAGTCTCCGCGCGGCGAAAGCGAGCCGCCCGATGTAACTTTCGGCCCGTTCGGCGAGGCCGAGCGCTTGAACTGACTGATCGTGAAGAAACGGAACAGAAAGACTTCCATCCAATGCTTGATCGTGGACAGATCGAAGCTCCGGCGCTTGTCGGCCGGAAAATGCGGCGGCCAGACGCCGGCGCCGGCATCGTGCCATGCCTTGTAGGCAAGGAAGGCCACCTTCGACGGACGAAGACCGAAACGCGTCGTGTAATACAGCGCGAAGTCGTGGAGGTCGTAGGGTCCGATCTTATCCTCGGTGCTTTGCATCACGCCATTCTCGTCGGCTGGAACCAGCTCGGGTGAAATCAGCGTATCGAGAATGCGCTCGAGCGTTGCTTTTGCCTCGGCATCGAAATCGCCGGTGCGGATAACCCAGCGGATCAGATGCTGAATAAGCGTCTTCGGGATCGATGCGTTGACATTATAATGACTCATCTGGTCGCCGACGCCGTAGGTCGACCAACCAAGCCCGATCTCGGAGAGATCGCCCGTGCCGAGCACCAGCGCGTTACGCTGGTTGGCCGCGCGGAACAGGAAATCCGTCCGCAAGCCGGCCTGAACGTTCTCGAACGTGATGTCATAGACCGGTTCGCCATCCGTGAACGGGTGCTTCAGGTCCTTGAGAAGTTGCAGCGCCAGCGGACGTATATCCACTTCCTCGGCGGTCACGCCCATGCTGCGCATCAGCGCCCACGCATTCGACTTGGTGGCATCCCCCGTGGCGAAACCGGGCATCGTGAAGCAAAGGATATCCGAACGCGGCCAGCCGAGCTGATCATAAGCGCGCGCGGCAACCAGCAGCGCATGGGTCGAATCGAGACCACCCGAGATACCGAGGCAAAGGCGCTTGATACCGGTCGAGCGCAGCCGCTTCATCAAGCCCTGCACCTGAATGTTGAAGGTTTCGTAGCAATCCTGATCGAGCCGCCCCTCGTCTGCGGGCACGAACGGGAAGCGCGCGACATCTCGCTTCAGCCCGATATCGCCTTCAGGCTTCTTGAACGCGAACGAGACCCGCCGGAACTCGCGATCCGGGCCGAGGTTGAGCGTGGCGGCATCGTTGAACGTGCCGGTCCGCAGCCGCTCGAGGCGCAACCGCTCGACATCGATATCCGCCACGCACATCTGCGATGTCGTCGGAAACCGCTCTGTTTCCGCAAGCAGGCTGCCGAGTTCGTAGATGCAGGCTTGGCCATCCCATGCAAGGTCGGTTGTTGATTCGCCCGGACCGGCCGCTGAATAGACATAGGCCGACCAGCTACGCGCCGATTGCGCCGAGCACAGCAGCTTGCGCGTGTCCGCCTTGCCAACCGTAATATTGCTCGCGGAAAGATTGGTGAGGATCAGTGCACCCGCAAGCGCACCGAAATCGCTCGGCGGTGCAGGCGCCCAGAGGTCCTCGCAGATCTCGATGTGAAACACGAAATCAGCGACGTCTTCGGCTGCAAAAATCACATCGACGCCGAACGGCACGACCTGGCCCGCGACGCGGATCTGCTGGCCACGCACGCTGCGGCCGGACGCAAACCACCGCTTTTCGTAGAACTCACGGTAATTTGGCGGAAACATCTTCGGAACGACGCCGAGCACGCGTCCCGCATGGATGGCAACGGCGCAGTTGAAGAGCCGCCCCTCGCTATGCAGCGGCGCGCCGACGAGTAGCACCGGCGTCAGATCCCGGCTGGCCCGAACGATCTCGGCAAGCGAGGCTTCGACCGCCTTGAGCAGTGCATCCTGGCCAAGCAGGTCGTCGATGGAATAGCCGGAAATGCCAAGCTCTGGAAAGACCATGAGGGCGACGCCCTGCGCATGCCCCTGCCGCGCAAGCTCCAAGGTCGCGGCTGCGTTGAAATCGGGATCCCCGATTTCGCAGTTCGGCGTACATGCCGCTACACGTACAAATCCCTGATCATAAACCGAATAGAAATTCACAAATGCCTCCAGCAGCCAAGCGCTTCAGGACAAACCATTACATCCAAACGCGCTTACGCAAAACCTGATCTCTCGCCATGATCGCAATTCAAGAATTACCTGATGCAAGCAGGCGGAAAGTCTTCGCGAACAGTAACTTACCCAAAGTTGAGCGCCTGTGCAAAGATATCGCGGAGGGATGAAAATAATTACAAATTTGTCATAAAACGATGGGGGAGAACGCCTATATCGCTCCGGCACCACTCCGAAATACCTTCTTGAAGAGCGATGAATGCACAACACTATCCGCGTCCAGATCGGACTGCTTCGGGAGACTTTTCCCGATGAGCGTCGCGTTGCGCTGACGCCGGATGATGTGCGCCGTCTTTCCCCACGCGTGACGATCCGCTTCGAACGTGGCTGCGGCATCGCCGCAGGTCATGACGATGACGCCTATGTCGCCGCCGGAGCACAGCCGGCCTCGTTCGAGGACATTCGATCTCGGTCCGACATCATTCTCTCCGTTCGCCAACCGGACATCGACCGGGCGCCTCCCGAACGCGCCATTCTCATCTTTCTCGGATCAATCGAGGCTGACGACGCAGGCAGGAGCCATCCTTCGCGGCTCAACCTCTCACGGCTTGCCGGCTTTCCGGATGCCGGCAGCATGGATGTCTCGACAACGCAGGCGATCATCTGTGGACACGCCGCGGTTCTGGAAGCCGCGCGGCGGCTCGGCGTCTCACCATCGATGCTGACGATCGACGGCAGCTTTGTGCGCCCCATCAAGATGCTGGCGCTTGGCGCCGACACGTCTTGCCTGCAGGCGATTGCGACCGCACGTCGCCTCGGCGCGATGACGCATGCAATCGCCTTCTCCGACGACGCGCAAGACAGGATCGAGAAGCTGGGCGCGAAACTTCTTCTCGGCGGCATCGGCCTCTCGGCAAATCCGTCCCCGGCAGACATGAGCGCGCTACGCCGCCGAATCACGCCGCAACTCATCGACAAGCAATTGATCGTCACAGGCGCCACCCTGCCGGGCGCGCGCCCCCCGATCCTAATCGACGAAGAAGCATTGTCCAGCCTTGCGCCGGGCACGATTGTAATCGACCTGACCGCCGCTGACGGCGGCAACTGCTCGGTCACGGAACCGGATCAAGTCGTCGACATTCACGGCGTTCGCGTCGTCGGTCTGACGACGCTCGCAAGTCTCGAAGCTGCGGAGGCAAGCCGCCTTTTCAGCGAAGGCATCCATGCATTGCTAGGCCGGATCGTCGATGCGGACGGCAGCCTGTCTCTGAACAGATCCGACCCGATTATTCGCGCACTGACGGCAGCCGTGGGGGAGGCAATACGCGTCGCATCCTGATCGCTGCGACCGCCTTCACTGACCAAAGGAACGGACATCCGAAGGCAAAATGCTGCGCTGCAACATTGTTACTCGGATAAACACAACTGCTATAAGTCATTGACCAATAGCAGTTTTCTACCGTGGCTGAATTGCGTCGAACGCCACCGTTGCCTTTCTGCAACAGATGTTTTTGCTCTGCAATAAAAAACAAATTATGACTGTATCTATAATTGATACATTTATTCGGAAATGTAATTTGGCGGCGCGGAGACATCACGTCCCCGTGAGGGCTTGTTTGACAATTGGGGTAGGTAGGGCCGTTTACGGCAATGATGACCTGTGCCCAATCCACATTAGATTGGACTCAACTATGACTATTAGAATGATGCTCATCAGCTCGGCAGCGGCTCTGGCCGCCGTATCGGGCGCCCAGGCTGCCGACGCCATCGTCGCCGCTGAACCGGAAGCTGTTGAATACGTCCGCGTATGCGACGCCTACGGCACCGGCTACTTCTACATCCCGGGCACGGAAACCTGCCTGAAGATCAGCGGTTACATCCGTACCCAGGTCAACGGTGGCCCGAATGCCAGCGCGACCAACGGCAACGGCACCTCTGTTGCCAACGACTCTGACTGGGATATGTACACCCGCGGTCAGGTCCAGTTCACCGCCAAGAGCGACACTGAGTATGGCCCGCTCACCGGCGTTATCGTCCTGCAGACCAATGCGGACAACGCTTCGTCGCAGGCCGCTGTGCTCGACTCCGCTTACATCGACGTCGCCGGCTTCCGCGCTGGTCTGTTCTACAGCTGGTGGGACGACGGCCTCTCGGGCGAAACGGATGACATCGGCAGCAAGGTTACTCTGCACAACTCGTTCCGTTATCAGTACGAAGCCAGCGATTTCTACGCTGGTATCAGCGTTGACGAACTGGAAGACGGCTACTTCGGTGCTGGCGAAACCCCCAACAATATCGGCGTAGCTGTTGGTCTCGGCGGCAAGGCTGGTATCTTCACCTACCAGATCACGGCTGGCTACGACACCGACAACGAAGAAGGCGCAGTTCGCGCCATGGGTACCGTTGCGGTTGGCCCGGGCACGCTCGGCCTCGCAGGCATCTATTCGTCTGGCCCGAACTCCTACTACCAGAAGGCGGAATGGGTTCTCGCTGCTGAATACGCCATCAAGGCGACCGACAAGTTCAAGATCACCCCCGGTGTTCAGTACTACGGCAACTACGGTATCGACACGGCAACCGGTGATTTCGATGACAGCAACGACGCATGGAAGGTCGGCGTAACGCTTGACTACCAGATCGTTGACAACCTCTACGCCAAGGCAACCGTCAACTACTTCGAGCCGGACAACGGCGACGATGTAACGACCGGCTTCTTCCGCCTGCAGCGCGCGTTCTAAGAAGCGGCAGCGCCGCATTCTATCTTTCCTCGACGACCACAGTGGTCGAGGAGAATTTGCGGCGCTCCATATCGTTTCTGATCAGATTGACCTCCGATCAGTTAGGAGAGGTGGTCCGGGTTCCCTGCCTGGCCGCCTCTTTTTTGTCGGTGAGTTTTATTCCGCAGCGTGACGGCTGCTATTGAGGCCTGTTTCCGTCGTACCCTGAAGAGCTGCTTTTTGCGCCTCAAGCCGGCGCAGTTCAGAGACGCTGTCTTGAATCGTCACCGAACCAAGCATGTCCACGACCGCCTTTTCAGCCCGGTCGCAAAGAAACTCGGAGAGATCGCCGATGTTTTCGCCCACAAGTCCTTCATGGGGAATGTCGTGGCGAGTCGCCCAGATTCTCTTGTCGCCGGTTACCGCAGCATAGATCTGGCTGAGCAGGATCTGGTCTCGCGGACGCGCCAGACGAATACCGCCCTTGCCACCCGCCGATGTCGCCAGAATGCCGCTTTCATTGAGCGGCAGCAGCAACTTGCGGACAAAGCTTGAGCTTGTATCGAGCCCCTGCGCGAGCGACTGGCTCGTGGTTCGAAGATCGGCTTCTTCATTCACGGCAACGCTGATGACGATCTGCAGAGCTGTCGAGAAGCGAGTGTCGATCATGCCGAACCTGAACCCTTATATTTCGCGCGGATGACGTGTGACATCCGCAACAGAAATATTTCCGGGAGAATTCCCTTGTCAAGAAATGAGGCAACGCAGCGCTCGTCAAATCTTCGTGTGACAGTACACGCAACAAACCGCGAATCGCATCTCCCTACAACCAGCCAATTCGGCGTAGCGCCCACAAGGTCGCGATCGACGTGATCGTCACGAAGGCAACAATGATCACAAAGGCCCAGGTATCGTTGACGCCGGGGATGCCGCCGACATTCATCCCGAACAAGCCCGCCACGACGCTCGGCGGCAGCAGCAGGGCCGCCAGCGCAGCCAGTCGGTTGGAGTTGCGGGCAATCCGCTCGCTGATCACGGTCGAAAGGTCGTCGTGCAGGATGCCTGTCCGGTCCCGGATCGCGTCGAGATACTCGATGAAGCGCATGAGCTTGTCGATGACCTCGCGAAGCCGCAGCTTGTCTCGTTCAAGCAGCCAGGGCGCATCGTCGTGCTCGATCCTATTCAGGGCATCGCGTTGCGGCGCAAGATAGCGGCGAAGCTGCACGGAGCGCCGGCGAAGGAGCTTCAGCCGCTCCCGGACTTCACTCGCATCGCCATGGAAGATCATTTCATCGAGTTCGTCGACCTCTTCGTCCATGCCATCCAGCACCGGCTCAAGGTCGCGCACGAGCTTATCGCCGATCAGCGCCAGCAGGTCGCCGGTGCGTTGCGGCCCCTTGCCTTTCTCCAACGCCAGGCGAATGTCGCGAAGGGCCATGATGTAGTGGCCGCTGTCGCGCAGCGAAATCAGCCTGTTGAAGTCCGACCATAGGTGGAGCGGCACAAGATCGATCTCTCGGTTGCCATTCTCTACTTCTTCCGGTGCCGTGGCGCAGACGCCGCGCAGGATGATGAGCAAGCCGTCATCGACCGGCTCGACGCGCGGCCGCGTCTCTTCCTCAAGCAGCGCTTCGGTCACGAAGGGATCAAGGCCACCCTGCCGCTCCACCCACTCCGCCGCCGCGGGATGATCCCTCTCGAAGTGAAGCCAGAGCACGCCGTCTTCCGGCTTCCAGGCACAAACGCCTGCCATATCGAGCTGTCGGCATCCGCCGTGTCCGTCGAGCAGGAGCGCAAAGCGCAATCCCGGCTCGACACCGTAGTGGATTGTTGATGAGGCACTCGCAGTCTTCATTCGCCCTACCCGCCAGACAGAGCCAAAAAATGCAACCAACACAGACGCTTGCCATGTTTCGACGAAATCTAGCACGTACGGAAGAGCGTGCAACAGAATTGCGGCCGAGCGGGCGACGGTCTCCGCTTGTGCCTAGCGCACATCCCCGGGCTCGTCGCCGGCAAGCGCTGGCTCGGAAACATCGATGTTGTCGAATGCCTGAAGGACGCGCACTGCCGCTTCGAGATCGGCCTCATCGACGTCGCGCAATATTCTCGAGCGCAAATCGTCGAGAATTCGCTCCATGCGAGCCGCCAGCGCGACACCTTCCGTCGTCAACCATAGGCCCTTTGCGCGCCGATCCGTCGGATCGTCCTTGCGCACAACCAAGCCAAGGGACTCCAGCTGGTCGAGCAGCCGCACAAGCGAGGGGCCCTCGATACCGACATGGCTGGCGAGCACCACCTGTCGAACGCCATCGCCAAGGCGGCCAATCCACAGAAGCGGCGTTGCCGAGGCTTCTGAAATGCCATGAGAACTCAAGACCATATCCACCGCCCGGCGCCATTGGCGGCCGGTCGACAGCAGATTTGTCGTAAAGAGGCGTTGTTGGGCGTCGAGCGAATGCATAGCCTAGATTGATAGCTGCAACATAGGTGCAATTCAAACGAAATGGCGCCTTTCGAAACGGGTTTCATTGTCGCGCGTGTTGCGCCCCTTTTTTCGAAGATCCTAGAGCGGGATTGTTTTAAGTCCGTTCATATCCAGCCTCGCTGAAGTGGTTTTGACACTCCTGCGGGGTGACTGTTTGGAGGATGATTGCGAGTGCGT
>NZ_LXKO01000010.1:0-120522 GCF_001692185.1 Rhizobium sp. AC44/96
CGGCGAGAGCAAGCTGCGTATAGCATCGGGACATGCCAAAATCTCCAAAGTGAAGCCGTTGAAATCATTGGCATGTCGCACTTGGAAATAGAATGTACCCGGCTACACACAAAGATCGGATAAGATAGATTATGGAACATAATCATATCCGCAGATCGTAACTGACGATACGCTGTTTATGCCGCCGGCGCGATGATCTCTCGCTTCTGATTGACCCTCAGCTCTTCCGACACGTACCAGCCGTCCCATTGTGAGAACTGACGAAAGACCCTGACGTATCCCTTGCGCCGAAGCAGCGCATCGATTTCCGGTTCGGTCTTCGGATTATTCTCGACCGACAGCAGTTTGATTTTGCGATTAAAGCTGAACGCCTGCAGGATTGCCAGTTCGCTTCCTTCCGTATCGATCGACATGTAGTCGATCACCGGTGGCGCATCATACTTGTCGAGCAGATCGTCCAGGGAAATCGTCTCGACCTGAATGCGCCGGCCTTTGCTGCGCACGGCGGCAAAATGATCGCCGTCGGAGAAGCTGGCAATGGCGCTCAGTTCCGGATCGGACGTGTCGGTCGCAACAAACGTCACGACATCGCCTGACGTCGATGAGACGCACATGCGCTCGATACTCGCGCGCCTGTTGGCGAACAGCTCGTCGTGCCAGATTGGATTGGGCTCAGCCAGAATGCCCTTCCAGCCGAATTTCGTCTCGAGGAGCCACGTATTGCTGTTCTTCAGCCCGTTTGTGGCTCCGAACTCCACAAAGAACCCGTCCCGTTTCTCGCCGAGCTCGAAACATACCCATAAATCCTGCAATATCTGTGATCTGGCGTAATCTCTTCGGGAGAAACAATAGCCGAGAAACCGTGCTTCCTCGTTCTCCAGCGCCTGGGAAACCTCCGATCGGTTCAGTCTTATCGAATTGAACAACAGAGTCTGGGTCGACGTGCTCTTCAACACCTTGTTACAAAGAGCAGCCATTCCGGAAAGAGTAAGCTTTTTTAGGCTTACCATACTGGCACCTTTTCACATTGAGCTCTGTCTGTTCTTCCAGGAATGAGGAAATACTAGACAGGAACCAACCACCGAAAGAATTTTAGGCAACTGCATGCAACTGATAGACATGCGCGACTAGCGTATCGCACCAAGTGACAATACATCACCAAAATCTAAAGTATATGAGGAACGCGTTCGAGCATCGAACGTAGTTATCGAATGCTCTTCGCTGTGGCAAAAACAATACTTGCGTCGCTCACAATCGCGACGTGAGCATATGCCGCCTGGCTCGCTGCGACGGTATCGCCCCGCATAATCGCGGTCACGATAACGTCGTGCTCATCGTAAGATTTGGCCAATCGTCCAGGCAATCTAAACTGCGCGCGCCGAAATGGAGCGAGCCGCGCGCGGGTCTGTGTCACCAGTTCGTAGATGTGATCGTTGTGGGCTCCACGATAGAGCTGGCTGTGAAATTCCGTGTTGTGGGCGGCGTAGTCCTCGTCGGCACCGGCGTGCACGAGCTTGGCCGATGCGCGGTGCTCGAGCTCGAGCGTCCGTCGCTCATCGACGGTCATCCGTTCCGCGGCCAGCCGCGCACAGATCGCCTCCAGCTCAGACATCGCTTCGAACATGGAATGAAGGTAGCTCTCGGTGACGTTGGCAACGACGGCGCTGCGGTTCGGCTCGCGCTCCACCAGCCCCATGGCGCCCAGTTCGCGCAAGGCTTCGCGTACAGGCGTGCGCGAAACATCGAACCGGGCTGCGAGCGATATCTCGTCGAGGCGCTCACCCGGCGACAGCACACCGGTCACGATCATGTCAGCGATGGCACGCACCATCTGCTCTACGGTCGTCCCTGCCCTGATCACTTCTCGACGCCTGATTTGCTTCACAATTTCATCTGCCTTCCTGATTGCATACAGATGTACGCGACCCGAAAAAAAGTCAAATATTTTATGTTTTTTCGTGTTTTACGCCCGCTTCCTTATAAAGATAACCAAGATATTCTTGCGTTATCGATCGGGTGATCGCCCTAAAAGTAATCCGTGAATATTTTTTCAGCATATGCAGCACAAATCTGCATACACTTTATCCTTTCGGCTGCCTGGCGTGATTTTTATATAGATAAAACAAATAGATAAAGTTTGGCACAGCCATTGCATACACTTTTTCGTAACGTTTTTCGAACCGGCCCTGGCCGCAAGGAGCATTCCGATGACCAAACTCCTTTCCATGAATCGCCGCCATTTCCTTCAGGCTTCCGCAGCCGGCGCACTCGCTCTTATGCCTGGCTTGCTCCCGAGCCGCGCCTTCGCCCAGACGGCGCTGACTGTCGGCTTCATCTATGTCGGCCCCAAGGACGACTACGGCTATAACCAGGCGCATGCCGAAGGTGCCGCAGCCGTCAAGGCAATGCCTGGCATCACCGTCGTCGAAGAAGAAAATGTGCCTGAAACCGTCGATGTCCAGAAGACGATGGAGTCGATGATCAATCTCGATGGCGCGACCCTGCTGTTCCCGACCTCGTTCGGCTATTTCGACCCCCACATGCTGGCCATGGCCGCGAAATATCCCGACATCCAGTTCCGCCATTGCGGCGGCCTCTGGCAGGAGGGCAAAAACCCCATGAATACCGGCTCCTATTTCGGCTATATCGGCCAGGGCCAGTATCTGAACGGCATCGCGGCTGGTTACGCCTCGAAGAGCAAGAAGATCGGCTTCGTCGCCGCCAAGCCGATCCCGCAGGTGCTGCAGAACATCAACTCCTTCCTGCTCGGTGCCCGCTCGGTCGATCCCGCCATCACCTGCCAGGTGATCTTCACCGGCGAATGGTCGCTGGCCGTCAAGGAAGCGGAAGCCACCAACGCGCTGGTCGACCAGGGCGCCGACGTCATCACCTGCCATGTGGACAGCCCGAAGGTCGTGGTCGAGACCGCGGCCGGTCGCGGCGCCTTCGTCTGCGGCTACCACGCCAACCAGAGCCCGCTGGCGCCCGAGAAGTACCTCACCGGCGCGGAATGGGCCTGGGGCAACGTCTACACCGATTTCGTCAAGAAGGCGCAGGCCGGCGATAAGCTCGGCAATTTCGTGCGCGGCGGCCTGAAGGATGGCTTCGTCAAGATGAGCCCGCTCGGACCGGCCGTATCGGCTGAAGCCCGCACCAAGTTCGAGGCCGTCCATGCCGCGATCATGAGCGGCAAGTTCTCGGTCTTCAAGGGACCGATGAAGGACAACAAGGGCAACATCATCGTCGCCGCCGACAAGGCGCTCGGCGAGGACGCGATCGAGCTCGAGAGCATGGACTATCTGGTCGAGGGCGTCGTCGGATCCACGGCTTAAGCCAGAGGGAGAAGCGTCATGACAATCGAGGCGAACACTCCATCCCTATCGCCCGCAATCTCCGATACGCCGGCGCGGTCCGTCCTGGGGCCGTTGCTGGAATGGCTGGCGCGGCGGGCAGAACCCGTCGTCATCAGCCTCGGCGCGATCCTGGTCGGTCTGGCGCTTTTCTCGCTCTTCATCATGGCGGTCGGCAAATCGCCGGCCGTCCTTTTCCAGCTCATGTATACCGGTGGCTTCGGCAGCTGGTTTTCGGTGCAGAACAGCCTTAGCCGTTCCGCGCCGCTGCTTCTGACGGCGCTCTGCGTGGCGCTGCCGGCGCGGCTCGGGCTGACCATCATCGGCGGCGAGGGAGCGGTGGTGCTTGGCGGCGTGGCTGCCGCAGCAATCGCCCTTCCCTTCATCGGCACCCTGCCCGCCATCCTGGTGCTGCTTCTGATGGCGGCGGCGGCCATGGTGGTCGGTGGCATCTGGATCGGCTTCGCCGGCCTCCTGCGCCACTATCGCGGGGTGAACGAGACGATCTCCTCGCTGCTGCTTGCCTATATCGCGATCGCGCTGATGAACCAGTTCGTCGAGGGGCCGCTGCGCGATCCGGCCAGCCTCAACAAGCCTTCCACCGCGCCGCTGCCGGCGGAATACATGATGGGCAAGATACCGGGCATGGACGTGCACTGGGGTCTGGTGATCGGTATCGTTGCCTGCATTGTCTCCTGGATCCTGATCGAGGTGACGAGCTACGGCTTCGCGGCCCGCATCGCTGGCGGCAATGTGCGCGCCGCGCAGATCCAGGGATTGCCGGTGGGGCGACTGATCGTCGGCTTCACTGGTATCGCCGGCAGCTTCGCCGGGCTTGCCGGCATGATCGAAGTCGCCGCCGTCCAGGGCAGCGCCAATGCCTCGATCGCGGCCGGCTACGGCTATACCGGCATCCTCGTTGCCTTCCTGGCGCGACACAATCCGCTGGCGATCATTCCCGTCGCCATCCTTCTCGGCGGCATCGATGCCTCGGGCGGGTTGATCCAGCGGCGCATGGGCCTGCCGGATGCGACCGTGCTGGTGCTGCAGGGGACGCTGTTCGTCGTCATCCTGCTGTTCGAGACCTTCTACGGCCGCTTCAAGATCTTCAACCCCGACCTTTGGAAGAGGAACCCGTGATGGACGAGACCGGTATCGGCATATGGGGTGTACCGCTGGCGATCCTCGCCGGCGCCATCCGTGTCTCCACACCCTTCATCTTCGTCAGCCTCGGGGAGACGATCACCGAGCGATCCGGGCGCATCAATCTCGGGCTCGAGGGAACGCTGGTGTTCGGCGCGATGACGGCCTACGCGGTTGCCGTCATGAGCGGCTCGGCCTGGCTCGGCGTGCTCGCGGCGATGGCGACGGGCGCCGTCTTCGGCCTCGTGCACGGCTGGATCTGCAAGTGGCCGAAGGTCAATGATATCGCGATCGGCATCGCCATGATGCAGTTCGGCCTCGGCATGGCCTTCTTCCTCGGCAAGCCCTTCATCAAGCCGGTGGCACCGCATCTGCCCTCGATCCCGCTCGGCGGCTGGTCGAGCCTGCCGCAGGTGCAGGCGGCGTTGAACATCAATGTGCTCTTCGTCATCGGCGCGCTGCTGGCGGTAGCGCTGTGGTGGGCGTTCAAGAATACCCGCGTCGGGCTGATCCTGCGCGTCGTCGGCGACAGCACGGATGCGGCGCGCGCCATGGGCATCGATCCGGATCGCGTTCGCCTGCTCGCGACAGCGGCGGGCGGGTCGCTCGCCGCGGTCGGCGGGGCCTATCTCTCGCTCTACTACCCGGGGTCGTGGAACGAGGGTATCTCATCCGGCCAGGGGCTGATGGCGGTGGCGCTGGTCATCTTCGCGCGCTGGAACCCGATCGGCTGCTTCCTGGCCGCGCTGCTCTTCGGCGGTGCGGGCGCGCTTGGCCCTGCCCTGCAATCGGTCGGCGTCACGCAAGGGTACTACCTGTTCTACGCAGCGCCCTACGTGCTGACGCTCGCCATCTTGATCGCCACCTCCTCGCCGACCCGCTCGCTTGCGGGTGCGCCGGGGGCCCTGTCACTCACGAAATAAGTCACTCACCAAGTAATTCTGTTTTGAAATAGGGATTTAGCCATGAACGGTCTCGGCGGCCTCAACAAATCCGAACACGGCGTCGGCATCGGCCTTGTGCAGTTGCAACTCCCCGTGACTGTCACCAAGGATGATCTGGCGCGGCAGACGCAGCTCATAGTCGATCTCGTCGGCAAAGCGCGGCGCAATCAGCCGGGCATGGATCTGGTCGTCTTCCCCGAATATGCGCTGCACGGGCTGTCGATGGATATCAACCCTGACATCATGTGCCGGATGGATGGGCCCGAGGTCGCGGCGTTCAAGAAGGCGTGCCTGGACAACAAGATCTGGGGCTGCTTCTCGATCATGGAATTCAATCCCGGCGGCATGCCCTACAATTCAGGCATCGTCATCGACGATACGGGCGAGCTGAAGCTCTATTACCGCAAGATGCACCCCTGGGTGCCGGTCGAGCCATGGGAGCCGGGCAATCTCGGCATTCCCGTCATCGATGGCCCCAAGGGCGCCAAGCTGGCGCTGATCATCTGCCATGACGGCATGTTCCCGGAGATGGCGCGCGAGTGCGCCTACAAGGGCGCCGAGATCATGATCCGCACGGCGGGCTATACCGCGCCGATCCGCGAAAGCTGGAAATTCACCAACCAGTCCAACGCCTTCTGCAACCTCATGGTTACGGCGAGCGTGTGCATGTGCGGCTCTGATGGCACCTTCGACAGCATGGGCGAAGGCATGATCTGCAATTTCGACGGCTCGACTATCGCCCACGGGACGTCTGGCCGGGTCAACGAGATCATCACCGCCGAAGTTAGGCCCGATCTGGTGCGCGAGGCACGGCTCGGCTGGGGCGTCGAGAACAACATCTACCAGTTCGGCCATCGCGGCTATGTCGCTGTCGAGGGCGGCGCGGGCGACGCGCCCTACAGCTACATGCACGACCTGATCGCTGGCCAGTACAAGCTGCCTTGGGAGGCGGACATCAAGATCACCGACGGCACCTCCTGCGGCTTCGACAAGCCGGCGAGGCGCTATGGCGAAACATTCAAGCTTGCGGGCGAATAGAGGAGACGGACGATGGACATGATGACCGAGGCAAAAGAGCATTACGTCAAGGCCGATCCCTACCCCTGGCCCTATAACGGGGCGCTAAGGCCCGACAATACCGCGCTCATCATCATCGACATGCAGACCGACTTCTGCGGCAAGGGCGGCTATGTCGATCACATGGGCTACGACCTCGCTCTGGTGCAGGCGCCGATCGAGCCGATCAAGTCGGTGCTGACGGCGATGCGCGCCAAGGGATACCACATCATCCACACCCGCGAAGGCCACCGGCCCGACCTCGCCGACCTGCCGGCCAACAAGCGCTGGCGCTCGCAGCGGATCGGCGCCGGCATCGGCGATGCCGGGCCTTGCGGCCTCATCCTCGTGCGTGGAGAGCCGGGCTGGGACATCATTCCCGAACTCTATCCTCTTGAGGGCGAAGTGATCATCGACAAGCCGGGCAAGGGCTCGTTCTGCGCCACGGATCTGGAACTGATCCTCAACCAGAAGCGCATCGAAAACATCGTCCTCACCGGCATCACCACCGACGTCTGCGTCTCCACCACCATGCGCGAGGCCAATGATCGCGGCTTCGAATGCCTGTTGCTCGAGGATTGCTGCGGCGCCACCGATTACAACAACCACCTCGCCGCCATCCACATGGTGAAGATGCAGGGCGGCGTGTTCGGCTCGGTATCCAATTCCACGGCTTTGATCGAGGCGCTCGTCTGATGCCATCGATGCGTGCCCAAGTCTTTCGCGTGCCGGCCGACGGGCCGGATGATGTCTCCGGCGTCGAGGCGCTGTTTGCTGCCGGCTTGAACCCGGATAATGTGGTCGCCATCCTCGGCGAGACCGAGGGCAATGGCTGCGTCAACGATTTCACTCGTGGCTACGCGACATCGAGCTTTGAGACGCTGTTTCACCAACACGGTGTCGAGGGCGTGTCGATCGTCATGTCCGGCGGCACCGAAGGAGCGCTGTCGCCGCACTGGACGGTGTTTGCCCGCGAGGAGACCGACGCACCGGCGACGCGGGCGCTGGCGATCGGGGCGGCGCGCACACCTGCCCTGCCCTCGCATGATCTTGGGCACCGTGCACAAGTGCTGATGGTGGCCGATGCCGTGAAGGCCGCAATCCGGGATGCCGGGATCGAGGATATGGCGGACGTGCATTTCGTGCAGATCAAGTGCCCGCTTCTGACCACGCAGCGGATCGCCAGGGTCGAAGCAACAGGGAAGACCGTTGCCACGCGTGACACGCTGAAATCCATGGGGCTTTCACGCGGCGCGTCTGCGCTTGGCGTGGCGGTCGCGCTTGGCGAGGTCGATGCGGACGAGATCACCGATGGCGATATCGGCACGCGACACGAACTTTATTCGCGCTGCGCTTCGGCGTCGGCCGGCATCGAGTTGCTGGATCACGAGATCGTCGTGCTCGGCATGAGTTCCAGGTGGTCCGGCCCGCTTCAGATCGACCATGCCGTCATGCGCGACGCAATCGATGTGCAGTCAGTCACGGCAGCCTATGCGCGACTGCCCGAAGGCAAGCTGGCGGCGGTGCTGGCCAAGGCGGAGCCGGATCCGAGCGGTCAGGTGCGCGGCAACCGGCACACCATGCTCGGCGATTCCGACATATCCGGCACGCGCCATGCCCGCGCCTTCGTCGGCGGCGTGCTGTCAGGCGTGTTCGGAATGACCGATCTCTACGTCTCGGGTGGCGCCGAGCATCAGGGGCCGCCTGGCGGCGGTCCCGTGGCAATCATCGTCGAAAAGGAGACCTGAAGTGAGCATAGTCCGCGACACGCCTCTTCCACAGGCCGGCAAGGCCGTCGGCATCCAGACTCTCGACATGACCATGCGCTTCGGCAGCTTCACGGCGCTCGACCATGTCTCGGTCGACATCCCGGCGGGCAGCTTCCACGCGCTGCTCGGCGAAAACGGCGCCGGCAAGTCGACGCTGGTGAAATGCATCATGGGTTTCTACCACCAGACATCGGGCTCGCTGTCGGTGGATGGCCGCGAAGTCGCCGTGGGCTCACCGAGAGATGCCGCCGCCTACGGGCTGGGCATGGTTTACCAGCACTTCACGCTGGTGCCGTCGCTGACCGGGGCCGAAAACCTCGTGATCAGCCGCGCCGTCGTGCCGGCGGTGATCAACTGGGCCAGGGAGCGCAAGGATCTCGCCGCCCTCATGGAACGCATGCCGTTCAAGATTCCGCTCGACCGGCCCGTCAGCGAACTGGCGGCCGGCGAGAAGCAGAAGCTGGAGATCGTCAAGCAGCTCTATCTAGGCCGCTCCTTCCTGGTGCTGGACGAGCCGACCTCGGTGCTGACGCCTGCCGAGGCCGACGAGATGCTCGGGCTGGTGCGCGGGATGACCGAGCGCGGCGAACTGACCGTGCTGATGATCTCGCACAAGTTCCACGAGGTGACGAAGTTCGCCGATGCCGTCTCGATCCTGCGCCGCGGCAAGCTGGTCGGCGGCGGAAAGGTCGGTGAACTCTCCACATCAGACATGGCCTCGATGATGATCGGCGACGTGAAGCTGGCAGAGCTGGATACCCGCGTGCCAGTCTCCTCGACGGCGAAATCCGTCCTCAAGGTCGAAAAGGTCAAGGCGCCGGACCGGTCGGGGTTGAAAACCATCGAGATCGAGAACCTGACGGTGCGCTCCGGCGAGATCGTCGGCATCGCCGGCATTTCGGGCAACGGCCAGAAGGAACTCACGGAGATCCTCGCCGGCCAGAGGCCGACGGATGCCGGCACCGTCGAGGTCAATGGCGACGCCTATGGCGCGACGCGGCCGGAAACGCGGCGCAACAACGTGCGCTTCATTCCCGAGGAGCCGCTGCAGAACGCCTGCGCGCCAAAGATGACAGTCAGCGAGAACCTTGCCTTCCGCACCTTCGACCTCAAGGCCGACGGCAAGGATGCGATCTGGCTCAGCAAGGGCAAGATGCGCAAACGCGCCACCGATCTGATCGCCGATTTCAAGGTGAAGACCGCATCGTCGTCCTCGCCGATCGCAGCCCTTTCGGGCGGGAATGTGCAGCGGGCGGTGCTGGCCCGCGAGCTCACCGGCGAGGTCGATCTGCTGATCGTTTCCAACCCATGCTTCGGGCTTGATTTCTCGGCGGTGGCGGAGATCCGGGCGCGGATCATGCGGGCACGCAATTCGGGTGCCGCCGTTTTGCTGTTGTCGGAAGACCTCGACGAGCTGTTGGAGATGTCCGACCGGATCATGGTCATCTCGGAAGGCAAGCTGGTTTACGAGACGCCGGCGCTCGCAGCTGACATTGCCGTTATCGGCTCTCACATGGCGGGACACCATTGATGACGGAGATCAAAGCCCAACCTTTCGCCTTCCCTGCGAAGCCAGGTGAGCTGGCGCTCGTCGTCATCGACATGCAGCGCGACTTCGCCGAACCCGGTGGCTTCGGCGCCAGTCTCGGCAACGATGTCGGGCGCATCACGAAGATCGTGCCCGACGTCAAGCGGTTGATTCAGGGGTTTCGCGACGCGGGATTGCCTGTCATCCACACGATGGAATGCCACAAGCCCGACCTCTCCGATCTTCCGCCCGCCAAGCGCAACCGCGGCAAGCCGAGCCTGCGCATCGGCGACGATGGACCGATGGGGCGGATCCTCATCGCGGGCGAGCCGGGCACGGCGATTTTGCCTGAACTTGCGCCCATCGATGGCGAGACCGTCATCGAGAAACCCGGGAAAGGCGCCTTCTACGCCACCGAACTTGGCGACGTTCTGAAGGAAAAAGGCATCACGCAGCTGGTGTTCGCAGGCGTCACGACGGAAGTCTGCGTGCAGACGACGATGCGCGAAGCCAATGATCGCGGATATGAGTGCCTTCTCGCAGAAGAGGCCACGGAGAGCTATTTTCCAGAATTCAAGGACGCCGCCATCGCCATGATCCGCGCCCAAGGCGCGATCGTCGGATGGACGGCACATGTGGACGACATATTGGAGGTGATCGGTCATGCCTGAGACGACACGCGAGATTCTGACGCTAGGCGGCTGGAAAGACCTGACTTTCTCTCCGTTTCGTGAAGAGGTGACGATCCACTGGATCCGGCCCTTCGAGGGCGATCAGCCGGGCGTAGCGCTGCTGAAATACGAGGCCGGCGCCTCGGTACCGCGCCACCGCCACGAGGGGCTGGAGACCATTCTCGTGCTCGAGGGCACGCAATCGGACGAAGCTGGTGACTATGGTCGCGGTAGCTATATCGTCAATGCCGCCGGCACGGAGCACTCGGTCTGGAGCGATACCGGCTGCGTGGTGTTGATCCAATGGGATCGGCCGGTGAAAATACTGGAAGAGGAAAGAGCATGACCGCGGGACCGCCATTCGACATCGCATCGCTGCACGCCTTCTACGCCGACGGCGGCACCGTCGCTGACATCTTCGATCAGGTCTTTGCGCGCATTGCCGCGGTCAACGACCCCGGGATCTTTCTTCATCTCGCGGATAGAAGCAAGCTGGCAGCTGAGGCGGAAGCGCTTGGCGCGTTCGATCCCATCACGAAACCCCTGTGGGGCGTTCCCTTCGCGGTCAAGGACAACATCGATGTTGCCGGCATGCCAACCACGGCGGCCTGCCCTGACTATGCCTATGTCGCCGAAAACGACGCGACGGTGGTCCGCTTGCTGAAAGACGCCGGGGCGCTCGTCATCGGCAAGACCAATCTCGACCAGTTCGCGACCGGCCTCGTCGGTGTTCGGTCTCCCTACCCGATCCCACGCAATGCCATCGATGCGCGCCTCGTTCCCGGCGGCTCGAGCTCCGGCTCCGCGGTTGCCACCGCGCAAGGAATTGTCAGCTTTGCGCTGGGCACCGATACTGCCGGTTCGGGGCGTATTCCCGCAGGGCTCAACAATATCGTCGGGCTCAAGCCGAGCGTCGGCGCCTTTTCTACCACAGGCGTCGTGCCGGCCTGCCGGACATTGGATTGCGTCTCCGTCTTCGCATTAACGGTCGACGACGCCTGGACCGTCTTCGGCGTCGCCGCACGCCATGATCCGGCGGATGCCTATTCGAAGACGATCCCGGCCACCGGCTATGGCTCGCTGCCGCCCGTACTGTCGATCGGCGTTCCTGCCAAGGACGACCGGCAATTCTTTGGAGATACAGCCATGGAAGCGGCCTACGAGGCTGCGCTGGCGACCTTGTCCGGGCTGGGCCATCGGCTTGTCGAAGTTCCGTTCGGTGACTTCTACCGGGTCGCCAATCTTCTCTATGAAGGTGCCTGGGTCGCCGAGCGCTATGCCGCGGTCAAAGATTTCTTCGACGCGAGAGAAGACAGATTCCATCCGGTAACCCGGAAAATTTACAGTGCCGCGAAATCGCTGACGGCGGCCGAAGCGTTCAATGGCCTCTATGCGCTTCAGGCGCTCAAGCAAACGCTGCAGCCCGTGATCGCCTCCGTCGATCTGTTCTGCGTGCCGACGGCGCCGAGCCACTACACGCTTGCCGATCTGGAGGCCGAGCCGATCCGTGAAAACTCGCGGCTTGGGACCTACACCAATTTCGTCAACCTGCTGGATATGTGCGGCATTGCCGTTCCGACAGGCACGCGCGCCGATGGTCTACCGGCCAGCGTCACGCTGCTTGCCTCATCCGGCCGTGATGGGCTGACAGCGGCGCTTGCCCGCGACCTTCATCAGACGACTGACCTGACAGTCGGCGCCACCGGCTGGCCTCTGCCGCCCGCCGCAAAGGCTTCCGCCGACAGCGATCACGGGCTGATCGATCTGGTCGTCGTCGGGGCGCATCTGTCCAGCATGCAGCTGAACGTGCAATTGCGCGACCTCGATGCACGCTTCTCCAGGACGGCACAGACGTCGGATGCCTACCGCCTTTATGCCCTTGCAGGCCAGGTTCCGGCTAAGCCGGGAATGATCCGTGTAGAGGCGGGGCAAGGCGGCAAGATCGATGTCGAAGTCTGGCGACTGACGCCGGCCGCCTTCGGCGCCTTCGTCGCGGCAATCCCCTCGCCGCTTGGCATCGGCACGGTTCACCTGTCCGACGGCACCTCAGCAAAGGGATTTCTGGTCGAGCCCGCGGCAATTGCCGGCGCGATCGACATTACGGCCTATGGTGGCTGGCGCAACTATGTTGCCAGCGCGCCAGAGCGACGGGCTCGAAGCGCCGGCTGATCCGCCGGCAAAAACGCAAAACCGTCTGATCCCTTCAGGCGATTTCGGGTTCGGTCAACTCGACGTCGAAGCTCATCTGGTCGTAGGCCGGAACGACGTGCTCCGGCGTCTCTGCCATCACCGTGTCATAGTCCAGCGGCGTATGCATGTGGGTCAGGATCGCCCGCTTCGGCTTCAGGCGTTCGATCCAGTCGAGCGATTGCTCCAGTGAAAGGTGGCTCGGATGGTATCGGTATTGCAGAGCGTCGATGATCAGGATGTCCAGACCCTCGAGTTTCACAACAGTTTCCGGCGGGAAATCACTGATATCGCTACAATAAGCGATATCGCCTATACGAAATCCCAGCGAAACGATATCGCCGTGCTGCTGTATGTGCGGCCGGAACGTGATCGTGCCCCCGGCACCGCTGATGCGAAGCGGCGCACCGATATCCTCGATAATCCTCGCCTCGACAATCGGAGGGTAGTTGCTGCCGGGAGGTGTTTCCAGGCAATAGCCGAACCCCTGCCGGATCCGGTCCATCGTGACCGGCGTGGCATAGATCGGAACGCGCTGTTGCGAACCGAAGTAATACCCGCGCAGATCGTCGAGACCATGAATATGATCGGCATGGGCATGCGTATAGAGGACCGCATCGACGTTATCGACACGCGCTGCGATCATCTGTTCGCGAAAGTCCGGCCCGGTGTCGATAACAACGGTGGTCACGCCGCCGTTGTCATCATATTGCTGGACCATGAAGGACGATCGGGTGCGCCGGTTCTTTGGGTTAGCCGGATCGCAAGCACCCCAATCGCCGGTGATACGGGGTACGCCGGGCGACGATGAACAGCCTAGAATGGTGAACCGTCGCCGATGGACCACCGCGTCAGATCCTTGGCATTTTCGAGAAGCAGCGGAATGCGTTCTCCGTCGTGATCCTCGAGATCTCGGCGTAGCTGACATCCAGCGTTTCAGCCAGAACTTCGGCGGTGTTCACCACATAGGATGGCTCGTTGCGCTTGCCGCGCCAGCGCTTCGGCGCAAGGTAAGGCGCGTCGGTTTCGACCAGCAGCCGATCATGCGGAATGGTCTTGGCGATGTCGCGCAGATCCTGCGACTTCGGAAATGTCAGGATGCCCGAGAAGGAAATGTAGCCGCCGAGCTCCACGCCGGTTCTTGCAAGCTCCGGACCGGCCGAGAAACAATGCAGGATGAATGGGAATGCACCCTTGCCCGTTTCCTCGGTCAGGATCGCAGCCATATCTTCGTCGGCGCTGCGGCTATGGATGACCAGCGGAAGCTTTGTCTCACGCGCTGCGGCGATGTGACGGCGGAAACCGGTCTTCTGATCCTCGGGTTTCTGCGTGTCGTAGAAGTAGTCGAGCCCGGCTTCGCCGATCGCGACGACCTTCTCGTGCGCATTGGCAAGGCGCACGAGGTCTTCGGTCTGGATGTCGAGTTCTTCGTTTGCGCTGTTCGGATGCGTGCCGACGGAGCAGAACACCGATGGATACTTTTCGGTGATGGCCAGCAGAGTGTCGAGCTTGCGGACCCGCGTGGAGATCGTCACCATCTGCTTGACGCCGGAATCCTGGGCGCGCTTGACGATGTCGTCACGCTCCTCCTCGAAATCGGCGAAATCCAGATGGCAATGCGTATCGATCAGCATGGTGGTCTCACGCCTCGGGTGCGACGTAACGCGGGAATACCGGCGTCGGCGCTTCAAGCGGCGTGCCCGGCGCGAGCCGGCCTGCTTCACCAAGGGCTGCAAAGTCCCGCTTGTCGGCAGGTGCCGCGACGAGATTAAGCAGCTTGTCGGCCGATTCAGGCACGAATGGCTGCAACATGATCGCGATCTGACGGACAACCTCGGCTGTCACGTAGAGTACGGTGGCCATGCGCGCCGGGTCGGTCTTCTTCAATGCCCAAGGCTGCTGCCCGGCAAAATAGCGGTCTGTCTCGGACACAACGGCAATGATCGACGTCAGTGCGCGATGGATCAGCTGCTTGTTCATGTCCTCGCGCGTCGAAGCGTGCAGGGCGTCTGCAGCGGCCAGCATTGCCCTGTCTTCGTCGGTCAAGGGACCGCATTCCGGGATCTTAGCGTCGCAGTTCTTGACGATCATCGACAGCGAGCGGCTGGCGAGGTTGCCGATGCCGTTTGCAAGATCAGAGTTGATGCGCGTGCCGATTGCCTCTTCGCTGTAGCTGCCATCGTGGCCGAAGGAGACTTCGCGCAGGAAGAAGTAGCGCACCTGATCAAGACCGAAATGGTTCACGAGATTGACGGGATCGACGACGTTGCCGAGCGACTTCGACATCTTCTCACCCTTGTTGAGCAAGAAGCCGTGCGCGAAGACGCGCTTGGGCAGAGGCAGGTTCGCGGACATCAGGAAGGCCGGCCAGTAGACCGCGTGGAAGCGAATGATGTCCTTGCCGATGATGTGGACGTCCGCAGGCCAATACTTCGCCCGTGGGCCATTCTTGTCTTCGATATAGCCGGTCGCGGTGATGTAGTTGGTCAGGGCGTCAACCCAGACATACATGACATGCTCGGGATCATTCGGAACCTTGATGCCCCAATCGAAGGTCGTACGCGAAATCGACAAATCCTTCAGGCCCGACTTCACGAACGAGATGACTTCGTTGCGGCGCTCGGCCGGACCGATGAAATCGGGATTGGCTTCGTAGAGCGCGAGCAGCTTGTCCTGGTATTCGGAGAGCTTGAAGAAGTAGCTCGCTTCCTCAACCCACTCGACCGGCGTGCCCTGCGGCCCGTAGCGCACGCCATCGGCGCGCAGCTCGGTTTCGTTTTCCTGGTAGTAGGCTTCGTCGCGCACCGAGTACCAGCCGGCGTAGGAATCCTTGTAGATGTCGCCGGCGTCGGCCATCAGGTTCCAGATATTGCGGGAGGTCTCGTGATGGCGCTCCTGCGTCGTGCGAATGAAATCATCATTCGACGCATTCAGTAGTTTCGCCATGGCCTGGAATTCGCCGGAGTTGCGGTCGGCGAGCTCTTGCGGGGTGATGCCTTCAGCCCGCGCCGTCTGCTGCATCTTCTGCCCGTGCTCGTCGGTGCCCGTCAGGAAGAACACGTCCTTGCCGTCGAGCCGCTGGTAGCGTGCCATCGCATCGGTCGCGATCAGTTCGTAGGCATGGCCGATATGCGGCTTGCCGTTGGGATAGGAAATCGCGGTGGTGATGTAGAAAGGAGTCTTGTCTGCCATGGCGGCCATCGTATCCGTCTAACTCTATAAAAACGATCAGCCGCTCCTTAGCGCATGTGGCGGCGAAGCGAAACATTAAGTTTCGAAACGGTTGGCGGTTTCAGGGGCAGAGCCCGCGCGACCTTGACTCGCTTTTTCTCGCATTCTACGCAGAGGCAAAGAAGACAGGGTGACAGCAACGTGACACTTCAGGCATCCCTCAGCAACGTTTCGCGCGCAGGCTCGAGGCTCACCGTTTGACCCTATCCAGCTTCGATCCGCTCTACTCGCTATCCGGGCTCCTCGTGGGCGCGCTTGTCGGAATCACCGGTGTCGGCGGCGGTTCGCTGATGACGCCGATCCTCGTACTGCTCTTCGGCGTACACCCGGCAACTGCCGTGGGCACTGATCTACTTTATGCCGCCGTGACCAAGAGCGCGGGCACCGCCGTTCACGGCATACACGGCCGCATCAACTGGCGCGTCGTCGGCTGTCTGGCCGCCGGCAGCGTGCCGGCCGCATTGCTGATGCTCTGGCTCATGGCTGGCGTTGATCGCAAGAGCATAGAAGTCGCGCATACGATTACTACAGCTCTTGGCTGGCTCCTGGTCATGACAGCATTCATGCTGGTGTTTCGGCGCCAGGTGCTCGACTTCGCCAAGCGCTCCATCGGCGACCGGCGCCCGATGCGCCCGGCAACGATCTCCACCCTCACCGTCCTGCTGGGCCTGGCGCTCGGTGTCCTTGTGACGCTTACCTCCGTCGGCGCAGGCGCCCTTGGCGTGACTGTCCTGCTGATCCTTTACCCGCGGCTGGACGTTCGCGAGATCGTCGGCTCCGATATCGTCCACGCCGTCCCGCTGACGTTGATCGGCGGCATGGGCTACTGGATGATCGGCGAGATCGACTGGGGCATGTTGCTGGCCCTGCTCCTCGGCTCCATTCCCGGCATTATCATCGGCAGCCTGTTCGCACCGAAGCTCCACGAGCGCACGATCCGCATCGTGCTTGCTCTGACGCTCGCCGTCGTTGCCTGGAAACTGCTGGCGAGCTGACCTCGCCTGATCAGGGACCTGGCTGTTTGATATCGCCGAGGATGCTCAGGATCGTCTGCTTGCGATCCAGATTGTAGGCATCCGATACCGCCAGCCGCTCGATGATATCGGAGTGGAGCCGCGACAAGCGCTCCGCGGCAGCCACCTGCCCCGCCATTGCAGCCGCTCGTGCCTTGCCCATCAGATCATCGCCGACATGGCTGGAGAAAAACTCGAAGATGGTGTCGCTCTCCTTGCCCGAGAGCGCATCGGCGAGGCGATGCATTGCCTTTCGGGCGGATGGCCCCTGCGACGCCAGCACCTCGTTGTAGGCCGCGATGATCTCGCCGCCACCGTAATTGACGAGCTTCAACGCCTCGCCGACACTGCCGTTCGCGGCAGCAAGGAGGTCGCTATCGTCGACCCGGACGCCGAGGTGCGCAAGCGCAGCGCCAAGCGCCTCATCCCCGAGCGGTGACAGCTTCAACGGCAGGCAGCGGGACCGGATGGTGGGCAAGAGCTTGCCCGGCGCGTGCGAAATCAGCAGGAACAGCGCCCGCTTCGGCGGCTCTTCGAGGATTTTCAGGATGGCGTTGGCCGCGCTGCGGTTCATATCGTCCGCGGGATCGATGATGACGATGCGCCAATTTCCGGTACCCGAGGTCTGGGAAAAGAACTTTCCGGCCCGGCGCACTTCATCGACCGTGATCGCCGACTTCTGCTTCCCGGTCTTTTCATCCACCGGTCGGGCAAGATACAAGAGATTGTGCGAGGCGCCCGCGACGATCTGACGGGTCACCGGCGAGCCCGGATCGGGGTCGGCCATCAGCTCCGGCGCGCCGGCCGGATCCGGATGCGACAAGACGTGATTTGCGAAACGAAACGCCAGCGTCGCCTTGCCGATCCCCGACGGCCCTTCGATCAATAGCGCATGATGGCTTTTGCCCGAGTGGTAGGATTGGGCGAGAAATGCAGCCGCATCTTCATGGCCGAAGAGCTTCGTGTTTTCCGCTGGCCAGATGGCGCCGTCGAGCAGACCCGGGCGTTCGTCACTCATGGCGCCGCTTCCGTTGTCTTCGATACTATTCCTGATGCAAGGAGCTGCTCGACGATCGACAGGATATCGGCAGAGATGACGTCCTGGCTGCGCATCGCGTTGACCACATGGCAACGCTCCGGTTCGCGCGCGGCGATATCGAGGAAAGCCTCGCGGCGCTTCTCGTGTGTCTCCAGCTCTTCCTTCTCGAACCGGTCGGGCGCCACATCTCCGGCTGCGCCGCGCTTCTGGGCGCGCTCCAGACCGGCACGTGCCGGCAGATCGAGAATCACCGTACAATCGGGAACGACGCCGTTCACAGCAACCCGCTGCAGCGTCTCGACGAATTCCGGCTCGAGATTGCCGGTCACGCCCTGATAGACCCGGGACGAATCCATGAACCGATCGCAGAGAACGACCTCGCCACGCAGCAGCGCGGGCCGTATCAGTTCCTCGACGTGATCATTACGCGCAGCAGCAAACAGGATTGCCTCCATTCGGGTGCCATAGGCCTCCGCGGCGCCTGACAGGAGCACGTGGCGCACGGCCTCCGCTCCGCGGGAGCCACCTGGTTCGCGAGTCAGCAGAACGGTGTGTCCAGCCGCCCGAAGCGCTTCCGCCAGCAGGCGGATTTGCGTCGATTTACCAGCGCCCTCGCCGCCTTCAAATGTAACAAACAACCCAGTATGGAATGACAATAATACGTTCCTGCATTTCGGCGCCGGTGCCGCCACTGCCGTACATCTAGCGGAAGATGCCGACGAGCGGAACTGCTTGCGGGTCAACTCCGTGTGTTGCCCCACAATGAACAGCGAATATGGCGATCACGTGGGCTCGGGCTTGTTCCAGAGCCAGGAAAAGAGCAGCGATTCACCGACTTCGAGCAGCGCATCGACGGCTCTGCTGCTCAGCGATCCGACCTCAACCGCGTTCTTCGTGTAGAGGGGAACCTCCCGCAGAAGTCGGCTGCCGGCAAAGATGCGAAGCGTGCCCACGGACTGGTCGGCGGCCACTGGCGCCATCAAGGGCCAGCGATAGACGATCCGCGCGGCCAGGCGATCGGGATTGTTGACCGGGATATAGACGCTGACAGGGGCCTTCGCGACAAGATCGACGTTGCGCTCGGCGCCACCGTAGACGCTGGCCGCACCGATGACTTCGGTTTCTGCGAACAACTGCCGGCTCTCGAATGAACCCAGCCCCCACTCGATGATGCGCTTGGCCTCTTCGGTTCGCTCCTTGTCGGATGCAATACCGCCGAGTGCCACGAACAGCCGGCGGTCGTTGCGCACGGCGGACGCGACGATGGAATATCCTTCTCCCTCGGCAAACCCGGTCGCGAGCCCGTCAACCCCAAGACCGAAGCCCAACAACGGATTGCGGTTCCGCTGGAAGATCTTGTTCCACTGGAAATCGGGCTGCGCGAAATAGGGATAGAAGTTCGGATAGGCCTGTTGGAGTTGAACGGCAAGCGTGACCATGTCGAACGCCGTCGTCTTGCTCTTCCCGTCAGGAAGGCCGGTCGAGTTACCAAAGAGCGAGTGCTGCATGCCGAGTGTCTTGGCCCTGCGGGTCATCGCTTCAGCAAAGGCCGGCTCGCCGCCGCTCATGCCCTCCGCAAGGATGATGCAGCTGTCGTTCGCGCCCTGAATGGCGATGCCCTTTGCCAGATCCTCAACGCGCACATTCGATTTCAACGCCGCAAACATCGTTGCCGTGCGCGACGGCGCTCCACCGGTGCGCCAGGCGTACTCGGAGACAGGATATTGCGTGTCGAGGGTGATCTGGTTTTTCGTCAGGGCATCAAAGACGAGTTCGACCGTCATCAGCTTGGCAAGGGATGCCGGCGAAAACGTCTGGTGTTCGTTTTTGGCCAGAAGGACTGTGCCGGTCGACGCCTCGATCATGTAGGCCTGTGCTGCCTTTGTGCCGAAGGCCGGCGCCGGCTCATTGGCAGCCGGCGCGGCATTTGCAGCAACCGGCAACAAGAACGCACAAAGACGAAGCATACGCTTCAGCATCAACAACCCCACCAATCAGGCAACCTTGCCCATGGGAGACGACATAAACGGCGTTCGACCGCCGCACCACTGGCGCCAGCGTTACCGCTTCTGGCGCTTGAACGAAGCGAGGATCGAATCCTGCGTGAGCCCGTCGTTACGCACCATGACGGCATCGAAAGCCAGTGGAACCGTCACCGTCTTGATCTCTTCCTGATAGCCCATCGCCATGCCGCCACCATAGGGCCGCTCATAAGGAACGGGGCCGATATCGGGGAGAACAACCATCTGCTCGTACGACTGCGACGCACCGGTCGAGAAAGGCGACGCCATCGGGGTCGGCACGGCGTTGTACTTGGCGCTAGGCGTCGAACCGGCATACGAGGTCGCCGACATCGGCACAGGAACGGAGGCCGGCGTGGGCGCGTAGCCGCCAAATGTCTGGATCTCGTCGGCAGTTATGCGCTTGCTGTTGGACGCTACCATGACGCCGCTAGCGATCTGCCCCTCACCCGGATTGATGCCCGGGATACGGCTGCCCTTGGGCACATAGGAGGCCATCAGATACGGCATGTCGTGGCCGTCCATGCGGGCGCGACCGACATACTGCACGCGGACATTGCCCGTGCCGCTGTGCTGCAGATCGAGCATATCGGCCGTCTTGTTCGACAGGTCGATGATACGGCCCTCATGATAAGGGCCACGATCGTTGACACGCACGATAACGGACGAGCCGTTCTCGACGTTCGTTACACGGGCATAGCTTGGAAGCGGGAATGTCGGGTGAGCGGCAGATAGGTGCATCTGGTCATAGACTTCGCCATTGGCGGTCAACCGACCATGAAACGCTGAGCCGTACCAGGAAGCGATACCGACCTTATTGTAGGAGAAATCCTCTTTCGGGTAATACATCTTACCCTTGACCGTGTAGGGGTTGCCGACCATGTAGCGGCCGCCGCCCTTGGGGATATTGTCGCCGGTCGCGACCCGCGGGCTCGCCTTGACGCCATATTCCTTCTCGGAGAAATACTCTTTGCCGTGCTTAGGCTTGGTCGGCGCAGGCGCCGTGCCACATGCCGTAACCGTTGCACAGATCAGCGACAGCCCTACCCATCGCATTCCCGTCGCAAATGACATTGCCCCGCCGTCTCGCCTCATATGTCCCACGCCGCTCAAGACCGTTATGGTTAAGAAATCCGCCCTTGCGGGCAAGACACCCCTAGTTCCATCAACCTAACGAGACTTTAATCATGATGCGTTCGTGGCAAATTTGCGAAGACTTTCGCCGAGATAGAGACAATTCTAATTAATATGGTTAATAAACTGCTAATTTAACGATCTATAACCGCACGTCCCGACATGGGACGCGGCGACCCGCTCTCAGTCGAGGAACCGCAAATCCCGATCCGTGCGACGACCTAAAGGAATGGATATTTCGCCGGACGTCCTTGTCGCCTCAGGCCGCCGCGATGTCTCCCGCGCTACGGCTTTATAAAATGTGCCTGACCAGATTCCTGCAACTGGTCGAGCGTCTTGCCCAGACAATTTCCACCGTTGGATCCGCCAACCGCTTTCGCATGGCCGTCAAGGGAGATCGTGCCTGCAAGACGTTCCGACGCGACATAGGTCGCCAATCCTTCAGGCGTAATTCGTGAAAGATAGAAAGCGTGGAACATCCCTTTGTATTCGCAGCTGATCACAAAGGGAAACTTATCAAACTGATCACCGGCAGCTTCCGACGCCGTGACTGACGTTAGGTGCAGGGACGCAGAGGCCGCGACCAAGAGTCCGGCGCTTCTGACCGGGGCAGCACGCAGCATTTTCCAAATCGATAGGTATGCCATTATCTCAGACTCCCTCAACTTTTCGATGAATCAAACGCGTGTCCGATTACGTTCTGAGTATGCTGTAGAAGTGAGTGGCGACGGCAAGCTTACCGGATAGGAGAAATTCACCAGGCCTATGCTGAAGACCCACCGTTTCGACAACAATAACTCAAACCTTTTCGCGGACAAGTCGCCGGTCGCCGGCCGAATTCTGCATCGCTACTCTCGGTCGGAGACTTCAGGCGCCGAGCCCTCCGGAAACCACAACATGCCTGAGAGCTTGAAAAGGAAGGCGGTCGTCCAGCCAAACAGAAGTATGCCGTTGACGCCCTCCAGGGCACTGGCGATCCTCCAGTGACCCGTCAGCGTAACATCACCATAGCCGATGGTGGCGAAGGTGACCGCCGAGAAATAGACGGCCTCCTCCATATTCTCGAGCGCTCCGGTCAGCCAATAAGCCAGCGCCCAGATCATGATCTCGATAAAGTGTGCAACGACAAAGCCGAGAACGAACACGTAGGTGTAACCTAGCCGCATCGCGTTCGACAGGCCGGCAGCCTTGGCGAGCGGCTTCAGACTAAAGCCATAGAGAACTATCACGGCAATGCCGTGAACGATGATCGTGCCGAGCAAAAGGCTGGCAGCTATCAGAACGACAAGGATCACCGCGATTGCCCCTCCGAAACTCGCGTCAGTTGCGGCCTATGGTTGTTATTGCAATAAAACCGATATATAACAATAGCAAATTAGGAATGCTTAATTCTATGCCGAGGGAGCCATGGAACTTGCAAACCTGCCGTGTGCCGATCAACCGACTGAGGTGGAGATACGCCAGCAGTTGGATCGGATATTTGCGAGCGCCGAGTTTCACTCTCCGCAGCGAGGCCGCGCGTTCCTGCAATTCATCGTGGACGAGACGCTGGCGGGACGCTCGGAGTTCCTGAAGGCGTTCACGATTGCCAATATCGTGTTCGGCCGAAACGTGTCATTCGATGCGCAAAACGACCCTGTCGTACGCATCGAAGCGGGCCGGATGCGCCGAGCCCTGGAACGCTATTATCTGATCGTTGGTCGTGACGATCGGGTGGTCGTCACGATACCAAAAGGCGGTTATGTGCCGTCGTTCACCTATGCTGAGAGCGACAAGGCGACTGGCCCGCAACCTTTATCCGACACGGTCTTGGCAAAGGAGACTGGCTCGGCGCCGCTCCTGCCCTCGCCGGCTCCACTCGTTACTGCTCCCACCCGTTCCTGGGTGAAATACGCATTGCCGGCAGGCGCGTTCCTCGCTGCACTCGCGGTAGCCGCCCATACGCCGCTCACGTCCTTGCTCGCGCCGATGCTAGGCGCCTCGCACCCCACAGCGGTCGCTGACGCGAGCCCTCCGAAAATCCTCGTCGAGCAATTCCAGAATGGCGCCGGATCAGAGGCAACGTCCGATATGGCGCAAGGCCTGAGAGACGAGGTCATCGGGCAACTCGTGAAGTTCAAGGATATCGTTGTCATCGCAAATCCGGCGGCGAGGGACGAAAGCACCACCGAAGAGCCCCGCTATGCCTTGCAGGGCAGCGTCCGGCTTGAGGAAAACCAGCTGCGCTCGCTGGTCCGCCTTGTCCGTACGGCTGATGGCGCCGTCGTCTGGGCAAACAGCTACGACGGGGACATGCGATCGCAAGGAATCTTTCAGATTCAAGAGGATATTGCACAGCGTGTCGCAACCACGGTCGCCCAGCCCTATGGCACCATCTTCCAAACGGATGCCGGTGCGCTCGCCCAGGAGCGAACCAGTGGCAGCTTCGACAGTTACGCATGCACGCTGGCATATTACAGCTATCGCATGAGCATGAGCGCGACCAGTCATGACGCCGCGAAGGACTGCCTACAGAAGGCCACGCAGCGCAATCCGAACGAAGCGACCTATTGGGCGCTGCTGTCACTGACCAATCTCGACGAGTTCAGGTTCGCGTTCAAGCTTGGGCGACCGTCTTCTCCCGCCCCGCTTCAACGCGCCGTCGAAGCGGCCCAGAAGGCGATCAGTATCGACCCTCAGAACTCGCGCGCCCTGCAGGCGTTGATGCTGGTGAGCTTCTTCGAGAATGACATCGATACGGCCTTGCGCGCAGGCGCTGCCGCCTACGCCGCCAACCCGAACGATGCGGAGGTGGCCGGCGAATACGGTCTGCGACTGTCGATGTCGGGGAAATGGCAGTCCGGCTGCGAACTGGTGTCGAGCGCGGTAAACAAGAGCGCCGGTCCCAAGGGTTATTACGAAGTCGGCATGGCGCTTTGCGCCTTCATGCGTGGCGACCTTCAAGCCGCCGAACTGTGGTCGCGCATGTCCGACCTGGAATACAATCCGATACACCGCCTCGTGCTGCTGTCGATCCTTGGTGCGGCCGGGAAACGCGAAGAAGGCAAGCAACAGCAGGATTGGCTTCAGGCCAATGCGCCGGCGCTCATGAAAAGCATCCGCAAGGAAGTTTCGATACGGCTTCAACGAAAAGAAGATCAGGAGCGCTTCTTTGCCGGCCTGAGAGCAGCCGGCACGCCTGTTGCATCATCCGACGCACCGGTTTCGACGCAGTAGCGGAACCTTCTCCCGTATTTAGGGTATGCCGATCCACCGCAGCGAAGCCGCAACCAGTAGATGCGAGGTATTTTACCGTATCATACCGGAAATGGCCTGTATCTTACTGCCCTGTTCGCCCGCACCGGCCTATATGGGAAGCGTAGGTCCAGTAGCTACGGCGTGATTGCGATGGCGAGGTCGAATTCGTGGTTTGGCATTTGGGGTGCCAGGGTGTGCGACGTCGACGCTCATCCTATTACTGACGAAACGCTTGGGGGACACATGATGCGACGAGCAAAGTGCAGTGCCGTGCATGCGCCGATTTATTCTCTTCTTGCATTGTGCCTGCCCGTCGGATCCGCTCTTGCCCAAGAGGCGGCGAAACCGGCAGACAAACCGGCTGAGACCAGCAAGGCCGAGGAGCATTGGATTCCGAAACTGCGGCTCGGAGACGACAACTCCTATGTAGAGCTCTACGGTCAGATCAACAAAGGCCTGCTGGTCTATGACGACGGCGGTTCCACCGACAACTACTTCCCTGTGGACAACGGCAACTCGTCGACGCGCGCTGGTCTTCGGTTCTCCACCAAGATGGAGAACAACTGGTCGGTCGGCGGCAATCTCGAATGGGAATGGACACCGTATTCGACCACAAGCGTCAATCAGCTCAATAAGGATCACTACGATTGGGAGGCCAACCTTCTGCGAAAGGCGGAAGTTTATATGGACTCGAAGGAGTACGGGAAGTTCTGGTTCGGCCAAGGCAGCATGGCTTCCGATGGTACCGCCGAAGTCGATTTGTCGGGCACCAGCGTCGTAGGCTATTCGCTTATTTCCGACATGGCTGGTGGACCATTCCTAAGGCTGGACGATGGAACGCTTTCCTCGATACGCGTCAAGGACGCCTTCACCAACTACGACGGTCTCAGCCGAAAACTGCGCTTCCGCTACGACACACCGTCGTTCGGCGGGTTCAGCGTGTCATCGTCGGTCGGAACGCAAGTCGTACCTGATCCGACGGACGTCGCCGTGTGGGACATCGCCTTGCGATACGACCAGACGATTGAGGACGTCAAAGTCAGTGGCGCATTGGCCTTTTCGAGGCCGGGCGACAGCAACTCGATCTACGACGCCTCGGTTTCCCTGTTGCATCAGCCGACTGGCCTTAGCCTGACGCTTGCGGCGGGTTATTCCGACAAGGAAGCGATCGATGGCCGCTACGGCTATGCCAAGCTTGGCTACCAAACGGATATCTTCGAGGTCGGCAAGACCGCCTTCTCCGTCGACGCCTATTTTGGCAAGGACATCAAAGCCAAGGGTACCAATAGCGATTCCTACGGTGTGCAGGTCGTCCAGAATCTCGACTATCTCCAGACCGAACTCTACGTCGGCGCGCGCACCTATTCGTATGACGACGAAGTCGCCAGCGTCCAAGACAGCTATGCAGTGCTCGCAGGCGCCAGACTGAAATTTTAGCGATGTTTCGCGCTCAAAGGTTCGGGCGCGACGGACCCTTCAACTGGAAGAGGCAGCGAACCGCCAACCATGGCGGCGCTTAAGCCGTATCACGGGAGGATGTAGCATGACCGAGATCGACTATCGCGAATACGAGCATATGAGCCCGTTTGAAATCAAGGACGGGTTGATGAAGCTTGCCAAGCGCAGCTCTCAGAAATCCGCGCACGCCCTGCTCAATGCCGGACGCGGCAATCCGAACTGGGTGGCGACGACGCCGCGTGAAGGCTTCTTCCTGTTCGGGCAGTTTGCATTGTCCGAATGCCGGCGCACCATGGACAATCCGGTGGCCGGTCTCGCCGGCATGCCACAGATGAGCGGCATTGCGGCAAGGCTCACGGCGTGGCTCGGCAAGCATGCGGACGAGCCGGGCGCGGCCTTCATTTCGAAAATCGTCGACCACGGCGTCAAGGCATTCGGTTTCGACGCGGACGCCTTCGTACACGAGCTGACGGATTCGATCATCGGCGACAACTACCCGGTTCCGGATCGGATGTTGGTGCACGCAGAGCAGGTCGCGCACCGCTATCTCCTGTGGGCGATGGGCGCCGATCAGTCCGTCGGAAAATTTGACCTCTATGCGGTCGAAGGCGGCACTGCGGCAATGTGCTACATCTTCAAGTCGCTGATGGCCAACCGGATTCTCAAGAAGGGCGACACGATCGCCATGGGAACCCCGATCTTCACCCCCTACATCGAGATTGCGGAGCTGGAGGACTATGCGTTCCACGCCGTTCACATCCGCGCGACGCAGGAACACCGCTTCCAGTACTCCGACGAGGAACTCAAGAAGCTCGAAGACCCCAAGATCAAGGCATTTTTCATCGTCAATCCAGGCAACCCGACCTCGATGGCCATCGATGCCCCGACGCTGAAGAAGATCGTCACCCTGGTGAAGACCAAGCGGCCTGATCTCATCCTCCTGACGGATGACGTCTATGGCACCTTCGTTCCGCATTTTCGCTCATTGATGGCGGAACTGCCCTACAACACGATCTGCGTCTATTCCTATTCCAAGTATTTCGGCTGCACCGGTTGGCGCCTCGGCGTGATCGGCATTAACGAGAAGAATATTCTCGATGACCGCCTCAAGGAGCTTCCGGCCAAGGAGTTGGAGGCGCTGGACAAGCGCTACATTTCGATCACGCTTGAGCCACGCAAGCTGAAGATGATCGACCGCATCGTTGCCGACAGCCGGGACGTGGCGCTGAACCACACCGCCGGTCTATCCCTGCCGCAGCAGGTGATGATGACCATGTTCTCCATGAGCGAACTGATCGACAGCGAAAAGGTCTATCAGCAGGCCTGCATGGCCATTTGCCACAAACGCGTGAACACGCTTCTCGAGGGACTTCCCCTCGATCTGCAGCCCAACGCCAATTTCGCCGCCTACTACGGAACGATCGACTTCGAATTCTGGCTCCGCAGATATGTCGGCGAGGATATGGTGACCTGGCTCAAGGAGCATGTCCATCCTCTCGATCTCGTCTACAGGCTGGCAGAGGATCATTCGATCGTGCTGCTGAACGGCGGCGGATTTGAAGCGCCTGACTGGAGCGTTCGCGTCTCCTTCGCCAACCTGCCGGATGACGTCTATGACGATATCGGCCGGGCCGTGCGTGCGGTTGGACGTGGTTATGTCGATCGGTTCAACGCATCGAAAAAGTAAGGCAAGACACTGAATTAGAAAGACCGCGTCCTCCAAGGTACGCGGTCTTTCTATTTCTGCAATCCGAATGCTTCAGGTCTCGTCAGAAGGTGCCTCGGCATCAGGCGTCGGCGGCGAGCGTCCGGATATGGGCACCGCACTCTCCTGGTAGTGCCGAATGCCGGCATGAACCGAGGCGAACATGCGGCTCTCACCAAGCCGTTCGGCAAATCCTGACACCCTGACGTAGTCGAGAACATCCGCATTGAGGCTTGCAAGCCAGAGCACGATGCCGCGCTCGGCCAGGCTTCGTTCGCTTTCGATCAACATCTGGAGCGCGGAATATTCGATATCGAACACCGCCCTCAGATCCAGCATGAGCACCCGGGGTTTGTTCAGAACGACCAACTCGCGGATCGTGTCTGCGACATGCTGCGCATTGACGAAGAAGAGCCGGCCTTCCGGTCGCAAGATCAGCAGCCCTTCGACTGTCTCGTCGTTGGGGTGCTCTGGCGAAACCGGTCGCAGGACGTCCCCGCCTCGCTTGCGGCCGATCACATGGATACGTGGGTTTGCGGCCTGGCTGGACAATGCGACCAGGGAGAGGATGATGGCGACGACGATGCCCTGAAGCGTGCCAAAGACAAGCACGCCCAGGAACGCCGCTACGGCCCAGCGGAATTCCATCTTCCGTACATTGCGGATCGAGACGAACTCAGCGGGCTGAATGAGGCCAACGGAGTAGACGATGACGATTGCGGCAAGCACCGCTTGCGGCAGGAGGCCGAGCAAAGGCGCCAGTACCAGCATCGTCGCGGCTGACGCGGCCGCAGTCACGAACGACGCCTTCTGCGTTCGGCCGCCGACTGCACGCACAACGGCGGTTTGTGATGTCCCGCCGCCCGCGGGCATCGCGCCGAAGAAGGCGCCGGACAGGTTGGCAGCACCGGTCGCAATCAGTTCCCTGTTGGCGCGGATCGGCGGGTCCGACTGATCTGCGAACGCGCGCCCTGCGGCGATGGTCTCGGTGAAGCTCATCAAGGCGATGCCGATCGCGCCCGGCAGCAACTGTCTGATCAGGTCGGCGTGCGGCAGCGTCAGCGACGGCAGCGCCTGGGGGATGTGGCCAACGACGGAGACGCCGTGATTGCTCATGCCGAACAGCCATGATGCCGCGATACCGCCGGCGACGACCGCGAGGGGCGCAGGCGAGTGCGGCCACGCGCGCTCCATGAACAGCAACAGGACAAGTGCGATCGCGCCGACAAGCACCGTTGTGATCGACGTTTCGGGAACGTGTTGCAAAAGACTAAGAATATCGCGGAAGAAGCCTTCCTTGGTGAAGTGAATGCCAAGCAGCTTCGGTATCTGGTCCAGCACGATCACCAGCCCGATACCGGCCTTGAAGCCGGTCAGCACAGGCGAGGAGATGAAATTCGCGACAAAACCCAGGCGCAACGCAGACGCAAGGATCAGGAGGACGCCGGTGAGTGCCGTGAGCGTCGCAGTGGCCGTGAGCAGCTTTGCGGGGTCGCCGTCAGGAACGACGAGGGCGAGTTCCGCAGCGGTCAGGATTGCCAGTGTCGTCGTCGAGCTGACGCTCAGTACGCGCGAGGTTCCTAGCAGCCCATAGACAACGGTCGGCACGAAGGCCGTATAGAGGCCCACGCTCACAGGAAGACCGGCCACCGTCGCATAGGCCATGGCCTTCGGCAGGACGACCGCCGCTGCCGTCAGACCCGCAACAATATCCGGCCGCAGCGTCCCTGCTGATGGCCCGATTGGCTGCGCAGTATCTGATGACCGAAGCATGATGTTCTCTTTCCGTATCAAGGCGTCTCGGAAAGCGCGCCAGCCGCAGCCCACGCGCCCATGATTCTAATCCCGGCATGGCGCGGCGGCCAGACAAATGTCCGCAGCACCGGCCGCTTTATCCCGCCATAACGCCGACGATCACGGTTCCCCAGGTCGTAAGCAAGATGTGGCCGATCGGTACCGTCGGCGTGTAGCCAAGAACGGCAACGCTGCTTCCCGACCTGTCCTGGACCGCCGCCATGCCGGCCGTCATCGTCTGGGCACCGGCCAATCCCCCGAGCAGCAGAATGGGATTCATGCGCAGCACGTAGCGCCCGAAATAGAGACCGACGAGCATGGGGATAGCGGTGACGACCATACCTCCCAGCAACAGGCCGACCCCGGCCTCAGCAATGGCGGAGACGAAGACGGGCCCGGCATGCAGACCGGTCATTGCCACGAAGGCGGCGAGGCCAAGCGCGGTCATGAGGGATACAGCTGCATCCGGTATTCTGCCAAACAGCGGAAACTGGGTGCGCAGATGCCCGACGAGCAGGCCGGCAAGCAATGTGCCCACGCTGGTGCTGAGAGATATCCGCATGTCACCGATTGGAACGGTCACGATGATCCCGACAAGACCACCGAGGAATATCGCCAGCCCAAGAACAAAAAAGTCCGTGGTCGTGGTCGGCGCCACGACCACCCCAATCTGCTTGGCGGCCTGCGAAACGACGTTCTCAGGGCCGACGAGACGGACGATGTCTCCGCGTTCGATGACCACGCCCGACGCCAAGGGAATTTCCTGGCCACCACGCGTGATCCCGCGGAGATAGAGGCTCCGTGCCCAGCTCTCCTTTGACAGCCCGTCGATCGTCCGACCGACGAAATTTCGAGACGTCACCAGGACATCCGCCACAGAGACCGGTATATCGAGCAGTGCGCTGTCCTCGACCTCTTCGGCGCGCGGCCCAAGCACAGTGATCAGCGCCTCCCGCGATCCCGACACGGCGATTATGTCACCGGCTTCGAACCGGATCTCCGATGAGCCCTCCAGTATCGTGCCCTGCCTTCGCAACCGCTGAACGAAAAGCCGATGTTCGGGGAACGAGGCTTCCGCAGTCGCCATCGACATGCCGACGATGGGCGCACCTTGGGCGATGCGGTACGCGCGAACCTCAAATCTGCGCCAAGCGGACGCGACACCGGCCGTCGTGCGGGTGATCCCCAGCTCTCGTTCCAGCTTCAGCGCCTCGGCACTCAAGTCCACGCCCAGCAGCTTCGGGCCGACGAGACTGCAAAAAAGGATCACTCCGACCGCACCGAAGACGTAGCAGACGGCGTCGGCAACAGCCACGTGTGCAACGAAACGGGCTCGATCCGCGTCCGGTAGCGGCAATGCATTGATCGCCTCGGTCGCGGTGCCCATCGCCGGGCTTTCCGTGAGCGCACCGGAAACCAGGCCCGCCGCAAAGCCCGGGTCAAGCCCGAGGATCTTGGCAACGACGATGGCGGTGAGTAGGCCGCTCACGCAGACGACGACGGCGAGCAGCACCGGCTTCATGCCGTCCCGCTTGAGAGCCTGCAAGAACTGCGGCCCGACGGAATAGCCGATACCGAAAAGGAATAGGAGGAACAGGAACGACTTCGCCATTCCGGCGATCGGCACTTCAGCGACTTGCCCAATGAAAATGCCAGCGAAAAGGGAGCCGGTGACGGGCCCCAGGCTGAACCCGCCGAGTTTCACCCCGCCAATCAGATATCCGAGGCTGATTGCAAGGAACACGGCGAGCTCAGGATACTTGACCAGAATTTGCTCAATCCACACCATGACTATGCCCCCAACCCACGAGCGTGCCTTGGGCCGGCGTCGGTGGTGCGGCGCCGGCAGCTTTTACCTTTCCCGGCGCCTGCCGCGGCGCCTTAAATTGGCCCGCGAAGATCTCGCCGCCGGCTCCGCCTCCTCAGCGCTTCACCTTCGCGGCGACGGCATCGGGCTTGACCAGCTTCAGCCCCCTCGCCTTTTCGTAGCCATGGATCTCCTTCACATCGAGCTTGCGCATGAAGTCGATGGTCTCCTGCGTCAGCACCTGGCCCGGCACCATGATCGGGAATCCCGGTGGATAGGGAATGACGAAGTTCGCCGAGACCATTTCGGGGCCTTCGCGCAGTCTTCGATCGCACTCGGCACCGTTCAGCGGCACATACTCGCACAACGAGGCATCATAAGCGTTGAAGAAGGCGCTTCGCATGTCGCCCTCTGGCGTCGTGCGGCCAGCATCGCTGCGATACAGCTCGTGGAAGTGGCTGAAATTGGGAAGGTCCGGCACATCTGTCATCAGCGATTTGACGCGCGCCTCAAACGCCGCACGCTCGGCCTCGCCGCCGTCCGCTAGGCGCTTTTCGATGCCATGGCAGATCTCGACGAGGACGCGGATGAGGTGGGCAACATCGCTGCGCGTGTTGTTGATGTTCGATTGCAGCAGCACGCTGTTACGCGAGGTCTTGTTGAGCTGGATATTGTACTCTTTTGCCAGCAGTCCCTTGAACTGCGTTCCGTCGAAGGCGGCAGTGCCGCAAACCAACGTCATGCGCGTCGGGTCCAGATAGAATTCGTCCTCCTGCATAGCCTTGACGGCCGTTGCCCAACTGGAACCCGGCGCGAGGTAGTCCTTGAAGCCCGACTGGCGGTAGGCCGCAGGGATCATCTGGTCGGCGCCGAGGACACGGAAATACTTTGAGATCAATTCGTGTTCGTTGATCGATTGCCGGATTTTGAGCGCGATCTCGATCGCGTTCATCACCAGCCCGTACCCTTCGAGCTCCATCTGCCGGCGAGCGACATCGAGGCTGGCGATGAGCTGCTGGTTCGGGCTCGTCGAAGCGTGCGTGAAGACCGCTTCGTGGAATTGGGCCTCGACCGTATGAAAGTCCACGTCCTTGACCAGCAGCATGGAACCCTGGCGGATGGCAGACATCGACTTGTGCGTCGAGTTGGTTTGGTAGACACGAAGGCGCACGAGGCGCGGATCGGGGATCAGGCGGGTGGCGAGCAGCGTTTCGTCCGGCGGATTATCACCCAGTTCGGCATGCTGCTTTTCGTAAGCCGTTACGGATGCGGGGTCACGTAGCCATTCCTCGAGGTCGGCTGCGGCACCCATTGCCGTGCGCGGACGCAGGAATGGCGAGAAACGGGCAAAACCCGACCAGGCTTCGTCCCAAAGGAAGATGAGGTCTGGCTTGATGGCGAGGCACTCCTCCATCACCCGCCTGACATTGTACATGTGCCCGTCGAAGGTGCAGTTGGTGAGATCAAGCAGCTTCAGCCGATCGAGCCGCCCTTCCGCGCGAAGCGCCAGCAATGCCTGCTTGATCGTGGCAAGCGGCACGGCGCCGTACATCGAGTATTCCGTCATCGGGAAAGCTTCGACGTAATAAGGCTGAGCCCCGGTAAGCACCATTCCGTAGTGATGGGACTTGTGGCAGTTGCGATCGACCACGGCGATGTCACCCGGCGCAAGCAGCGCCTGGACCGCCATCTTGTTGGAGGTCGATGTGCCGTTGGTGACGAAGAACACATGATCGGCGCCAAAGGCGCGCGCCGCCATCTCCTGGGAGCGCTTGATGTTTCCCGTCGGCTCCAGAAGGCTGTCGAGGCCGCCTGTCGTCGCACTGCTTTCCGCCAAGAACAGATTGAGACCGTAAAACTCCCCCATGTCGCGGATCCAGTCGGACTTGAAGACCGACTTGCCACGAGCGATCGGCAGCGCATGGAACGTGCCAATCGGTCGGCGCGCATATTTTTTCAAATTGTCGAAGAACGGCGTTTCAAAGCGCGCCTGGACCCCTTCCAGGACCGCCAGGTGCAATTCGAGCATTTCTTCGACCGCATAGAAAATGCGGCGGATGGCATCGGCTGCCGGGTCTCCGGCGATCTTCTCGACCTGGCGGTCAGAGAGTAGATAGACGTCGAGTTCCGGACGGATCCGCCGCAACGCGCGTGCTAGGCGGAGCGCAGACATGTCAGGACTGTCGGACTCTCCGAGCGGATCTAGAACCGAGCGGAGCACTGGTGCATCATGCCGCGAGCGGTAAGGGAAACCTTCTGCAAGGACAACCGAGATGATGTCAGGGTTCAAGGCCGCGGCACAGACGGCATCCTCGAAGGAGCCGACAATGACGGGTTCATAGATGAAGGCATCTTCCGGGCGGCGCAGCCTGCGGATCTCTCTGGCGAAGGCGGGCCAGCGCGCTGCCGGCTGGCTGTTGACGAACAGCACCTCGAAATAGGGGCGGTGTCCGCCTAGCTCACCGGTCGCCGGCGGCATCATGTCCGCCACCTCGTTCGGTGACATCTCTTCGTGGGCATCCCATTCGGCCGCGCGGCCGCGATAGGCATGTGTCAGCAGACCGTTGGAAATCCGCCGCGCCAGTCGTGCGGCTCCACCTGCGTCGTTGGTCGCGATGCGCTCGCTCAACGCTGTCAGCAATCGCGATCCGGGATAGGCGTGATATTCCTCGACAGCTGCCAAGTCCGCCAGTGCTGCCTCCAATGCCGCCCTGTCTCCGCGCTTGCTGGCCCAGGCGTCGGCTAGGCTGGTCACTGCGCGCCAGTTGTCTGCACGCGCCGAATGTATCAGCAGAAACTGATCGATATGTGCGCTCTTGCTTGGCATCCCGGTCTCCAGATGTGGGTTCTGATTGCAATTCCGCCGTCCCCGCAGCCTTGCGCTCCCGCAGGGTCTGCCGATGGCGCTTGATCCGCTGGTGTTGACGGCAGGTCAGCTCGATGATCGAGCCGACCTCCCAACGTGCGCTGCTCAGGCGAGCAGCATCACGAGCACCATGCCCCAGATGGTCAGCAGCGTGTTGCCGACGGCGTATGTCACCGTGTAGCCGAGGCCGGGGATCTGGCTCTTCGCGCGGTCGTTGATCATCCCAAGCGAAGCGGTCGTGGTGCGGGCACCAGAGCAGCATCCGAGCAGGATCGCCGGATGGAAGCGAAACACGTATTTGCCAACGTACATGGCCAGAACCAGTGGCACGGTCGTGACCACGATCCCCCACAGGAACAGGCTGAAGCCGAGTTGCTGCAGACCGGCGACGAAACCCGGGCCCGACGAGATGCCGACGACGGCAATGAACACGTTGAGACCGACGGAGTTCATGAACCAGACGGTTGGGGACGGGATACGGCCGAAGGTCGGACGAACGGAGCGCAGCCAGCCAAAGAAGAGGCCCGCGATAAGCGCACCGCCCGATGTCGAAAGCGTCAGCGGAACGCTACCAATCTTGAAGGTTAGCGCACCGACCAAGGCGCCGATGGTGATAGCCGCACCGATGAAGGCGACGTCGGCAACATCCGTCTGTGCATCCGGACGGCCAAGATCGCGCGTTGCAGCCGCGGTATCCTGTGTTCGGCCAACGATCGTGAGAATATCGCCGCGATGGATCTTGGTGTTTGGCAGGATCGGTATCTCGGTAGCCGTTGCCCCGCGGACGATCTTGCGCAGGAATACGCCGCGAGAGGCTGGTCGAGCTGCGAGCTCCGCAAGCGTCTTTCCGTCCACGTCCTTGTTGGTGACGAAGACATCTACGCCATCGGCGGGAACAGCGAGAAGCTCGCGGTCGTCCACTTCGTCGGCGACGCTGCCGATGAGATCGACAAGAACCTCGCGGCGGCCGGCCACGGCGACGATGTCTCCAGCCGCGATCACGGTATCTGCCGTGGCGTCCTTCACCACGCCTGCGCGGCGAATGCGCTCGATGAAGACGCGCTCGGTGGGCAAGAGGCCCTCAGCCTCAAGCGCCGTCAGACCGACGATCTTGCCGTTTTCCTTAACCCTGTAGGCGCGTAGCTCGAAGTTGTGCCAGGCTGTTCCGGCGCCACCGAGAGCCTTCTTGCCCCCCTGCTCTTCCTCATAACGCTTGCATTCGGCTTCCAGATCGATGTTGAGCATCGCGGGGCCGAAGAGCGCAAGGACGATGGCCGAGCCGACCGTGCCGAAAATATAGGTGACAGCGTATGCGACCGGCATCGCGTCCAGCATGGCCTTGCTCTGCTCCGGCGGCAGACCGAGGCGATTGATGGCATCGGTGGCAAGCCCCATCGAGGCCGAAATCGTCTGCGAGCCGGCATAAAGCCCGACCGCGGAACCGATATCGTAGCCTGCAAGCAAGGCACCAAAATAGGCTGCCCCCAGGCAGAAGACGCAGACCACAACGGCGAAAAGCGCCTGTGGAATCCCGTCTTTCGCTATCCCGCGCACAAATTGTGGCCCGACGCCGTAGCCGATTGCAAACAGGAACATCAGGAAGAACGTCGGCTTGAGCGGCGGTGAGATAGTAATGCCGAGCTGGCCGATCAGGACCGCAGCGATGAGCGTCGCGGTTACCGCGCCGAGCCCCAGCCCCTTGTAGGTGAATGACCCAAAGTAATAACCCAGCCCGAGTGACAGGAAAATTGCAATTTCCGGATAGGTGCGAAGCGTGCTGACAAACCAGTCGATCATCGGGCCCTCTCTCATTGGGATTGCGGGATGCTCAACATCACGAGGCAATCCGGCCCCGAAGTGCACCCCACCAAATATTTTTTAACGAATACTCTCCTCCGATCCCGCATGACCTCCGGGCCACCGTGATGCTGCCCTAAAGGTCCTCCAACAACCGCCGCTTGCGAAGTAAAATACCGTATTATACCGGACGGGACGTGTATCTTACTCCCCTCGCTTATCCACACGGCCTATCGTGCCGATGGTTAGATGGAGGCATGGTGTGATGGTAGAACCAAAAGCAGATGGTCCCCGTTCGACGATCGAGAGCGCGGAAGACCTGAGGAAGCGTGCGCTGGAGCTTCAACTCGCGGAAATGGACCGCGAGGACAAGATCAAGGAGCGCGAGGCCAAGAAGCACGCCGAGTTTGTCGAAGACTTCTTCAAGAAGCATATCGGCGACAACGAACGCGCAGTCATAAAGCGGCTGGTGATGAAGGCGGCGGCCGACGGAAAGTTCGAGGCGATGGTCTACAGCTTCCCATCGAGCTTCTGCACCGACAGCGGGCGGGCGATCAACAACAGCTTGGCGGGATGGCAGAACACGCTGCAAGGCAGGGCCAAGGAGGTCTACGACCTGTTTGAGGCCGTCGCCAAACCGCAAGGCTATACGCTCAAGGCCATGGTCATCAATTTCCCCGGCGGAATACCGGGCGATATCGGCTTCTTCCTCGGCTGGGAACCGCCGGTGGAGTGATCCGCTATCACCTGCCCCGCCTGACGCCGCCGATTTGACAGCTGAGGCTTGAACGCGATCGAGTGTCGGGGCAGATCTTTGCCCTCGAAGACGACGGCGCGTTTGTGGGTTGGCCCACATACCGCGTCGCGGGGATTGTTGCGTTCTGAACGCGCTAAATCGTCCCCGGGCATACGTCGTTGAAACAGAGCCACGCAGCCGGGCTGGATCGAAAGCCCGGCGTCCAGTCAGCATCAACGCATGAGCATGGCCGGCGACACTCAGATCCCGTCAACGGAAGGTCTACCTCATCCCCCTTTTTCACAGAGGGGATACTCGACCGTCGACCGTAGCCTCCGAAATCATGATATCTCTGCAAGGTGATTGGACAGTGGGAGCGGCAGGGGCACAAAAGGCTGGCCACTAGGGTTTAGGTGGGTGCCGATGCTGGTGCAAATGAATGACTTTGGCCTTGGACAGAGCCTCTTCAATCTCGCTCGAAAGCGCGGTCACCAGCTCTCGGTATTCCAGTCGACGTGACTCACGGATGTCATCTGGAAGCCGTACGATATGCTCCAAGGTCGCCTGTGCATCCGCAAGATCCTCGCACAACCCGCGGAAGCTCTCATCGAACTCAAATAAATCCTCTATCCGCCGAGCTTGCGCCGGAAAAAGCTCAAGCGCAGCCGCGAGGCCTGGTGAAGGTAACGGTTTATCTGAGCTAGACCCCATCGCGCACCTGCAAGGTTCCCCGGCAAGAGATGGATCATCGTATTTCAGTTAAACCATTTATGGACGTATTATACATGAAGATACAGACGAGCCGGCGACCCTGACGATCTCCCTTACCATCGAGACAATTCAACGTGGCTCCCACTTCGGCCGGAAGAACCAACCCGCCACGCGAAATCGAGGCAAATACCGAGCGCACCAAACCGGTGCCATCCCGGCGAAGCCATACCTCTAAAGCCGGTTTCACAAGCACCACAGATACTACATGATGTTACACGTCACTTAGCTCCATCCAAGTTAATATGCCACGAAATGACTGTAACCGAGGACGGTTGTGGGCGTCAGCGCCCGACGGGAGCGGTCACACATACACGGCTGGATGAGATAGCATCCGTCTGCAGCCTTGAATCCCATTAGCAATGCGCCTGGCTCGATACGCCGCAAGTAACGTCGGGCACCCCTAATAAAGCAACAACGGAGGGAAGCATGAGCAAGACGCGCGATTCAGACCGTGAAGCAGGATCTGAAGGAGAAAAAAACAAAGAAAAAGCCTTCAACTATAACAAGCAGATGAAGAAGCTGCAGGTCGAGCTTGCCCATCTGCAGGCGTGGGTCAAGCAATCGGGATTCAGGATTGTCATCATTTTCGAGGGACGCGATGCCGCCGGTAAGGGCGGAATGATCAAGCGAATTCTCGAAAAGGTGAGCCCACGCGTTTTTCGGGTTGTCGCGCTTCCGGCGCCGACCGATCGCGAAAAGTCACAGATTTACATGCAGCGGTATATTGCGCATCTGCCGGCGGCAGGAGAGATCGTTATCTTCGACCGCAGCTGGTACAATCGGCCGGGCGTCGACCGTGTCATGGGCTTCTGCACGGAAAAGAAGGCGCAGCGCTTTCTGGAACTGGCTCCGCGCTTCGAGGCAGCGATCGTGGAAAGTGGCGTGCTGCTGTTGAAATACTTTCTGACGGTCAGCGAGGAGGAACAGGGGCGACGCTTCAAAAAGAGGATTGAGGATCCTGTTCGGCAGTGGAAGCTGAGCCCTATGGATGTGGAATCCTATCGTCGCTGGTGGGACTACACCCGCGCCTATGACGAGATGCTTCGGATGACCGACACCGAACATGCCCCATGGTGGATTGTTCCTTCGGACGACAAGGAGCGGGCGCGCATAAACTGCATCTCGCATATCCTCAAATCCATTCCCTACGAACACGTCAAGTTCGATGAGCCGGATCTTGGGAAGCGCCAGAAGCGACCGCACGACTACGTCGAGGATGATAGCCTCCGCCGCGTCGTTCCTGATGTCACGGCATAGTCTTTCCAGAGCGCGACCGCATCGGTCGGACGGTCAGTTTTGAAGTAGCGAGCGAGAACGATGAATGGCGATGCGACTGTGAAAGAGGACACGCCGCCGGCAGCGCGACCCGGGCAGATCTCGATCGAGGCGCGGGTTAGCGATCTCGTTCGTCTGGGGATCATCGCAGTATTCGCCTACTGGTCAGCGCAACTGGTCGCGCCCTTCGCTCTGATTGTCGTATGGGCGGGTATCCTCACGGTTGCGCTTTACCCGATCTTCGACTTCCTGAGCCGGCTCCTGGGTGGGCGCCGGCTCCTGGCGGCGATTGCTCTTGTCTTCGCCTGCCTGTTCGTGATCATCGGTCCCCTCGCGCTGGTGGCCAGCAACTTTGCGGAGACATTGCAGTCCTTGATCGCAGGCGCTGGAAGCTTCACCCTCCCGCAAGCGCCCGGCCGGCTGAAGGATTGGCCGCTCGTCGGGCCGCAGCTTTACGCGGCATGGAATCAGGCTGCCAACAATCTGGCCGCTGCGATCGTGACATTCCAGGCCCCACTCCGCGAAGTGGGAGGGCTGATTGTCGGAAAACTGGCCTCGATCGGAGGCGGCATACTTAGCTTTATCGCGTCAATTCTTCTTTGCGGCGTCCTGCTCACCGTGGCACCGCGCCTCAACGCAGGCATACAGATCCTGGCAAGCCGGATTGCTGGCGAGCGAGGCGTCGGCTTCGCGAAGCTGGCAGGTACCACAGTCAGGAACGTCTCTCGTGGCGTCATCGGTGTCGCGTTCTTCCAGACGCTCTTGTGTGGTCTGGTTTTCATCGCTTTCGATGTGCCGGCGCGGGGGGCTCTCACTTTCGCGGTGTTCATCCTCTGCCTCATGCAGATCGGACCAGGCCTTATCCTGGTGCCGGCGATCATCTGGAGCTGGTTCTCATGGCCACTCGGGGTGGCCGTTTCGTTCACGATCGTGGCTGTGCCCGTGATGCTTGTCGACAACATTCTCAAGCCGATCCTGATGTCCCGGGGCCTCTCCACGCCGATGCCGGTCATTCTGATCGGCGTCATCGGCGGGACGATCTCGCACGGGTTGCTCGGACTGTTTCTTGGCCCGGTGGTGCTCAGCGTCTTCTACGACCTTCTTCTCGCGTGGGTATGGCCCTCGCCCCTACCTGCACCTGTCGATGGCAGCCAACAAACCGACCAAACCCGAGAGGTCCAACCCGAAAGGCACCCCTGAAAAAATGCATGGGCTTTTGTTAGGAGGTGCCATCCTGATAGCAATAGCGCGACACCTCGCATTCGATTTCCCGGCACAGTTCCTCGTACTCGCCGATGAACCCTGGGTTTGTCGACGTTTCCCTTCGAAATCCATCAAGCGCGCTGGTAGCCAGATCGTATGATTCAAAAAGTTCGCCCACGGTGTCGCCGGCAAGACTGCGAAGCTGGGCGCGCAAGGCAGGCAGCTTCAGCATCAGCTTCTTTCGTCCATTTTCGGGACTCGGTGAATACATTTGACTGCTCGCAATCAGTCGGGACAAAAGGACATACGCAATGGAGCGCACGACGGATCGTTCCATGAGTCACTTCAAAAGAATTTCGGCGATATGACCGCTCTGGGAGAACAGATGCACAGCAATCTGATCGGACGCGTCCTGAAATTTATCGACGTTGGCGATGCGCTTGGCGAGGTTCTCTTCGGCCTGATCATGGCGCTCACCTTCACCGTTGGCGCGCGGCTTGTCGCTGGCGACGAGACACTCGATGCGCGCGATCTGGTCATCGCGACATTGGGCTGCAATATCGCGTGGGGTATCATTGACGCTGTTCTGTTCCTCATTGGGATCCGCATTTACAAGCTCGATCGGGCCCGTGTTTTTCGTGCCATCACCAGCGCCGCGGATGACAAGAGTGCGCTGGCAGCAATTGCCAGGGAATTCCCTCCAGACGAGGGACCATTGACGCTGGACAAACGCGACCAGGACGAGGTCTATGGCTACATGCTGGCGTTGGCCAGGCGCGCGAAGCCATCGACCACCACCTTTTCGCTGGACGATCTCATCGGAGCTTTCATCGTCTTCGTGATCGTCGCGGCGACAGCTATCCCGGCCGTCATCCCCCTTCTCATCATCGACGACAAATACCTCGCTCTGCGCGTCAGCAACGTGCTCCTCGTCGGCTTACTTTATGCAACGGGCCACGCATGGGCACGTTTCGCAGGTTCCCGGCCCTTCGTGGTCGGAATGGCGATGACGGGCCTGGGGCTGATCCTTGTCACCGTCGCCGTCCTGCTGGGAGGATGAGCACCGCCAGATGATGAGCGTAACCGCCGGCCAGGGGCGGCCTCCACGCTCCCGTCTTGGCGGAAAATTCCCCGGCCTGACGCTCTTCGTCCTGCGCAGTTTATGCGATTCTACGTCGCCTGCCCGCGAGGCGTCGTACCGCGCGAGATGTGTTGTCCAGACTACCCAAACGACTTACGCTCAAACGGCTGTCCTACGCAAAAGAGCTGTAACTTTAGATAGTTGAATGAGAATAGGCGCCTCATTAGTCTGGCGTTTCTACTTCACGGGATTGTTGACGCATTCACGCTTGCGTCGATGCTTCCGGGAGTAGTTGTCAAAGAAGAATACGCCCGCCCTGGAAAAACGCCGCCTGCCCTCTCCGTAACTTACACGATGCTACGAGAAAATCGCATCTTCGATGCGTAGTGTGTCTCAGGCAACCCACAGGAGGATTCGGAAGAGCGCAGTCAGGCGGTCATCAGAGAAATTGCGAAATCGTCACTATGCGCCTGCGGCCATGGCGCACCGGGTCAAAGCCAACAGTATGTGTTGATCGGCAGGCACCCGTTCTTACAGAAAGGAAAATCCGATGGCGCAAGATCTCCATCCGGCAGCTATTGAGCACTTGCCAATCTTCATCACGCCGCCCGGTCAGACCGACTACCTTTTCGTCGGCGTCGTTATCTTCCTGATCCTGATGATTTTGATCGTCGGCAATCTTTACTTTCAGCTTCACGCTGTTCCCGAGCGCATGGCACATCGCACCAGCAAGGTGCAGATGGAAATTGTGGCCGTGTTGGCGCTGATTTCGCTCTTCACCCACAATCACCTGTTCTGGATCGCGGGTCTGCTGCTCGCCTTCGTGCACATCCCCGACTTCTCAACGCCGCTCTATTCGATCGCACAATCATTGGGCAAGCTGTCCGGCCGCACGGTTGAAACGACAGACGACCCCGCTCTGGTCCGCGACCAGCCCCCCAAACCCGTCGAAGCGCATGCGAAGGCCGAAGAGCCGGCGAAGAGCGAGACGCAGGGCGAAGGAGCCTGACCATGTTCGAATTGATGCTTTGCTCGCTTCTCACGATCTTCCCGGACTACCTCTACCGACGCTATGCCCAGGGAAAGCGAATTGGCTATGAGATCAACCTCTATACCATGTGGTACGAGCTCCGCTGGGGCATCTCCGCGTGCCTCATGCTCACCATTTCGCTGATCACACTAATCTTCTACTTCCATCCTTCGACGAAAAACGTGACGGCGGTGTTCCGCACGGTGACCATCCTGCCGGAAACGGTTGGGCGCGTCGATGAGGTTTTTGTCGGCCTCAATCAGAAAGTTGAAGCCGGCGCGCCGCTTTTCCGACTGGATGACTCGCAGCAGCGGGCAGCGCTTGAGACGGCGCGCCGGAAAATCGCCGAACTGGAAGCCCAAGCCAAGGTCGCACAAACCGAATTGGTGACAGCTGACGGCCAGATCCAGGAAGCCCAAGGTTCGCTTCAGGTTGCCGTGGACGAATATGAGATGAAGGCCCAGCTCCTGACCAAGGATGCCGTCGCCCGTCGCGAGGTCGAGCGCCTCGCCAACACGATCGAAAGCCGCAAGGGAACGCTCAGCGCCGCAATCGCCAAAAAGGATACCCTCCAGACCCAAATCACAGATCTTCTGCCGTCACAGAAAGCGAGCGCGGAAGCGGCGCTTGCTCAGGCGCAGGTAGAGTTGGACAAGACACTGGTGCGGGCCGGCGTCGCCGGTACGGTTCAACAATTCACCCTGCGGCCAGGCGATGTCGTGAACACCATGATCAGACCCGCAGGTATTCTTGTGCCGGCGACAGCTGGCAAGGGCACGCTGATCGCTGGCTTCGGGCAGATTGAAGCGCAGGTCATGAAGCGAGGAATGATCGCCGAGGCCACCTGCATCGGCAAACCGTTCACCATCATTCCCCTTGTTGTCACCGAGGTGCAGGACGTCATCGCGGCCGGCCAATTGCGGCCTACCGATCAGCTTGTGGATGTCCAGCAGCTGGCGCAACCCGGTACGCTTACGGTCTTCCTGCAGCCGCTGTTCGAGGGCGGACTGGATGATATTCCACCCGGCAGCAGCTGCATTGCCAACGCCTACACGAACAACCACGACGCGCTTGCCGACAAGAATATCGGCGCGGCGAAATGGGTGTTCCTGCACGTGGTGGACACCGTCGGCCTCGTGCACGCGATGATCCTGCGCATGCAAGCGATGCTGCTCCCCGTGCAGACGCTGGTCTTCGCCGGGCACTGAGCCACGGCCCTGATACAAAGGTTTGTTGCAAGACGCTCATGGATCCGGCCGCGTTCAGCGCTCGGATCCATTTCCATTTTCCGAGACCGGCATTGTGTTACCGCCTACTCCGGTCTCATGGATTTGGTCTGTCTGCGAATGCACTCGCTGGCCGCCCCGCCGGAAACACGGCCGCAAGCGCGAGCAAGCAACACGGAAGAATGCACGGCCAGTCGCGATTTGACCATCAAGCCAGACTGTTGCCGTGCGTAACGCAGCAGCGGGGCGACTTCGCGTTAGAAGCGGTTATCCACGCAGAGAATGGCAAGCTCAAGCGCGCTATCAGCCTGTTACCTCGGTGTCGCTCCAGGCAAGGGAGCGACCATCGAGAGCGTGCCCTAGCCGATGCCCTGGGTCAGGCCGAGCAGGAAGACGGCCGACCAGGGGACGTCTCTTGGTGCTCATATCGACCTCAGCGAGACGCGCTCTTCGAGCTTCTCCGCATCCTCCTTGCGCTCACTGTAGCGGTCGGTCAGATAGGCGGAGGCATCGCGGGTCAAGATCGTGAATTTGACGAGCTCCTCGCATACATCGACGACCCGGTCGTAGTAGGACGACGGCATCATCCGCCCCTCGGCGTCGAACTGCTCGAACGCCTTCGCGACAGAAGACTGGTTCGGGATGGTGATCATCCGCATCCAGCGGCCGAGAACGCGGAGCTGGTTGACTGCGTTGAAGGATTGGCTCCCGCCGGAGACCTCCATCACCGCTAGCGTCTTGCCCTGTGTCGGCCGGACGGAGCCGACCGAGAGCGGTATCCAGTCGATCTGCGCCTTCATGATGCCCGTCATCGCGCCATGTCGCTCCGGACTGATCCAGACCTGCCCCTCCGACCACGCCGAGAGGTCGCGAAGCTGCTGCACCTTGGGATGGGTGGCGGGCTGCTCGTCTGGAAGCGGAAGTCCTTTTGGATCGAAGATGCGGACCTCACATCCCATGCGCTCCAGCAGGAGCCGGGATTCGTGAGCAAGGAGCCGGCTGTACGAGACCTCACGCAGCGACCCGTAGAGTATGAGGATGCGCGGCTTATGAGTGGCGAAGACAGGCCGCATGGATTCGGCGTCGGGCATCCGGAAGTGAGCTTCTTCCAAAACTGGGATGGTTTCAGACAACGCGCTTCCCCTCGGCATCAATGACCTTCTCACCGTCCTCTTTGCTGAACGCTCCTTGGTGAGTGTCCGGAAGGATGTCGAGAACGACTTCCGAAGGGCGCGCAAGACGCGTCCCCATAGGCGTGATGACGAATGGTCTATTGATCAAGATCGGATACTGCAACATCGCATCCAGAAGCTGATCGTCCGTCAGGTCAGCGTTGTCGAGCCCGAGCGCCGCGTAGGGTGTACCCTTTTCCCGGATCGCTTCCCGGACAGTCAGTCCGGCGTCCGCGATCATCTTCACCATCTCTTCCCGCGACGGCGTCGTCTTCAGATACTCGATGACGGTCGGCTCGATCCCCGTATTGCGGATCATAGCCAGCGTGTTGCGGGAGGTGCCGCAGTCAGGGTTGTGGTAGATCGTGACGTTCATGATGCAGTCTCCACGGTGGGGGCGTCCGAAGCAGCCAGGTGATCAGAAGGAAGGCGCACAGTGCGCCGATGAGTTCCGCCGCCACGAACCCCGGAAGGTCGACAGGGCGAATTCCGGAGAAAGTGTTCGTGAACGCACGCGCGACGGCGACGGCAGGATTCGCAAATGACGTCGAAGACGTGAACCAGTAGGCAGCCGTGATATAGAGGCCGACCAACCACGGAACTGACTTCCGATCGAAGCGCACGCCGAGGAGAATAGTCGAGACGAGGCCAACGGTGGCAACCCCTTCCGCGAGCCATTGGCTCGCTCCGGAGCGCTCCTTCGTTGACCATTCGAGAAATGGGTGCGCGAACATCGTGTGAGCCAGCACCGTGCCCGCGATGCCGCCGACGATCTGAACCGCGACGTAGGCAGGCAGATCGCGCTTGGTCAGCGTACGCGACAGGGCAAATACCAGCGACACGACCGGATTGAAGTGCGCCCCGGATATCGGGCCCAGCACCGTGACGAGAACCACGAGGATCGCACCCGTCGCTAGCGTATTTCCAAGGAGCGCCAGCGCCGTGTCCTGCGTGAGCGAGGAAGCCATGATGCCGGAACCGACGACGGTCGCGACCAGGAGAGCGGTCCCTATGGCTTCGGCAGCCAGCCGTCGTGGAAGATCAAACGACTGCATCAGATCGCTTTCTTAGACACCGACGTCGCCCGGTCCATGGGGCGCGCGCAGCAGGCCGCGACGTCGGCGGCCGGAGCGCATATCTCCGGATGGCCGGCGCAGCAATCCTCCAGCAGGAACCGAACAAGCGCGCCGAGCGCGTTGTAGCTTGCGCTGTAGATGATCGACCGGGCCTCGCGCTTCTGCAGTACGAGCCCCGAGCGTTCAAGTTCCTTCAAGTGGAAAGAGATGTTCGACGGCGAGACGCGCGCCTTCTCTGCGAGCGCCCCCGCAGCAAGGCCATCGGGACCGGCGACGACGAGCATGCGCACGATCTGCAGGCGGGTTTCCTGTGAGAGGGCCGCAAAGGACATGAGAGCTTGACGTTCTTCCATATTTCAATATTCCTTGAAATGTTGAATCAGGAGATATCCGAAATGGACACGATCGACAAGACACTTTCGATGGACATCGATCTGGGCACGCTGCTTGGGTCGCTGGACGGTATCGAGGCGCTGCCTCTCGTCTTCCGATACGACGGCCGCAGCGTCAGGCCCGCATGTGACGGAGGTGAAGAGCGGGCGATTCGACACCCTTGACTGCCGCGCGAACACGGAGAGTTGGACAGAGATATTCATTCAGCTCTGGGACGTCGACGAGGAAGGCAGAACTCACATGCCTGCCGGGAAGTTCTGCGCGATAATCCGGAAGGTCTCCGAACGTGTAGGCCTACCAAGGACAGCCCGGGTGACCTTCGAGGTCAGCGACGGCATCCACCAATGCAGCTCTACTGCGCGTCGTTGCCATCGATGCCGATCGGGAGGCATCGATGTCGAACTTCTCCCGCGTTCGGCAAGCTGCAAGCCACGTGACCGCTGGTTGTCCGAGAGCACTGCGGAGGCGGCTGCTTACTACGCGCCGGCTGCTTCCAACAGCAGTTGTTGCAGGCAGTTCCAAGCAGGAGAAAACTGACGGGAGCGGCACGGATTCTGCCGCCCCTCACCACAAGGCCGGCTGCAACACGAATCGGAACCTCCTGCAACAGAAATGCAGTTGCAGCATTGTTGCAGGTAATTGCTGACAATGTTGCAGATTGGCCTAGACGCCTTTCTGACATGTCAACAAAAATTGCCAAACACTATCATAGGGTTGTGGCGGAAGAGGTGGGATTCGAACCCACGGTACGGTTTCCCGCACGCCGGTTTTCAAGACCGGTTCCTTAAACCACTCGGACACTCTTCCATCAGATTGATTTGATTGCCAATCGCCACGTCCCATCGTGTGACGATGGAACAATCGGCTTGCGACCAGATCAGACAATGAGGCTTTATAGCCGTTCGGATCGCAGCGTCAACCGCTTCCGCGCGGCTGTCCCTCTTGAACGCAATCTGCGGGCAAACGCCCCGAGACATCAATGGCTCGAGACGTGCCCGCAGAACAATTCGACCTAGCGGTTCAGTGCGCGATCGTTTTTCTGTTGGCCAGAAGCAGGATGTAGTCGTCCGCTGCGTCGGCAATCGCCATCGCGACTTCCGCAGGCGCCCATCCCTTTCGTTGCGCCTCCCGGATGATCTCGTGAAGCGCTGGCTCGACCTCCGCGCGGCAATCGAGAAGTCGTTGGTCATGCGTGGTATCACTGCGAACAGATTGGAGATTGATCATGACTGGCACCCCTCATTTTCAGGGTTCTACCATGACATAGATTGCAGGTTGAGCAAGCGATTGCTGAAGGAAAGATGAAATTTGGCTTGATGTGAGGTTTTTCGATTACATCACAACGAACGCGTTCGTCCGAGAACGGGATTGATTCGGCGCAGATTTCGAACTGAACAGGTCCCTTGACGCGTTTTCGCGCAGTGACTGGTGCCAACGTCAGGGAAGCTGGCGGATATCTAAGGAACGCCCGCGCAGATCAATTTTCGTTGATTTAATTAGCGTTCTTCCGGGTACTTTAATTAAGAGAATTTGCATATATGGACATAACGAAGCCATATCTTAGGCATGCACTACTCCTTCAACGCGACGGCAAGGAAATACTCGGCGGGAAAAGGTTTTCGCGATCCCGTGGCGGACCGGCGCCCCTCGCCTCCGGCCGAAAATATCGCCTTGGTTGTATTTCCTGCGACCTCGCCCGACCAGTCGGATCAATGGCGCTATACGATAGCGTGTGAATACCGAATGGCGTCGGGTCCACGTAACACCAACGCATATTGGGTGGCCTTGCGCGCCGTAGCGGATCGCATATCCTTCTCCACGGAGGGGGCGGTCAATGCGTTTTACAATCGATTCCGCGGCTAGGGTCCGCGCGCGGCCAACCGTTTCAACTTCGTTCTGACTCGGCGTTCAATTCTTTGTTTTTCCAGAAAGGAACATGCGCATGGAAAGTGCAGGCGTTGGTTGGGTTGCAGCCATCATCATCGGCGGGATTGCCGGTTGGCTGGCGGAAAAATTCATGAACAGCAGCATGGGCGTGTTCATGAACATCATTCTGGGGATTGTCGGAGCGATCGTGGCGAACGCGATCCTTTCCGTTTTCGGCGTCGTTCTCGGCGGATGGATCGGTTATCTCATCGCCGGCTTTGTCGGCGCCTGCATCCTCATTGCGGTCGGGCGGGTCATCCGCCGCTGAGTTTCACGTATTTAAAAATGCCGGGCGCCTCGGCGTCCGGCCTTGTCTTTTTGGGATACTGGAACCGCTTTCTATCGACGGCTCATCAATCCGAACAGATAAGCGACACCGGCGGTTACGGCGAGCGCGAAAATCGGTTCCTCGCGCACCTTATCGCGCACCCGCTCCGTCATGACCGATGCTTCATCTGCGACAGCAGTCTTTGCGCCCTGCCCCAGCGCCACAACGCTTTCGGACAGGCGGGCAAGGTCTTCCCGCAGCGCCGCGACCTGCGCGGAAAGATCGTCAGCTGCCACCTCTACCTTAGCTCGCGTAGCGGCGGACTGGGCGGAGGCAGTTTTCATATCGGCCATTGTCTACTCCTCTTTTCTCGGGATGCTTGGTCAACGAAATAACCCCTGCAAAGGTTCCCGCGGCTGGTCTCTTTTGTTGCGTGTCAGACGGTCTGAACCGGCCCGGATATAACGCAGAGCTTTTGTCGCGATAACCCTTCATTTCCGTACGGGTTTGCTCTAAGGAACGTCAAATGCTTTGCCCGCGAACGGGCGATAGAATGCGAGGTTTGCGTTTCGATGTTCGATATTCTGCGAAGAGCCGCCCAGACTTGGGTTGCCAAGCTCCTCATGCTTCTCCTGGTCGCCTCCTTCGGCATATGGGGCGTTTCCCGCTCGCTGATCAGTGGTGGGAACAGTACCACTGTCGTCACCGTCGGCAACCAGCATGTCGACGTCAACGAATTCCGTCTCGCCTACCAGCGTCAGGTGGCAAACCTCAGCCAGCAATTCGGCATGCGCCTGACGCCCGAGCAGGCCCGCGCCTTTGGCGTCGAGCAGCAGGTTCTGGCGCAACTGGTGGCCGGCGCGTCGCTGGATCAGCTGGCCGACGACATGAACCTCGGACTGTCGCAGGATCGGCTGGCACAGCTGATCGGTGATGACCCGGCTTTCAAGGCTGTCAACGGTCAGTTCGACCGGTCGCTGTTCACATCGCGCCTGCGCAATGCCGGCATCCGCGAAGACGACTATATCAAGGAACGCAGCAAGGTTGCTGTCCGCAGCCAGATCGTGGATGCCGTCTCCAACGGCTTCACCGCTCCGAAGACGCTTGTCGACGCTCTGAGGCAGTACCGCCAGGAAAGCCGTGGCATCGACTATCTTCTCCTGACGAATGCGAATATTGAACCGATCAAGGCTCCGGCGGACGACGTGCTCGCAAAGTGGTTCGAAGGCGCAAAGCCTCGCTTCCGCGCCCCGGAATATCGCAAGTTCGCCTATCTGAAGCTGCAGCCGGAAGACATCGCCGATGTCGGCTCCGTCACCGACGACCAGATTCGCGAAGACTTCGACAAGCGCAAGGACAGCTATCGCACGCCGGAGCTCCGTACCGTCGAACAGCTCACCTTCCAGAACAAGGACTTGGCCAACGCAGCGGCCACGGCCCTGAAGACCGGCACCACCTTCGATCAGCTGATCACCGATCAAGGCAAGACCGCGAGCGACGTGTTCCTCGGCGAGTTCTCGAAGGACAAGGTTCCGGATCAGACCGTCGCCGACGCCGCGTTCGCGGTGACCAAGAACGGCGGAACCACGGCTGTTGTCGAAGGTTCCTTTGGTCCTGTCATCCTGCGCATCAGCAACATCAAGCCGGAATCCACGAAGAGCCTGGACGAGGTCAAGGAAGAGATCCGCAAGCAGCTTGCGGTCACCAACGCCTCGCAGGAACTCATCAACATTCATGACCAGATCGAGGATCTCCGTAGCTCCGGCTCCACGCTCGAACAGATCGCCACGCAGCTGAAACTGAAGGCTGTCGTGATCGACGCCGTGGATTCGACGGGCCTCGACAAGAGCGGCAACGAGGTCAAGGACATTCCGGCCAAGCAGCAGGTTCTTGCTGCCGCCTTCAAGACCGAGGCTGGTGCCGATGTACCCTCACTGTCGATCGGCACGGATGGCTATCTGTGGCTCGACGTCCGTGAAGTGACGCCCGAGCGCGACCGTCCGCTTGCCGAAGTTCGCGACAAGGCCGTCGCCGACTGGACCGCGGAACAGCAGAAGGCCGAACTCGCCAAGAAGGCCGATGAGTTGAAGCAGCAGGCGCAGAAGGGCACGTCCCTTGCCGATCTCGCCGCTCCCCTCGGCATTACAGTCGAAAGCAAGAGCGGCATTACCCGCGGCATGGACGATGCGGTGCTCGGCAATGCCGGCGTCACGGCTGCATTCGCTGGTCCGATCGATACCGTTGCCAACGCCGTCGGCGCCGACCCAACGACACAGATCCTGCTGAAGGTCACGGAAGTCAATCCGGAAGCGACTGGTGACGTGCTCAACAACCAGGACCAGCAAATCACCACAATGGCCAACGCCGCCGGCGACGACATTCTCGATCAGATGGTCAACCTGCTGCAGACGCAGTACGGCGCATCGATCAACCAGCAGCTGGCAGAACAAGCAACCGTCCGCTAGGGAGAGCGAACCGCATGACCGATCTGAAGCCGCTTCTGGCCAAGGCTGCGAACCGCGAACCGCTGACACGCGAGGAAGCGCGCCAGGCGTTCGACATCCTGATGTCCGGTCAGGCGACACCTTCGCAGATCGGCGGCTTTCTGATGGCCCTGCGTGTGCGTGGTGAGACCGTCGACGAGATCGTCGGCGCGGTCAGCACCATGCGCTCAAAGATGCTGACCGTGGAGGCACCTGCCGATGCGATTGACATCGTCGGTACCGGCGGCGACGCCAGCGGTACCTATAATATCTCGACGCTGGCGGCGCTGATCGTCGCCGGCGCCGGTGTTCCGGTCGCCAAGCACGGTAATCGTGCGCTGAGCTCCAAATCCGGCGCCGCCGACAGCCTCGCCGCACTCGGCGTCAAGCTGGACATTCCGCCGGAAGTGATCTCGCGCTGCATCCATGAAGCCGGCGTCGGCTTCATGTTCGCCCAGCAGCACCACTCCGCGATGCGCCACGTCGGCCCGTCGCGCGTCGAGCTCGGCACGCGCACCATCTTTAACCTTCTCGGTCCGCTCTCCAATCCGGCCGGCGTGCGCCGCCAGCTGCTCGGCGTCTATGCCCCGCAATGGGTGGTTCCGATCGCCGAAGTCATGCGTGATCTCGGCTCGGAAAGCGTCTGGGTCGTCCATGGCAGCGGTCTCGACGAGATCACCACGACCGGCAGTACGAATGTTGCAGTCCTTGAGGGCGGCAAGATCCGTACCTTCGAGCTGTCTCCGGCGGATTTCGGCCTGCAGCCGGTCAAGCTGGAAGCGATCAAGGGCGGTGACGGCGTTGTGAATGCGGCGGCACTTCGTGAGGTCCTCAGCGGCGCCAAGAATGCCTATCGCGATATCGCGCTGGCCAACGCAGCTGCATCCCTCGTGATCGCTGGCAAGGCGGAGGTCTTGCGCGACGGTATGCGGCTCGCCACTGAATCGCTGGATAGCGGCGCCACCGCGGCGGCGCTCGACAAACTCATCGCCGTGTCGAACGATATCGACTAGGATCGTGATATGACGGATATTCTCAAGAAGATCGAACTCTACAAGCTGGAGGAGATCGCCGCTGCGAAGGCGAAGGTTTCGCTCGCAGACCTCAAGGCGATGCAAGCCGGGCAATCCGCTCCCCGCGGCTTCCACAAGGCACTCGTGGACAAGCGTGAAGCCGGCAATTTCGGCCTGATCGCGGAAATCAAGAAGGCCAGCCCTTCCAAGGGATTGATCCGCCCCGATTTCGATCCGCCGGCGCTCGCCAAGGCGTATGAACTGGGCGGTGCGGCCTGCCTGTCGGTGTTGACCGATACCCCAAGCTTTCAGGGTGCGCCGGAACTCCTGACCGCCGCGCGGGCCGCCTGCGACCTTCCTGCACTCCGCAAGGACTTCATGTTCGACACCTACCAGGTGCAGGAGGCCCGTGCATGGGGCGCTGATTGCATTCTGCTGATCATGGCCTCGCTCTCCGACAGCGATGCCGAACGCCTGCAGGACGAAGCGTTTGGCCTCGGCATGGACGTTCTGGTCGAAGTTCACGATGCCGAAGAGATGGAACGCGCCCTGAATCTCTCCTCCCCGCTGGTCGGCATCAACAACCGCAATCTGCGGACTTTCGAAGTCAGCCTGACGGTAAGCGAAGAGCTTGCTGGCATGGCGCCGGCCGATCGGCTGCTCGTCGGCGAAAGCGGCATTTTCACCAATGCCGATTGCAAGCGGCTGCACACTGTCGGCATCAACACCTTCCTCGTGGGTGAAAGCCTGATGCGCAAGGACGATGTGACGGCCGCGACCCGCGCCCTGCTCTTCGACAACGCCACGATGGCGGCCGAGTAACATGAGCGGCGGTCGAGCCGAACTCACGCATATCGATGCCTCGGGAGAGGCACGCATGGTCGATGTCGGTGACAAGGCCGAGACGGTGCGTGTCGCGACCGCCGAGGGCTGCGTGAAGATGGCGCCGGAAACGCTTGCGCTGATCCGCCAAGGCAACGCCAAGAAAGGCGACGTCATTGGCACCGCACGTCTTGCGGGCATCATGGCGGCCAAGCAGACCAGTAGCCTTATTCCTCTCTGCCATCCCCTCATGTTGACCAAGGTTTCGGTCGACATCACCGAGGACGACAATCTGCCGGGGTTGCGCGTGACAGCAACCGCTAAGCTGACCGGGCGAACCGGCGTCGAAATGGAAGCGCTGACGGCTGTTTCCGTCGCCTGCCTGACGATCTACGACATGGCCAAGGCCGCGGACCGCACGATGGAAATCGGCGGCATCCGGCTGCTTGAGAAATCGGGCGGCAAGTCCGGTGATTTCCTGCATCCGGAGCATTCGAAATGAGCCTGATCCCGGTCGCGGAGGCGCAGGAACGGCTGCTGTCGCGGGCTCGACCGATCCAACTGTCGGAGTCTGTTGCGCTTGCCGCAGGCGATGGGCGCGTGCTTGCGGAGGATTTGGCCGCGAGACTGACGCAACCGCCCTTCGATGCCTCGGCGATGGATGGGTACGCCTTGCGGCATGCGGATGCAGCGGAACCCGGCGCTGCACTGGCACTCATCGGAACATCGTCAGCCGGCCACGGCTTCGATGGCACGATCGGCGAAGGCGAGACGGTTCGCATCTTCACCGGCGCTCCGGTTCCAGCAGGTGTCGACAGCGTGCTGTTGCAGGAGGATGCCGAGAAGGTCAATGGCGGCATACGGACGAACTATCCGGTGCGCGAAGGCCAGCATATCCGACCACGCGGACAGGACTTCGTGGAAGGAGAGACCGTTCTCCCGGCCGGCACCGTGCTCGATTTTTCCAGGCTGACAGTAGCGGCCGGCATGAACCACGCGACGTTGCCGGTATTGCGCAGGCCGCTGGTCGCCCTTCTTGCCACCGGTGACGAATTGCTGCCTCCGGGAAGCACGCTTGCGGACGCGCAGATCATCGCTTCAAGCACCTTCGGCATCGCGGCGCTCGCCCGCAAGGCGGGCGCGGAGGTCCTCGATCTCGGCATTGTACCGGATGACACGATAGCGATCACAGAAGCCGTCTCGCGGGCACGAAATGCAAAAGCGGACGTCATCGTAACACTCGGCGGCGCATCCGTGGGTGATCATGATCTGGTGCAGGCAACGCTGCTTGCGGCGGGCATGAAGCTTGATTTCTGGCGCATCGCCATGCGGCCCGGCAAGCCGCTGATGGTCGGCAGCCTCGGAGAGACCCATGTCCTCGGTTTGCCGGGCAATCCCGTCTCCAGCCTCGTGTGCGGGCTGCTCTTCCTCGAGCCACTGATCCGCAAGCTGGCAAGCCTGCCTCCAGTCAAACGAGAGGCAACCGCAGAGAGCGCAGTGGTATTGCGCGGCAATGACCAGCGCCAGGACTATGTTCGGGCGCGGCTGACGCGATCCCCGTCCGGCTCGCTGCTCGTTGAGCCCTTCAACAAGCAGGACTCTTCGATGATGAAGATCTTTGCCTATGCCGATTGCCTGATCGTGCGCCCGCCGCATGCGGCTGAACTTCCGGCTGGCAGTCCCTGCCCTGTCATACTCTTGCGTCCAGACCTTATCGGCTGACCTCTCCAGGTCGTGGTATGGTCTTGTCATCGGATTTCAGCACAACGACCGGAAGAGGGCGATGACCACCACGCAACAGCCAGTACGCGATACACAGTCGATGGTATCAGGCATGAGGCCGAAGCTCGTCGAGGGAGAGTTCATATTCTGCACCATGAGAGACGAGCACCTGGCGGAACGCATTGGCGATATTGCCATGGCGCGGTTTCGCGAAGATGAAGGCATCTCGTTCATCATCGAGAGAAACCAAGCAGCCGAGATGGGTTTCGACTGCAGCCTGCCGATGCGCCGGATCATCCTCGAGGTCTTCTCCTCGCTGGAAGGCATTGGATTGACAGCGGCGGTTGCCACGGCCCTCACCGCCCATCAAATCCCCTGCAACATGGTGGCCGCCTATCACCACGACCACGTCTTCGTGCCCGCGGACATGGCCGGCACGGCGATCGATGTTCTGCGGGAATTGCAGCAATCCGCCACCTCGGCAGGGTTCGGCCGCTAAACCCGCTGGTCGATGGAGAACACGCCGCTAACTTTTGCGGTATTCTGTGCACCATCGCCGAAGTCAGCTACCGCGTACTCGGCGATCAGACGCAGTTGCTTCGTGGGCAATGGCGCGCGACGCGGATCTCCAATAAGCACATCAATCCCCGCTGACGCGCACCTGCCAAAAAAAGGCAATGCACGATCCGCCAACCGGCGATCATAGAACACATCGCCTGCGAGAATGAAATCGACGTCCGGCGGTTCTCCGGAGAGCATATCCGTCTGTATCGCTTCGATGGAAAGCCCATTTGCCTCGGCATTGAGGGCGATTGCAGCGATGGCATTCGCGTCGATGTCAACGGCCTTGACGGCAACAGCACCGCACCTGGCTGCGGCGATTGCGACAATTCCGGAGCCCGCCCCAAGATCGAGGACGCGGCGTCCCCGGACTAGTGCCGGATTTGCGAGGATATGATGCGCGAGCACGGCACCGCCTGCCCAGCAATAGGCCCAATAGGGCGCTGGATCGTCATCACATTTAGCAAGCCGCGAGAGGCCGCTGCCGGGATGAGCCATGTAGAGCGATATGCCAGACAAGCCTGGCACCGGCTGGAGGCGCAGGTTCGCCTGAATGAAAGCCCGAACATCCTCGGCGAATGGCTTCATTCGCTCAATAGTTCTTCATCGCAAGATGCGGAATCCCGGCGTCCAGAAACTCGTCGCCGTAGGCAACAAAGCCGAGCCGCTCGTACAGCCCCACCTTGTCGCTCTGGGCCGTCAGGTAAAACCGATTGCCGCGGGCCGCGCGATGTTCGGTCATCGCATAGTCCATCATTCGACTGGCGATGCCCTGCCCCCGCCAAGCCATCGCAACGGCCACGCGCCCGATCTTGACGTGTTCCTCCGCGTGGAGCACGCGGAGTGTGCCGCACACCTCGCCCGCTGCCAATGCAACGACGTGATGTGCGGTCAGGTCGTAAGTATCGAACTCTTCGTCCGGCGGAACCTTCTGCTCGGCAATAAAGACCTCGCGCCGAAGCTTGAAACCTTCGTTGCAGAGGGTGCTGAAGAGCGGAACCGTCAGGATCACTACGTCATTCATCACATCCTCCTTTGCGCCGGTGAGACGTTACAGACGTCAGCCCTTCTTCTTCGTGAATTTCGGCTTCGGACCGTTGGACGGCTTGCCCTCGAATTTGGGTTTACCTTCGAATTTCGGCTTGCCTTCAAACTTTGGCTTGCCGGACTTCTTCGCCCACGGCTTGCTGTCACGCCGATCGTCGTTGGGTCCCTGTGCAGGAGCAGCGTCACTGCGCGGGCCCTTCTTGAAACCATCCTTCGGACGTTCGTCGCGACGGTCATCGAAAGTCTTCTTGCCGGCATAGGGCTTCGGCGCGGAAGGCCGGCTGTGGAAGTCCGGCGTGCCGTTCAGCTGGGTGACACGAATGCCGCGCTCGAGAGCCTTGTTGGGTCCGATCGCCTGCAGGAAGGCATCCGCGCTGTCAGCGGCGATCTCCACGAAGGTCTCGTCCTGCTGCATCTTGATTGCGCCGATCTCGCGCTTGGTCACGTTGCCGTTGCGGCAAAGCATTGGGATCAGCCAGCGCGGCTCAGCGTTCTGCTTGCGGCCGACGGAAACAGAGAACCAGATGCTGGCGCCGAAATCGTCGCGTGGGCCTTTCTGGCTGGGCTCGCGTGGCCCATCGGCGTTGTCGCGGCGCTTGCGACCACGGTCGTCCTGCACGGCCACCTCGATGAGGTCCTCCGGTGCGGACTGATTGGAGCGGTACAGATTGACGAAGGCGTTGGCGAGCTTCTCGGCGCCATGCGTGTCCAGCAGACGCTTGACGAGCTCCTGCTCTTCTTCGCGCGGTGCTTCGGCGAAAATCGGGTCGGCCAGCAGACGCTCTTCATCGCGGCCGATCACCTCTTCTGCCGACGGCGGGCGACCCCAGGCCGCAGCAATGCCTGCGTTGTCGAGCAACCGCTCGGCCTTGCGACGAGCGTTCAGCGGTACGATCAGAGCGCTTACACCCTTACGCCCGGCGCGACCGGTGCGACCGCTGCGGTGAAGCAGCGTTTCCGGATTGGTCGGAAGGTCGGCATGGATCACAAGATCGAGGCCGGGAAGGTCGATGCCGCGTGCGGCAACGTCGGTTGCAATGCAGACGCGGGCACGGCCATCGCGCATCGCCTGCAGCGCATGGCTTCGCTCGTTTTGCGTCAACTCACCCGACAGGGCGACAACGTTGAAATTGCGGTTGTGAAAGCGCGCCGTAAGGTGATTGACCGCCGCACGCGTCGAGCAGAACACGATCGCATTGCTTGCTTCATAGAAACGCAGGGCATTGATGATCGCGTTCTCACGATCGCTCGGATGAACGACCAGTGCGCGATATTCGATGTCGACGTGCTGTTTTTCTTCGGTGGTTGTGGCGATCCGAACGGCGTTCTTCTGGTAGCTCTTCGCGAGCTTGGCGATCGCGGCCGGGACGGTTGCCGAAAACATCAGCGTGCGCCGATCGTCCGGCGAGGCTTCCAGAATGAACTCCAGATCCTCGCGGAAGCCGAGGTCGAGCATTTCGTCGGCCTCGTCAAGCACGACGGCCTTGAGCGACGACATGTCGAGCGCTCTGCGGCGGATGTGGTCGCAAAGGCGGCCAGGCGTGCCCACGACGATGTGCGCTCCACGCTCGAGCGCGCGGCGCTCGCTGCGGATATCCATGCCCCCGACGCAGCTGACGATCACGGCGCCGGTGATTTCGTAGAGCCATTCCAGCTCACGCTTGACCTGCAGCGCCAATTCGCGTGTCGGCGCGATCACCAGTGCCAGCGGCTGTGCCGCCGGCTCGAAGCGATCTTCGCCGTCCAGAAGCGTCGGCGCCAGCGCAAGGCCGAAAGCGACGGTCTTGCCGGAACCGGTCTGAGCCGAAACCAGGGCGTCCGACTCGGCCAAGGCCGGATCGAGCATGGAATTTTGAACCGGGGTCAGCTCGGTATAACCGCGCTTCACCAACGCCTTGGCGATCGCCGGAACGACGCCGTTGAAATCTGTCATCTTGTCTGTCTTTCGGAATTTTCACGCGCATATTGCGCAGTGGCCGGAACCAGCCGGCTGAAAAGTTGCGCCGTTCCTACTTCGTCGGCGGACAAATGTCAAAGCGGATGTCCCTTCCATAGCCAAACATCGACGCTTTCGCTGCGGCCGCGGATCGGCACCTGCGCTGGACCTTCAAGTTGACCGGAGCGCAATGGGGCGCTGTCGGCGCCTGCCGCGTCCATCAGCGTTGCACTCAGCGCCAGCTCCGCACCGCGCGCGGCCGCCACTTCCATAAGGCGGCTGGCGACGTTGACCGTATCACCGGTGGCGGTAATCTGTCGGCGGTTGCCGGTGCCAAGACGCGACGCCACCACCGGCCCGTAGTGCGCACCGACCTTGAAACCGATATTGCGACCATCCAGTATCGGATGTGTCGCAAGCCAGGGACGCATCCGCGCACACAATTGCACGGCGCAGGCCGCCGCCCGCCCTGCATCATCGCTGGCCGGCTGTGGCAAGCCAAACAGAATCATGGCGCCATCGCCCATGAAACTCGTTATGGCGCCGCCGTGTGCGCGCGCCTCCTCATCGACGATCTCGAAGAATCCACTCAGCACGTCGCGCACATGCGTGACGCCAATTGCCTCGCTCAGACCCGTGAAGCCGGACAGGTCGATGAAGACCACCGCAGCATCCTGGCGAACGGGATGCGCGAGGAAGCCCGGGTCGCGCGCGAGCCATTCCCCGAGCCCGGGCGCCTCGATCCGCTGCAACAGGTCGCTTTGCGCCGCAAAGTGCGACGCTTGGCGCCTGTCAATCCAAAGCTCCCCGGCGCCGAACAGGAGAATCGGCGGTAGAGCCGCAGCGATCGGCAGCGCTGCACTGAACCAATAGCCTTCCGCGAAAGCGAGCATGTTCAATGCGCCCCAAGCAAGCACGAGGGCGATGATCGTCGCATAGCCGACGGCGCTGCGGCGCCAGGCGAGGAGACCGAGCAGCAGGATCGGCAGAACGACACAGATGATGGCATCAAAGCGACGAATATTGCTATCGCGGATGATGCTGTCGCCTGCGATCAGATGCGTTGTTGCCGTCGACATCACCTCCACGCCTGGCAGAACCGGATCGAAGGGTGTCGGGAAGACATCACCACCGCCGGCGACTGTCGAGCCAATGACGACCACCCTGCCCTCGACCGCCTTTGCTTTCAGTTTTCCGTCAAGGGCGTCCATCGCGCTGTAGGTCGGAATGGTGCCCTTGGGCCCGTAGAAGGTGAGCGGCAACCGTTGGCCCGTATCGGTCGGCAGGTGCCGATCGCCAAGCGCGAGGCCGCCAGGCACGAAGACGGGATTGATCCCGAGCGCAAGCGACGCGACCCTGAGCGGGAACGATTGATCGACGCGATCCGGCCCGCGCGAAATCAGCGGGACGTAGCGCGGTATTCCGGTCTGATCGGTCGCAAGATTGACGATGCCGACGGCCGCGACGTCAGAGAAGCGGGTAAGTGGCAACAGCAGCTGGTTGGCGACAGGTACCGCAGACAGCGGATCATTGGCGTCGCTTGTCACCGATTGGGTACTTTCCGGAAAGACGCCTGCTCCCGCGATAACCGCCGGTGTCTCCTGTAGCGCCAGTGCAAGCGCGGCGTCATCAGCGTCAGTACCGTGATCGACGAGCAGCAAGTCAAGTGCCACAACCTTCGGCTTAAGCGAGGTGATGGCGTCAACCACGCGCGCCAACGTGGCCCTGTTCAGCGGATAGCCGTGTGCCGCGGCCGTGCGATCATCGATTGCGACGATGCTGACGATCGGAGGCGGTGTCCGGGCGCCGATCGCAATGCTCCTGATATCGGTGAGCAAAGCCTCCATGCGGTCGAGAAAGCCCGCGTTTCCACTGAGGTGCAACGACGCAAGCAGGCTGCTCCAAAGCAGTGAGAAGACAATGGTGACGGTGACCAGAAGCCGTTTGGCATTCATTGGGAGTTACTGGCCAAGGCGCGCGAGCAAGGCCGCCGATCGTGCCGGCGGCCAGCGGCGGACAGTCAGCGGGCCGCTGCCGGAGGAGACGTCTACGCCCTCGCCGACCGAGAGCACGACGGAGGCGCGCGATGCGGGTCGAGCGACGGCGACACGCCCGCGTACGACCAAAACAGACGTCGTGCCATTCTTGACGTCAACCGCCCATCGCGTTCCGCGGACGGCGGCAATGGCTTGCGGCGTCGTAACGTCAAAGCCATTCGGGTGCTTCTGGCGGTCGACGTCGACGAGAACAGCCTTGCTGCGGAGCGATAGCGCATCTACGCGGCCATCGCGGTCACGGTCGACCAAATTGAAATGCGCACCAAGCTCAGCGGTGACGACGACGCCATCCGGGCAGCGGATGATCTGTCGGGGCGGGCCTGCAATGCGTTGCACGGTGCACCCGCCCTGCTGTGCCAGCGCGACATCGGGTGCGGCGACATAGATGGCGCCAAGGCTGGCCACAGCCCCCAGCAGGATATTCAAGAATACGCGCATATCCGTCTCCCTACCATGTGCACCCAGACGCTCATCTGCATGACACTATCTGCCAGAGATGAGCTGATGAAAATCGATATTTTGGCATGCTGGCGTAACCGCCTTGATGACGACCTCGCACTCTATCCGCGTGTGGTGATAGCGCCTGCCGCGGGGCTGCCAACGCCACCAAAGGTAGCAACAAATGAAGATTGCAACATTGATTAATATTTAGCGAAAACTTTACACACCACCCTTAGATTTCGCCCGGCGTGCAATGGGGTGCGCAGTATCGATTATCGGGGGCTTTCTATGGTCGGGATTCTATCAGGCATCGGCTCGTCTGCCGTACTGGAAGCGCTCAACAAGTCGCAGGCAATCATTGAATTCGACCTCACCGGCAAGATCCTGACCGCGAACGAGAATTTCTGCAGAGCCGTCGGCTACCAACTGAGCGAGATCATCGGGAAACATCACCGGATCTTCGTTGATCCCGCCGAGGCAGCCACGAAGGCCTATGGCGATTTCTGGACGAATCTCGGCGCTGGCCGGTTCGACCAAGGCCAGTACAAACGCGTCGCCAAGGGCGGACGGGAAATCTGGATCGAGGCCAGCTACAACCCGATCTTCCGTGGCAAGAAGCCAGTCAAGGTCGTGAAATTTGCGACGGACATCACGGCCGCCAAGAAGCAAAGCGCCGAAGATCGCGGAAAGTTGGATGCCCTGTCACGCGCGCAGGCGATCATCGAATTCACGCCGACAGGTGAAATCATCACAGCCAACGAGAACTTCCTGGCGACGCTCGGCTACTCTATGAACGAGATTGTCGGCAAGCACCATTCGATGTTCTGCGAAAGCGATTATGCGAGCACACCTGACTATCGGAAATTCTGGCGTGATCTTGGTGCCGGCACGTTCGCCAGCGACCAATTCAAACGCGTCGCCAAGGGCGGCCGGGCCGTCTACATTCAGGCGTCCTACAATCCCATTCTCGACGCCGCCGGCCGCGTGTTCAAGGTCGTCAAGTTCGCCACTGACGTCACCGACCGCATGAAGGTCGTCAACGACCTCGGCGCCGGGCTTGCACGCCTCTCCGAGTGCAATATCCGCCAGACGATCGACGAGCCTTTCGCCGGCGAGTTCGAGGTCCTTCGCCGGGACTTCAACACGTCGATCGGGGCGTTCCAGGAAACACTGGCCAAGGTGCTGGGTCAGACCAATGTGCTGAACGGCAATAGTCAGGAGATGCGCCACGCGGCCGAGCAACTCTCAGAGCGGACCAAGGAACAGGCGACCTCGCTGGAAGAGACCTCAGCGGCTCTCGAGGTGGTGACGGCAACGGTGAAATCGTCGACGCAGAACACGCAGGAAACCCGCAAGCTCGTGCAGAGTGCCATGGCATCCGCATCGGCTTCGGCCAATGTCGTACGCGAAACGATCACCGCCATGCAGCGCATTGCTTCCGCGTCCAAGGAGATCGGGCAGATCATCGGCGTCATCGACGAGATCGCGTTCCAGACCAACCTGCTGGCGCTCAACGCCGGCGTAGAGGCTGCGCGTGCCGGTGAAGCCGGTAAGGGCTTTGCGGTCGTTGCGCAGGAGGTGCGCGAGCTTGCGCAGCGTTCGGCCAAGGCCGCCAAGGAAATCAAGGGCCTGATTCAGAACTCCGGCAAGGAAGTTGACGAAGGCGTTCGCCTCGTCGATGCAACAGGTTCGGCGCTGAACGAGATCGAAACCTTCGTCGCGTCGATCGATGCGAATACCAGCGCCCTCGCCACGGCTGCCGCGGAGCAGTCCACGGGCCTCTCAGAGATCAACAATGCCGTTTCGCAGATCGATCGCATGACCCGGCAGAACGCCGAAATGGTGAAGCGAACGACAGGCATCAGTGCCGAGCTGGCAGCCGGCGCGGCAACCCTTGCCGAACTCGTCAACCACTTCAAGCTGAACAGACGCGCCGCCATCCGCGAGCCAAGCGCGCCCGCCGCACGGCGTCCGCAGCAGGCCGCATAAGGCCAGGAAATCAGCACCCAAAACAAAGCCGCCTGCACCAATGATGCAGGCGGCTTTTTCGATTCAGCCAGTGTTTCGTTCACAAAGGCGGTCGCCCGCCCTGCTTAGACCAGACGGCTCTGCTCGGTCGCGGCTTCGATGAAGCTTGCGAAAAGCGGATGCGGATCGAGCGGACGGCTCTTCAGTTCCGGATGGTACTGGACGCCGATGAACCACGGATGATCCGGATACTCGACCGTCTCAGGCAGAACGCCATCCGGCGACATGCCGGAGAAGACCAGGCCGCAGTTTTCCAGGCGATCCTTGTAGTCAACGTTGACTTCATAGCGGTGGCGGTGACGCTCGGAGATATCGGTCGAGCCGTAGATGTCGGCGATCTTGGTGCCCTTCTTCAGGGCTGCCTTGTAGGCACCGAGACGCATCGTGCCGCCGAGGTCGCCTGCAGCGTTGCGCTTCTGCAGCTCGTTGCCCTTGACCCACTCGGTCATGAGGCCGACGACCGGCTCCTTGGTCGGGCCGAACTCCGTCGAGGACGCATGCTCGACGCCAGCCAGATTGCGGGCTGCTTCGATCACCGCCATCTGCATGCCGAAGCAGATGCCGAAATAGGGAACCTTACGCTCGCGGGCGAAGCGTGCCGCATGGATCTTGCCTTCGGAACCGCGCTCGCCGAAACCGCCAGGAACCAGGATCCCGTGTACCTTTTCAAGGTACGGCGCCGGGTCTTCCTTTTCGAAGACTTCCGATTCGATCCACTCGAGGTTGACCTTGACGCGATTGGCAATGCCACCGTGGTGCAGCGCTTCGATCAGCGACTTGTAGGCATCCTTGAGGCCTGTGTACTTGCCGACGATCGCGATCGTCACTTCGCCTTCCGGCGTGCGGATGCGATTGCAGACCTCTTCCCAGGAATCAAGGCGCGGCTTCGGAGCCGGCTCGATGCCGAAGGCGGCCAGAACTTCGTTGTCGAGGCCTTCCTTGTGGTAGGCGATCGGCACGTCGTAAATGTTTCCGACGTCGAGCGCCTGAATGACGGCCGATGGACGGACGTTGCAGAACAGCGACAGCTTGCGGCGTTCCGCTTCCGGAATTTCGCGATCGGCGCGCACCAGCAGGATGTCGGGATGGATGCCGAGCGCCTGCAGTTCCTTGACGGAATGCTGCGTCGGCTTGGTCTTCAGTTCGCCGGCCGCCGGAATGTAGGGCATCAGCGTCAGGTGGACGTAGATCGCGGTGCCACGCGGCAGGTCGTTGCCGAGCTGACGGATCGCTTCCATGAACGGCATCGCCTCGATATCGCCGACCGTGCCGCCGATTTCGCAGATGACGAAGTCGTAGTCATCATTGCCTTCGGTAACGAAGTCCTTGATCTCGTTGGTGACGTGCGGGATGACCTGCACTGTCGCGCCGAGGTAGTCCCCGCGGCGTTCCTTGTCGATGATGTTCTTGTAGATGCGGCCGGTCGTGATGTTGTCCGTCTTGGTCGCGGAACGCCCCGTGAAGCGTTCGTAGTGACCGAGATCGAGATCGGTTTCGGCACCGTCGTCGGTGACGAAGACTTCGCCGTGCTGGGTCGGGCTCATAGTGCCCGGATCCACGTTCAAATAGGGGTCAAGTTTGCGTAACCGCACCCGATAACCACGGGCCTGCAGCAACGCTCCGAGAGCCGCGGCCGCAATTCCTTTACCGAGAGAGGAAACCACGCCGCCAGTGATGAATACGTATCGCGCCATGGGAGTCACCGGATACCTTTTCAAAAACGATTCCACCAGCCCAAAAATTCATTTCCTGAATTTTTGGTGCCAGCGTGAAATCTGAACAAAAGAAAACCGGCAGACCCAAGGGCCTGCCGGCGGTTTATCTCTTCTGCCGCTTACTGTCCGCTTGGGGCAGTCGCGGGTGTCTGCGCCGGAGCAGCGGGCGTGGTCGCCTGCGGAGCTGCCGGAGCGGTCTGAGTAGCAGGTGCAGCAGGAGCCGTCGCCGCAGGCGCGGTTTCGGCAGCCGGTGCTGCGGGAGCAGTTGCAGCAGGCGCTGCCGGGGCGGTCGCGGCTGGTGCAGCAGCCGCCGGAGCAGCCTCACCACCGGTCGGAACGCCGTTGCCTGCCGGGGCTGCTGGTGCTGCCGGAGCGGCCGCGCCGTTCTGGCCGCCGAGAGAATCGAGGATGCCCTTGCCCTGGCCACTCGTTGCCGGGATCCGGTTCAGAATATCCGTCGGACGGGCTTCGTAGCGGTTCAGGATGCCGAGACCGAGCGACGTGATGAAAAACAGCGTCGCGAGGATTGCGGTCGTACGGGTCAGCGCATTGGCCGTGCCGCGTGCGGACATGAAGCCCGAACCGCCGCCGATGCCGAGACCGCCGCCTTCCGAACGCTGGATAAGCACGACGCCGACAAGCGCCAGCACGATCATGAGATGAATGACAATCAATACGGTCTGCATGGGTCCAGTCCTGCCCACGCATAGCGGGCATAAAGTAAAATTCTGGCGCTCTTTACATGAGGTAATCCGCTATTCCAAGCCCTTCGGCCCGGAATATACACGGCTCTAAGCAAGCAACGCTTCGTATGCGCCGTAGATGGCGAGGAAATCCGTGGCTTTCAAGCTCGCACCGCCGATCAAGGCACCATCGACATTGGCGACGCCCATCAGCTCCCTGGCGTTGCCGGGCTTGACCGAACCACCATAAAGGATGCGGATCTTCTTGCCGTTGTCGCCAAAGCGGGCGACGAGCTCGGAGCGCATGAAGGCATGTGCCTTCTCCACGTCTTCCACGGTCGGCGTCAGGCCCGTGCCGATCGCCCATACGGGTTCGTAGGCAATCACGGTGTTTTCGGGCGTTGCGGTCTCCGGCACGGAGGCCGAAAGCTGTCGCTTGATGATATCGAGCGTCTGACCGGCCTTGCGCTCGTCGGCCGTCTCGCCGAGGCAGATGATGGCGGTGAGTTCGGCGGCAAAGGCGGCCTCGGCCTTGGCACGAACCAAATGGTCCGTCTCGGCATGGTCGGTGCGGCGCTCGGAGTGGCCGACGATGACGTAGGTGCCGAAGCAATCGGCGATCATCTCGGCGGAGATATCACCTGTATGGGCGCCCGACGGGTTCTGGTGGCAATCCTGCGCGCCGATCGCAAGCGGGCTATCGGTGCAGAGCGCGGTCGCAACATAAAGTAGCGTTGCAGGAGGGCAGATCAGCGCTTCCACCTTCGCGGAGAGTGGGCCTTGAACACCCTCGGCGATCGCCTTGATCTGATCGAGGGAGGCACGCGTGCCGTTCATTTTCCAGTTTCCCGCCACCAGTGGGCGTACGTCAGGGGTCATGCCAGCCATCCAATTTTCATATATTGAGCGGCCTTAGCAAAAGCCTGCGAGAATGAAAAGGTTTTGGACCCTTACGTAAGGGAAATAGGGGCAATTTGGCGCGCAAATGCTTAAAATTTGGCGGCCGTGTTGCCTAAAGGCTGACGTGAGGGGCCGGCGCGCCTACCTCACGAGGCAAGGATCCAGTTCAAGGCCCGGCGCCAGTCGATCATCCGGATCGGCGTGCCGTGGTTGCCTGTCTGGTAGAGTGTGAAATGCGTGGGATAGTTTGCCTTCAAGAGCTTCTCGAAGAGCGCCTGCTGGTCGGTGGCGGCATATACAGGGTCACGGCTGCCATGAGCGAACCAGAGCGGCAGCTTTGACTTGTAGAACGGGCTCTTGGCGAAATCAGGATCGGCGACACCGCTCATGATCACCATGCCTTTCAGCCGCTTCACGCTTTCGGGATCGCGACTGATGCCCCAGCAGATCTGGCTGCCCATCGATGCGCAGGTGAGTATCACCGGCTTTCCCGGCGATTGTTCGCTTGCATAGCGGATCAGCCCCGCGATCGCCGCTACACCGTCGCTGTCGAAAGACTTGACTGATGGCGAGTAGTAGACGCCCCCGTTTCCTGCGACCAGGTTCTTCAGACGATTGAAGTTGCCGCCGAAGGTGTAGTCGTTGGCGCCGAGACGCCTGTCGCCGTTGCGGCCATGGATGAAGATCACCGTAAATCCCGCCGCGGAAGCCGGTCCCACCCTGGTGACATCGAGCTTGAGGCCGCCAAGCGAAAGGGTCTCGTCCGTCTGGCTCTTGCGCACACCGAGGGAAACATATTTCTGCTGGGTGCGCTTTTCGGGGATCTGATCGCGACCGTTGATATCGCGCATCTCGTCGTATTCGATGACCTCGAAGGCGCCGCCGTCGCCGGTCTGAAGCACTTTTTGTGTGGAAAACAGATCGTCCTTGAATGGCGGCAAAGCGTCCGCAGCCCAGACCTGATCGGTCGCCATCATGAAAAAGGCCGCAATTACGGCCATAATGGTGCAATGACTTGTGGACATTCGCATGTGCATGGTTCCCTGATGCGTCTGGCCGCTTGCCATTCCGCGCCCTGCAACGCAAATCATTTCCTGAGAAAGTCCGTCACATCAGGACGGCGTCGCGTATCGAGATGCTTTCTGGCAAACTTTGCTTGATTCGCAAACGTGACATGAAATGCGGTGATTTTGGGTCAGGCTCAATCTTGAGCGGCTCACCCACGACGAGATGAAGATCTGAACGGCCCCATGGACGATAACAACGACCTCTTTTCCGGATTGCCCCTGACACAAAAGCAGGAGGAGGCACCAAAAGCCAACGAGCCGGCTGCAACGCAAGCCATTGCCGCCTCCGTAGCCCCACCCCCTGCCCCGGTGTCGCGCCCCGCGCCGGCCAGTTCGACGTCGGAAGACTATGGCGCATCGTCGATCCGCGTTCTCGAAGGCCTCGAGCCGGTTCGCATGCGCCCCGGCATGTACATCGGCGGCACAGACGAAAAGGCCTTGCACCACCTGTTTGCCGAAGTCATCGACAACTCGATGGACGAAGCTGTCGCCGGGCATGCCAACTTCATTGAAGTCCACCTCGATCGCGAAGGCTTCCTGACGGTCAGCGACAACGGCCGCGGCATACCGGTCGAGAACCATCCGCAGGTCCCGGGCAAGTCGACGCTCGAAGTCATCATGACCAAGCTCCATGCCGGCGGTAAGTTCGACGGCAAGGCATACGAAACGTCAGGCGGTCTGCACGGCGTCGGCGTGTCTGTCGTCAACGCGCTCTCCGATGTCCTGGAAGTTGAAGTTGCGCGCAATCGCAAGCTCTATCGCCAGCGTTTCTCGCGCGGCATCCCGCAGGGTGGTCTTGAAGAACTCGGCGACATCCACAATCGGCGCGGCACACGCGTGCGCTTCCATCCCGACCCGCAAATTTTCGGCGACCACGCCAAGTTCGACGCAGGGCGCGTGTTCCGCATGGCCCGTTCGAAGGCCTATCTCTTCGGCGGCGTCGAAATCCGCTGGAGTTGCGACGAAGGCGTTCTGCCGCAGGGCTCAGAGGTTCCTGATAAGGCGGTGTTCCATTTCCCGGGCGGCCTGAAGGACTATCTCCAGGCGACCATGGGCAAGGAATTCACCGTCACCCGCGAAATCTTCGCCGGCAAGACCGAGAAGACCAGCGGCCATGGTTCGCTCGAATGGGCAATCACCTGGTATGGCGGCGATCCGCAGGTTCATTCCTACTGCAATACCATTCCGACGCCCGAGGGCGGCACGCACGAAGCGGGACTGCGCATAGCGCTCACCAAGGGCCTGAAGGCCTACGGTGAACTGACGCAGAACAAGCGCGCGGCGCAGATCACCACGGATGACGTGATGATCTCTGCAGTGGGCATGCTGTCCGTCTTCATTCGCGAGCCTGAGTTCGTCGGCCAGACGAAGGACAAGCTGGCGACGGTCGAGGCGCAGCGTATCGTCGAAAACGCGCTACGCGATCCCTTCGACCACTATCTCGCCGACAATCCCAACGAGACGGCCAAGCTGCTCGACTGGGTGATCGAACGCGCCGAGGAACGGCTGCGGCGCCGCAAGGAAAAAGAAGTCAACCGCAAGACGGCGGTGCGCAAGCTCCGTCTTCCCGGCAAGCTTGCCGACTGCGCCCAGAATACGGCGCAGGGTGCCGAACTCTTCATCGTCGAAGGTGACTCGGCTGGCGGCTCCGCCAAGCAGGCGCGCAACCGCGCAAACCAGGCGATTCTCCCGCTTCGCGGCAAGATCCTCAACGTCGCGAGCGCCGGCCGGGAGAAGCTCGGCGCCAACCAGCAGCTCACCGATCTCGTGCAGGCGCTCGGCTGCGGTACACGGTCGAAATACCGCGAGGAAGACCTCCGCTACGAACGCATCATCGTCATGACCGATGCCGACGTCGACGGCGCCCATATCGCATCGCTGCTGATCACCTTCTTCTATCAGGAGATGCCCGAACTTGTGCGCGGCGGCCATCTGTTCCTCGCTGTTCCGCCACTCTACAAGATCACGCAGGGAGCCAAATCGGCCTACGCCCGCGATGACGCGCATCGGCAGGAACTGATGGAAACCGAATTCAAGGGCAAGACCAAGGTCGAAATCAGCCGCTTCAAAGGTCTCGGTGAAATGCTGCCGGCCCAGCTCAAGGAAACCACGATGGACCCGAGCAAGCGCACCATGCTGCGCGTGCTGATCGACGAAGTGGATTTTGAAGGCACGCGGACGGCCGTCGACGACCTCATGGGGACGAAGCCGGAAGCTCGCTTCCGCTTCATCCAGGATCGCGCGGCCTTCGCCGAGAACCTTGATATCTGAGGTTCAGTCGAGCTTCACTTCGATCACGGTCTTCACCGAATTGGCGAGGAAGCAGAGTTCGTGTGCCTCGTGGTGCATGGCCTCTTCGGCCTCTCTGCTAGGCGCGTCGCCGGAATAGGTGACGCTCGGCCGCAGCTCCACACGGCTTACCATCGTCCTTCCGTCGACCTCCTCCATCAGGCCGATCGCATCATCGACGTAGCTGTCGATTCCGATGCGTTTCCTGGAGGCCAGCCAGAGATAAAAGAGCATATGGCAGCTTGAGAGTGCTGCCACATAGGCCTCCTCGGGATCGACATTCTCCGCTACCGCGTAAGGCAACGGGACGTTGTGCGGCGACGCGGAAGCCGGGATGGTCAGACCGCCGTCGAACGTCCATTCGTGCCCACGGCTGTAACGCCCACGAAGGAAATCATCGTCGCCCCGCATCCAGGCCACGCGTGCAGAGAAACTCGTCATCGTCATTATCCCTCGCGCGTCAGCCGCGCCGTTGTCTGTTGCAGATGTCGCGAGAGCGCCAAGGCCGCCTCGTCGGTGTCCCGTCGTTCGCATGCGGTGATGATGTCGCGATGCTCGGCGTGGAGGATGGCACGATCGTCGGAGCCTTTTGGCTGGCGCGTATAGGCCCGCCGCGATTCGCGGCGCAGTTCCTCGATCATGCTGAGAAGTCTGGCGTTGGCGCAGCGACCATAGAGTGCTTTGTGAAAGGCGATGTCGAGTTCCTCCAGCACGGAGGGATCCTCCTCCTCGATAAGGTCCTCGTTCAGGCGCCTCGTCTTGCGTAGATCGCTGTCGGTCAGTGCCGACATCGACGCGCGCAATGCGGCGGTCTCCAGGGCCGCGCGGATTTCGGCAAGCTCGCGAGCCTCTTCGCCATTCAAACCCGATACCGCAAGGCTCCTGTCCGGACGGCGGCGCAGTAAACCGATGGCAAGCATTCGGTCCAGCGCCTGGCGTACAGGTTGGCGGCTAACGCCGAAACGCTCAGCGAGCACTTCCTGTTTCAGGACGGTCCCTGCGGGAAGCAGCCCGCTTTCGATCTCCCGTCGGAGTTCGGCGATGATCATATTTGTATCCATGGATCCAAATTATACGGATAGTTTGGCCTTGGCAACAATCCGGAAGGATTTCTGTCTTAGTGATTGCAGAAAGCGCGGGTATGAAGCCTAGTGTGGATATGTCGGGGGCGACAGCGAAGGCTCGGGCTCGCATAAATTGGCGGCTGTGCTTGCGTGGCGTGTGCGCATGGCCCATATCCATAGGAAACAATACGGGGGAAAAAGACGACGTGAGCCTTCCGACCAACAATGTCCAGAGAGAGTCACGGTGGCTCGGGCCATCCACTCCTGCGCGCACGCCGCTGATCCCCTCGATCTCCGCCGCGCGTTGGCTCCTGATCCTTGTCGTCGCGGCAGGCGTCTATTTCTTCTACGGCTTCCTCGTCCCGGTGCTGGCGGCGCTGGTCATCGGCTTTGCAAGCTGGCCGCTCTATCGGCGGCTGCTCAGCAACGTCGGCGGCAACACGACTGTCGCCGCGACCATTGCGATTCTCCTGATCGTCACCTTCCTCGTGATCCCGATCGTTCTGGCGGTGAGCTACACCACCGGCGAGGTGCGCGAATGGGTCGCATGGCTGATCCACGCCAACCGGTTTGGCGCCCCCACGCCGCAATGGATCCTCGCCCTGCCCTTTGCCGGCCCCTATCTCGATGAATTGTGGACCAAGTACATCGGCAGCCCTGGAACCATGGGCGAAGTCATACAGGCCGTCAGCGGTGCTCATATCGGCAATATCTATCGCGCGGTACTCGCCGCGGGCGGCGGTGCGTTCCACCTGCTACTGACGCTGCTGTTCATGCTGATCGCGCTGTTCTTCGTCTATCGCGACGGATCGTCCTTTTCCGGCCAGATCGATATGCTCGGCGAACGCATCCTGCCCAACCGCTGGGAGCGGATCTCTCGTGTCGTGCCGGCGACGATCAGTTCCACCGTCATGGGTATGACGCTGATCGCAATCGGCGAAGGTATCGTGCTTGGCGTCGCCTATTGGATCGCGGGCGTGCCCTCGCCCGTGACGCTTGGTGTGCTGACGGGCATCATGGCGCTCATTCCGGGCGGCGCGCCGCTGTCGTTTACGTTGGTCTCGATCTACCTCGCCGCCAGCGGCTCTCACGTCGCCGGCATTGGCCTCTTCGTCTGGGGAACGGTCGAACTCTTCATCGTCGACAAGACGCTGCGCCCGAAGCTCGTCGGCGGCCCGATCAAGCTGCCTTTCCTGCCTACCTTCTTTGGCCTGATCGGCGGCGTGAAGACGATGGGGTTCCTCGGGCTGTTCATCGGGCCTGTCCTGATGGCGCTTCTGGTCGCCATCTGGCGCGAATGGATGCACGAGGTCCGCAACGCCGACAAGGGCGAGATCGGCCCGCAAGTCATGATCGACGAGCCGGCCCCGGCACCCCCACGCGCAGCGGACGGCTGATCAGGCGATCCGCTTTTCCATGAAAAGGCTGAGCGGGTCGGGCAAATAGCTGCCAAACGGCTCGATCTCGATATAGCCGTACTTGCGATAGAGACCGATCGCTTCCGGCTGGTAGATACCGGTTTCCAGCTGCACGGCGGTCAGCTGCTTCTCGCCAGCGAGCCCCTCCAGGGCATTCATCAGCTTGCTTGCAACCTTGAGGCCGCGTGCCTCAGGATCGACAAACATGCGCTTGATTTCGGCTGTGCCGTCTCCGGCTTCAACCAGCGCACAGCATCCGACGACCTCGTCGCCATTGCGGGCCACAAAAAAGCTCACCGTGGGCTTCTCCAGGGTGGAGAGGTCAACGAGGTGGTTGCTTTCCGGGGGATAGAGCGATTGTGCGTAAGCGTCCGACAATTCAAGCAGGCGGACGACGCCGTCCTGGCGCGGCGATTCGAGAGTGATCGTAACGGACACTGGATTTCCTGTCTCTGCACTTGGCGCGGCGTCGCCGCATGACGAAAAGTTAATGCAGCAGCCTTCTTTCGGTTGAAATTGCTGCCTCTAAGGGAATCCGGAGATTCAATATCGTAAAGGCGCGACCATGCAAGCTGTTCTCATTGCAATGACAATTCTCGGATGCAACGACTCGGTGACACAGTGCAACTATGTCGCCACCGTCGAAAAGCACTGGGAAACCGTTGCGATGTGCGACGCCGAGTCTGAAACGCAGCTGAAGCATTACACCAATATCAGCTATCCGACCGTGATAGCCGTCTGCGAACCACCGAAGGCCGCCACCCCTCCGGCAGCGCCCGAGATTGCATCGGTGCCCGCTCCGGCCCCGACGCCTGCGCAGGCACCAGCCGATTCAACTGCCGAAAGCGGCGTCTCCGGCTTTGCCGACAGGATCGCAGCCAAGGTGCGGTCACATCTGCCTTCTGGTCATGCGATGAAATCGGCACTTGCCACGCCGGTGCACTTCGTTTCGGGAGGTTACTCGTGGGTCGTGAAGCGACTGGCTGACTAGGCGGCAGCTAGGGCCGTCAGATGTGCATAGCCGCGAGCGGATTGCCGCTGCTCGGCTATGTGAAGCTTCTCGACCATATCGAGCAATTCCCGTACCGCTCCGTGTGCGCTATCGCGATTGCGGAAGTTTTCGAGAAGACGGCCACAGACATTGGCAAACATCGTTCCCGATGCCTTTCTGGAGGCATCGCGCCACAGCAGCGTTGCCTCGACGAAGATGACGCTGATCTCGCGGGCAAGCCCGGCGCTTTCGTAGAGCGCCCGGACAGCATGCACGCGGCCAGTCGCCAGTATCGACCGGGCGCGGCGTTCATCGCAGCCCGTGAGATTGACGATGGCGCCTGCAAAAAATTCCACCTTGCCGGCGCAAAGCGCATGCATCAGGAACGACGGTGTCAACCGGCCGTTCGCGCGCAGATGCTCAACTAGACCGGCGACCTCACGTGGTGCAATTTCGCCTGCGATCGAAACGATCGCGGTTTCCGTCGCCTCCCGGGCGATGCGACGAAGGCGATCCACGCCGATCGTCACCTGCGCCAGCGGAAGACTGACCAATGCTTCGCTGATATGCTGGGTCAACAACTGCCGCGCGTCCGCCGGGAGATCGGGGCGCTCAAGGAGGATGTTGCGGATATCGCAGCAATCACCAAGACGATCGGCGATCCGCTTCAGCGAAGCGGGAGCGATCGCCGCACCCTCGTTCTCGAGAAGGCAAAGAACGTCTTCTTCTTCGCCGATTTCCGCCAAGGCCGCCGAGACCGGACGCGAAACAACGGCACGAGCGGCAATCAACATGCGGGTAATGACATTGCCGCGCGCTGCGAGATCGACAAGATCGGAGTCCGACAGCAGCGGCGAGCAGGTAACGGCATGACAAGCGATTTCCGGCTGGTCACCTGCCAGTGACATGATGACCGCACGCGGGGCCTCCGGCGACCATGCGATCGCCTCAGCCAGAGCAAGGCGCACCTTCGGCGATGGATCATCAAGCAGGAAGGTCATCGCCATCTCGGCGGCATTGCGCTCGTCAACCGACATTTCGGACTGCAGATAGGCTCTGCCGAGGGCATTTGCCGCCCGCGCCCTGTCTCCGGCCTTGGCGGTCTCAACCCAACGAAGAAATGCCTCTACGATCACCGCGAACCCCAATTCTCAAACGCGATTCCTTCGCGTTCCAGTCGTTGAGAATTACGGTAGCCGCAAAAAGTTTATGATTGGTTCACCATATCCATTAATGCCTTCCGGCAGCGCTGTCAGACCTTAGGCCGGAACATCTCGAAGACTTCGCTGCCCTCGCTGTAATCCATGTAGCCCATACGAGCCACCGGGCGGGCCAGCGCCATGTCGAGTCGACCGTTGCGAACAATCGCCTCATCGATATGGATACCGATCACCTGGCCGAAGACCATGACGTTCTCCGACGGTTCGCCGGATAGCGACTTCGGCTCGATGATCTCCGTCACCTTGCATTCGAGCACGGCAAAGGCTTCGGCAACGTAGGGAGCATCCACCAACTCCCCTCGCCTTGCCGTCAGCCCGGAAAGCGCGAACTCATCGACGCCGTAGGGTACGGTCGCTGACGAGACGTTCATCTTCTCGACCAAGTTGCGGCTGACGAAGTTGCAGGTGAATTCGCCCGTTTCAGCCGCATTTCGCTGGCTGTGCTTGCGGCCGGCCGACGAAAACATCACCAGTTTCGGCCGGTCCGAGATTGCGTTGAAGAAGGAATAGGGCGCGAGGTTGATCGACCCATCCTTGCCCTTGCTGCCGATCCAACCGATCGGACGAGGCGAGACGATCGCCTTGAAGGGATCGTGCGCCAGGCCGTGCTTGTTGGTGTCCGTCGGATAAAACATCAGTCGTCCCCGCCGACCCAGCTGACGGTCTGCGACAACTCCGGACGGGGCCGCTCGACCGGGGGAACGGTCGTCGAACCGATATGAATGAAGCCGGCAACCTTTTCGCCCGGCTGGACGCCAAGCAGCGGATAGGCGCGCTCATTGTAGGCGTACCATTCCGTCAGCCAGTTGGCGACCCAACCATTGGCATTCGCGGAAAAGATGATGTTGAGGCACAGAGCACCGGCCGACATCAGCTGTTCCCATTCGGGAATCTTGACGTGCGGAGCAGCGGTGCTGACAACGGCAACGACCACAGGCGCACGGGTCAGACGGGTGCGTTCCACCTGGATCATTTCGTCTGACAGGTCAGGCTTTATTTCCAGTGCGAGTTTCAGCAGTTCTTCGCTGATGCGCTTACGCTCTTCGCCGCGGTAGACGATGAAGCGCCACGGCGCCAGCTTGCCATGGTCAGGGACACGCGACGCAAGGCGCAGAATTTCCTCGATCTCGGCCTTCTCCGGCCCTGGTTCGCACATCTGGAAGGCGGGAATGGAGCGGCGGACGCCAAGGTAGTCGATAAGCTTGATTTCGGATCTCATACAGAAGAAACTTTCATTTTCATCACAGTATCGGGGATGGGTCTTGAATTTGCCATCGCGTTGGTCTTGAAGTGGCCTCTGTGATTTCAGATGTCAATTGGTTCACAAAACACATGCTCGGCATTTTGCCTTACGCGCGCATGAGCCTTGTTGCCGCCCTCGTCGCTCTGACGCCCCTGGGCGCAGGTGCGCAGGACGCCTTCAAGGACTTCAAGCAGCTCGACACGACGGCAAAGATGCCGAAACTCAATGCCTTCATTGCCCCGGGCGAAGCACCTGCAGGTTCGAAGCTGCAGGAAGTTCAGCTGGAAGCGAAGCTGACCGCCAATGGCGATCCAGTTGCTGACGGCCTGTCCTGGTATGTGTTCAGTCCGATTGCCGGCACCGACGGCAAATTGCCGTTGATCGCCAGCTCGCAGGGTGGCTCGGCCGACTTCCAGCTCGCTCCCGGTGACTACTTCGTCAACGTGTCCTTCGGCCGCGCCGGGGTGACGCGAAAGCTGACCGTGGCCGATAGCGGCCAGGTCGACAAGCAGACGATGGTACTCGAGGCCGGCGGCCTGCTCCTCAATGCCGTTTCAGGCACGGATATGCGGATCCGGCCCGATCAGTTGAGCTTCTCGATCTACTCTGCCGAAGTGCGCGAGGATGGCGAGCGCGGGCTGGTCATGGCTGATGTGCCGCCCAACACGGTCGTTCGGCTCAATGCGGGCACCTACCATATCGTGTCCGAGTATGGTGACATCAACGCGTCGATCCGGGCCGACATCCAGGTCGAGGCCGGCAAGCTCACCGAAGCGACGATCCAGCACAAGGCGGCGCAAATCACGTTCAAGCTGGTTTCCGACCACGGCGGTGAAGCGATCGCGGACACGGCATGGTCCATCCTGACGGCAGCGGGCGACAGTGTCGGCGAAAGCGTAAGCGCCTTCCCGACGATGGTGCTTGCCGAGGGCGAATATTCAGCCGTCGCGCGCAACAAGGACAAGATCTACCAGCAGGACTTCAAGGTCGAGGCGGGCAAGAATACCGACGTCGAAGTCCTGATGAAGGACGCCCAGGCTGACGAACCGGCTGCCGCCGCCAAGACCGTCCAACAGCTGCCGCCCGAACAGGCCGAGCAGTCCGGCCCAAGCGGCGCACAGGCGCCTCTGCCCTCTTATGATCAACTGCAGGACAGTGGGACGAGCGGCACGGACGCTGACTAAGAGTCATCGCCCGATAACGAGTATTGAATCAAAAAGCCCGGCCTGATGGCCGGGCTTTTCTGTTTGTCATATGAACAAAGCAACGGCTGCCGTCAGGCAGCCTTCGCCTTTTTGGATTCGGCCTTGCGGCGAACGTCAGGAGGCGTTGCTTCAAGCGACAGGCTCGCGATTGCTTCGTCGAGCGACATCGAGGTCTGTTCCTGGCTGCCGAGACGACGGATGTTGACCGTGCGCTCTTCGGCTTCCTTCTTGCCGCAGACGATGATCACAGGAACCTTCGTGACCGAATGTTCGCGGACCTTGTAGTTGATCTTCTCGTTGCGGAAGTCGGTCGAGACGTTCAGACCGGCTTCGCGGAGTGCTTCGGCCACCTCGGCACCGTAGCCGTCGGCCTCGGACGTGATGGTCGCCACGACGACCTGTTGCGGTGCGATCCAGAGCGGCATGTGGCCGGCGAAGTTCTCGATCAGAATACCGAGGAAACGCTCCATCGAGCCGCAGATGGCGCGATGGATCATCACCGGCTGCGTCTTTTCGGAGTTGCTGTCGATGTAGAAGGCACCGAAACGCTCCGGCAAGTTGAAATCGACCTGAGTCGTACCGCACTGCCATTCACGGCCGATCGCGTCCTTCAGAGTATATTCGAACTTCGGTCCGTAGAACGCGCCCTCGCCCGGCAGGATGCCGGTCTTGATGCGTCCACCGGACTGCTCCTCAATCGTCTTCAGCACATCCATCATCACGCTTTCGGCGCGATCCCAGAGTGCATCGGTGCCGACGCGCTTGTCCGGACGGGTCGAGAGCTTGACGACGATCTCGCTGAAGCCGAAGTCCTCGTAGACCGACAGGATCAGGTCGTTGATGCGCAGGCACTCGGCCGCCATCTGCTCGTCGGTGCAGAAGACGTGGGCATCGTCCTGCGTGAACCCGCGCACACGCATCAGCCCGTGCAGCGCGCCCGAGGCTTCGTAGCGATGCACGGTACCGAACTCGGCAAGACGGATCGGCAGCTCACGATAGGACTTCAGGCCGTGCTTGAAGATCTGCACGTGACCAGGGCAGTTCATCGGCTTCAGCGCGAAGACGCGGTTGTCGGCTTCCTTGTCGTCGGGATGCGTGAAGGCATAGGCCGACTTCACCGCGAACATGTTTTCCTGGTACCAACCCCAGTGACCCGAGGTTTCCCAGAGCGAGGAATCGAGAACCTGCGGCGCGTTGACCTCTTCATAGGTGCCCGCCAGGCGGCGGCGCATATAGGAGGTCAGCGTCTGGAACATGCGCCAGCCCTTGCCATGCCAGAACACGACACCGGGGCCCTCTTCCTGGAAATGGAACAGGTCCATTTCGCGGCCGAGCTTGCGGTGGTCGCGCTTCTCTGCCTCGGCGAGAATGTGCAGGTAGTTGTCCAGTTCCGACTGCTCGGCAAACGCCGTGCCGTAGATGCGCGAGAGCATGGCATTGTTGCTGTCACCACGCCAATAGGCGCCGGCAACCTTCATCAGCTTGAAGGCCGTACCGATCTGGCCGGTGGACGCCATGTGCGGCCCACGGCAGAGGTCGAACCATTCGCCCTGATTGTAGATCTTCAGATCCTGGCCGGCGGGAATCGCGTCTACCAGCTCGACCTTGTAGCTCTCACCCTTGGCAGCGAAGACTTCCTTCGCCTTCTCGCGCGACCAAACCTGTTTGGTGAAGGGCGCGTTGCGGGCGATGATCTCCTTCATCTTTTTTTCGATCTTCGGCAGATCTTCGGGCGTGAAGGGCTCGTTCTTGGCGAAATCGTAGTAGAAGCCGTTCTCGATCACCGGACCGATCGTGACCTGCGTGCCGGGCCATAGCTCCTGCACGGCTTCCGCCATCACGTGGGCAGCGTCATGCCGGATCAGCTCCAGCGCGCGGCCGTCATTGCGGGTGATGATTTCGATCTTGCCGTCGACGACTGGATCGGAAAGGTCGCGTACCGTACCGTCGATCGCAATGGCGACAGCCTTCTTGGCAAGCGACTTCGAAATGGATTCGGCGACATCCTTACCGGTTGCGCCAGCATCGTAGCTGCGCACGGAACCATCGGGAAATGTCAGGGAAACGGATTGGGACATCTAGAATTCTCCTTGTCCAGTCCCGCCAACGAATGCGGGTGGTTGCAAATGAAGCGCTTCGTCCGCACGAACGCGCCGCCGCCTGATAGCCAGATTTGGTCGTTTAGTAAAGGAAAAGACGGCTCAGCCGAGCAATTCGGCAAGGCCGCGAACGGTATTCCAGTTCCGCAACGTGCCAACGCCCATTCGCTTTGTAGTGAGCGCCGACAGCAGTTTCCATTCGCTTGGCTTGCCCGCGAAATCGATCCACAGGTCACCGTCGACAATCGCGAGGCGCTGGCTGGGGGCCGCGTAGGATCGTAGCGCCTCGAGCGCTGCCGGCACGAGCGGCTTACGCATGACGCGCAGAATGACCTGGCTTCCCTCACCATCGGGAAACGGATTGCCGGCAGCGACCTTGCGCCAATCCTCAGCACGTCGAACCATGATATCGACTGCCTTGCCAAAGCGCGCCTGGAAGCCCGCCTCGAGCTTTGCTTCGATGTCACCGGTCGGTGTCTCCGGCCCTTCGAAGACGATATTGCCGGTAGAGACCAGCGTGCGTGGGTGGCGATAACCGGCAGCCTCCGCCATGTCGCGGAGATCGGACATCACGACGCGCCGGCCAGGCGCCAGCACGATGCTGTGGAGCAATGCAACGTAGGCGGTCACGCCGTCTTCCGGCCAAAGGCGAGATAGCGCCAGGGCGTCCACCAGTGAAAGCTGCCGCCCAGCGTCTCCGGCACCGGATCCAGACCGCTTGTGCCGCCCGGTCCGCACCGCCCGACGCGAAACAACGTCATCCAGCCGCCGGCCCACAGACCATGGCGGGCGATGGCCTCATAGCCATATTCGGAACAGGTCGGGACATGCCGGCAGGAATTGCCGATGAAGCCGGAGAGCGTCAGCTGGTACAGCCTGATGAATGCCATGCCGAGCAGCCGGTCGGGCGTCTTGCGAAACGGGCCCCGGTAGTTGCGTGAAAAGCCGGCCTGCCTCCTAGGAGGAGTAGCGGCGGCACCGCCCTCGTCCTCGTCGTCATGGCCTGGGATGGAACAGAATTGACACATGGCCGGCGCCGCTCATGCTTCCACGGCTTCAGCGCGGCTCGCCTCGATCTGGCCGATCGCATCGACGACCGCATCGAAGGTCAGCATGGTCGATGCGTGGCGGGCCTTGTAGTCCTTGACAGGACGCAGATAGCGCATGTCCTCGAACCGGCCTTCCGGGCCTTCGCCATCGGCCTTGAGCATCGCGAGCATGTCTTCCCGGGCCTTGCGCACTTCGGCCGCTTTGGCGCCGACAACATGCCGCGCCATCACCGACGATGATGCCTGGCCGAGGGCACAGGCCTTCACATCATGGGCGAACGCGGTGATGGTGTCGCCTTCCATCTTCACCCAGATCTTCACCTTCGAGCCGCAAAGTTTCGAATGCGCCTGGGCGCTCGCGTCGGCATCGGGCAAACTGCCGATCAGCGGAATATTGCCCGCAAATTCGAGGATTTTGCTGTTGTAGATATCGTCCATAGCGGATTCCGCTCCCGAATTCATGCGGATCGGCATGCAATTCCCGTATTGTAGCACAAACAAAAACACAGCGTGTCGTGCGAGAAGACTTACATAGGGATGCCGTTTTCCTATATGTATGTCGTTCGAAGGCCATAAAAATGCAATGGCCTCGTGTAAGTTTGATTGGGAAACCGTGCCGGAAGGGCCGCAAATCAAGCCCTGAAAGCCCCGGAGCCTGCCAAAGGTGCATGAATTCCCGTAAGTGGGATTGCCAGTGGCTAGTCCGAAATACGATCCGCCGTGCGGATCAGGAGACAGTTGCATATGGACGCCATCGTAAAGAATTTTCCGCAGACCGCGCTTGATTCCGGCCGCCCGAGCCAGAAGGAAGCGGAAGACGCCGTTCGTACCCTGCTTCGCTGGGCAGGCGACGATCCGTCTCGTGAAGGCCTGCTCGATACTCCGGCGCGCGTCGCCAAATCCTATCGTGAGCTCTTCGCCGGCTACGATATGGATCCCGAAGACGTACTCGGCCGGACGTTCGAAGAAGTCGCCGGCTACGACGACATGGTACTCGTGAGGGATATTCCATTCTTCTCGCATTGCGAACATCACATGGTCCCGATCATCGGGAAGGCGCATGTCGGCTACATGCCGGATGGCAAGGTACTGGGCCTGTCGAAGATTGCCCGCGTGGTCGAAATCTACGGCCGTCGCCTGCAAACGCAGGAAACGATGACCGCACAAATCGCCAAAGCGATCGACGAAACGCTTGCGCCGCGCGGCGTTGCGGTAATGATCGAGGCCGAACACATGTGCATGGCGATGCGCGGTGTTCAAAAACAGGGCTCGACCACATTGACGACTACTTTTACTGGAAGCTTCAAAACTGAGCCGGCTGACCAAGCCCGCTTCATGTCCATGGTGAGGAGCCGCTGATCCCGGCTTCGCTTTAGAAAGCCGCAAGTATGCCCTTTGCCTTCAACGCACCGTCCGACGACAAATCCGAGTTGGAGGATGCCGGCGATTTCACGCCGCGGTTCGATGACCGCGGCCTGATTACAGCGATCGTCACGGACGCGCATGACGGCGAACTGCTGATGGTGGCGCACATGAACGCGCAAGCGCTGGCGCTGACCATACAGACGAAAAAGGCGCACTACTTCAGCCGCTCGCGCGGCAAGCTCTGGATCAAGGGCGAGACTTCAGGCAACATCCAGACGGTCAAGGAAATCCGAACCGATTGCGACCAGGATGCCATCTGGCTGAAGGTCGAGGTTGCCGGTCACGACGCCACCTGCCACACCGGCCGGCGCTCCTGCTTCTACAGGACCGTCAATCTCCAGGACGGCAAGCCGATGCTGGAGATCGCCGACGACGAGCGTCAGTTCGACCCGCATGAAATTTACGGAAAAGAGCCATAAAAACGAAAAACCGTCTCTTTTTGGGGCGGAAACGGCGCCCATATACCAATTGGAAAGGGAAACGGAACACTAATATACTGACCTGCGTGTTCCGCCAGGAGGGGAGACTTTCATGTTGAGCTGGAGTTTGAACCGTCAAAGCTCCGAGGCCGGCATTTCCGACCCGAGCAATCCGGCTTCTCCAGACGTGAAAACCCTGCCCCCGACGACTCCTGCTGCCAAAAGACCAAAGCTTGCCCTTGCGCTTGGCGGTGGTGCCGCGCGCGGATGGGCCCACATTGGCGTCCTGCGTGCGCTTGACGAGGCCGGGATCGAGATCGGCATGGTGGCAGGCACGTCGATCGGCGCTCTTGTTGGTGGCTGCTATCTCGCTGGCAAGCTCGACGAACTCGAGGGCTTCGCCCGTTCGTTGACGATGCGCCGCATCGCCAGCCTTCTGGATCTGACGATCGGCGGAAGCGGCCTGTTCGGCGGCATGCGCCTCACGAAGCGAATGCAGGAACATCTTGAAGGCTTGAACGTCGAGGATCTCGACCGCCCTTTCGTAGCGGTCGCCGCCGAGGTCAACACCGGACATGAAGTCTGGATCGCCAGCGGCTCGCTCATCACGGCGCTTCGGGCCTCATACGCCCTTCCGGGCATCTTCGAACCGATCCGCAGCAATCATCGCACACTCGTGGACGGCGCGCTCGTAAACCCTGTTCCGGTGTCGGTTTGTCGCGCCTACGAGCAGCCGCTGGTCGTTGCCGTCAACTTGAATTACGACCTCTACGGCCGCTCAGCCGTCGTCCGTCATAGCGCCAGCCTGAGCCCGTCGGAAGTCCAGAAGCAGGAGCACGCGCCTTATGCCAAGCTCGGCATGACCGGAGTCATGGTGCAGGCGTTCAACATCATTCAGGACAGGATCGCCAGGGCAAGGCTCGCTGGCGACCCGCCGGATATATCCGTACAGCCGCGTCTCAGCGATATCGGGCTCTCGGAATTTCACCGGGCCGGAGAAGCCATCGAACGTGGTTACGAGGAGACAAAGGCCCGCCTCCCCGAGTTGCAGCGAATGCAGGACGTGTTCGCCGGCTCGTGACGAGCCGGCGCAAGGTCAGCCAGCGATATAGGCCTTGATCTCTTCGGTCTCCCGCTCGACTTCAGCGATACGGGTCTTCACCACGTCACCGATGGAGATAATGCCGGCAAGCTTGCCGTTCACTTCGACCGGGACGTGACGGAAGCGACGGCTGGTCATCAATTCCATGAGTTCGTTCACCGTCGTCGCGTCATTGCAGCGATAGACCTTCGCCGTCATCATCGAGGCCACGGGCTGGTCGAGACAGGCAGGACCTGCCTTGGCGATCGCGTGCACGACATCGCGCTCCGTGAATATCCCGGCGATCTTATTCTCCATTCCGACCACAACGATGGCGCCGATCTTTTTCTTGGTGAGAATCGCGGCTGCCTCGGAAACCGTGGTGTTCGGGCTGGCAGTGACAACATCCCTGCCCTTTGCATCCAGTATGGCTTTGACTGTATTGGACATTCTGAACCTCCTATGTCGAAAGCGAAACATGTCAGCTGATCACAGGCATCCGCAGCGGCCTCTCCTCCCTTGGCGGATCAGTTCGAATGGTGCACTCCAACGGCTAAGATTGCAATATATCCGATGTCTCTAAGGTAGGCGGCATTTCCGGCGGTTTCCGGTCGAACAGGGCAAAGAGAAAGAAGCCGAAAAGGAAGCCGCCGATATGCGCATCCCAGGCAATCGGCTGCGCGCTGTCGCCAATCAGCGGCACCCCGACGGCAATGAGGATGTTGCCGACAAACCAGAACAGCATGAACATCACGACTGTTCGACTGCGGAATGCTTCGCCAATCGAAAGGCGCCGATTGAGGTGAGCGGGCAGCGGCATCCGCCTCTCAGGCGGAAACGCGAACCTGCAGGCCGCCCCCATCAAACCGGAGACCACGCCGGACGCACCGATCAACAGTGTCGGAGCGCCCCAGTTCAACGCGGCATGCAGCGCCGCGGACGCAATTGCCGACAGCAGCCAGAAGATGAGGTAGCGAGCCGTACCGATCCGGCGGGCGACCGGCGCGCCGAATGCCATGAGCCAGAGGCCGTTGAACAGGAGATGTTCGAGGTCGCCATGCAGCAAAGAATAGGACACAGGCGTCCAGAACAGCTGCGGTCCCTGCTGCGACAGCGGCGTGACGTAACGCAGGGGAATGAAGCCGAAGTTGAAGAACATCCACTCGACCGCCTGATCCGACAGCACGAAAAGCTGCACGGCATAGATCGCCGCAAGCAGTCCCAGTGAAGCCAGTATCACGCCCGGCAGGTTGAATATGGGAACACGCGGCGATGGAGGCTCGGTGACCATCTGCGCCTCTGTGGAATCGTCCATCTCTGCCCCCGCTCTATTCAGGACCACACGCTTACAGGAGCGCCGATCAAAAAAAAAGCCGTCCGGCGAGGAGCCGAACGGCCTGCCGAGCATGCCCCGAGAATGACCTCGTGCTCTAGCAATTGGTGCTGAACTTCCAGCGCGGAAGTCGTGAGTAATTCCTCGCACGTTCCCCGGCCCCACTCAATCGAAACCCTTTTTTAACCTTAACCGCCCGCGCGTGGCACGAAAAACGCATGGCATACAGCGACATGGTCATGATGACCGTGGTTCGACCCAAAATGAAACAGATCGGCATCGGCATGCGCCTCAAGACGACAATCGACGTTTTCGACTATTGGAACCTCATCCGAGGCGCGGATGCCGCCCCGTTACGATCGGCAATCGAGCCGACGCATATTGGTCACTTCCTTTCGAGCCTGTTCATGTTGGAAGCGCACGAATCCGGCACCGTCTTCCGCCTTGCGGGAAGCCGTATCTGCGACCTCTTTGGCCGGGACCTCGGCGGCAGCCAGTTTTCCCAGCTTTGGCCGCACGGCCACCAGGACATCGAGATGACCGCGCTTGGCGTCATGCAACATGCAATGCCAGCTTTGCTCAATGTGACAGGCTACAGTGCGGCCGGCCACTCGGCCGCCTTCGAAATCATCCTGCTGCCGTTGCGCTCGAACGAGAATGAATGTGATCGGTTGCTCGGCGCCATCGCATCGTCGGTCGCCGCGAGCTGGCTTGAAATCGTGCCTCTCGAGTTTTTTGCCCTGGACCGCAGCCGGTTGCTTCATGAGCAGTTCGGGCCGCAATCGGATGCCGTTAACCAGGAGCCGGCGGCTGCGGCGGCTGACCAACGCCCTCCATCCATCAGCGAGACCCTTCGAAGTTTTGCCACTGACGCTAGCCGGATGTTCCACTTCAATACAACCAATACGCATCGCAGTGGACTAAGCTGAACAACCTTCTGTTAATGGATTGCGGGTAAAGATCATTCGCAAACGATTTATAAAGAAGCCCTTTAATGTTCGCATTCCAGCAAGCTCAGCCGCAGCGGACTGCACCTCGCCCGGAACAAGGCGCTTTTCAGCGCGTGCCCATCAATATGCAGGGCCGCCTTATGCTGGCGAACTACGAAGAGTATGAGTGCCTGGTAATCGACATGTCTCCTGGCGACATGTACGTGACGTGTCAGGGTCGTCCGCGCGCCAATGAGCGCGTCGTTGCATACATCGACCATCTTGGACGGGTCGAGGGCTACGTCCAGGCGATTGATACCCGCGGCTTCACGATGTCGATCAACGCAACCGAGCGCAAACGCGAGAAGCTGGCCGCGCAGCTGACATGGCTGGCGAACAAGCACGAACTCGGCCTCCCAGAGGATCGGCGTCACGATCGTTTGACGCCACGCGAGACTGTGACGGCAATCACCCTCGAAGACGGGACGCGCTACAATTGCCGGATCATGGACTTGTCGCTCTCCGGCGCCGCCGTCGATGTCGAAATGCGCCCGCCGATCGGCACGCCCCTGCGACTTGGGAATATGCGAGGACGCGTGGTCCGTCACTTCGTCGAAGGCGTGGCGATCGAATTCCTCTCCGTACAATCCCGCGAAACTCTGCGCGAGTTCCTCTGATTTTCGTCATTGCGGCGTCACGCGACTGATCCATATGGGTCGCTCGCAATGAAAGGCCGTCGCATGTCCGTGCTCTATCCCGAAATCAAGCCTTATGAGAAAGGCCTTCTCGATGTCGGCGACTAGCAGCAGATCTATTGGGAAGCGCGCGGCAACCCCGACGGTCTGCCGGCACTCTATCTTCATGGCGGGCCGAGATCAGGCTCAACTGCCGCATCCGCGCGATATTTCAATCCCGCGCGATACCGCATCATTCTCTTCGATCAGCATAATTGTAGCAAAAGCCTCCCCTCTGCAGGCGACCTGCAAACCGAACTGACCCGAAACACGACCTGGGATCTGGTTGATGACATCGAGAAACTCCGACAGCATCTCGGTATCGAAAGCTGGCTGCTGTTCGGCACCTCCTGGGGCTCGACGCTCGCCCGTACCTACACCCAAGCAAGACCGGAACACGTCAGCGCCATCGTGCTTGGCGGCGTCACGATGACGCGACCATCCGAGATCGCGTGGCTGACACATGGGATGGCCGCCTTGTTTCCGGAGGAATGGAATCGCCTTCTCTACGCGCTTCCCGACAAACTTCGCCAGGAAGGCCTGCTTGAAGGGTATCGCACGCTGCTGAATGCGCCTGAGATGGATACCCGCCTGAAGGCTGCTCGAGACTGGCACGACTGGGAGGCAGCCTCCATTCTCCTTGCCGACCCGAACGGCCGTCGCTGGAGCAACCCGACCTATCTGCTGACCCGCGCGCGAATCATCGTCCACTACTTCGCTCACAACGCATGGCTCGACGATGGCGCATTGCTGTCGGGCGCCGACAAGCTGCGGGGCATCCCTGGTGTTCTTGTGCAAGGCAGGCTCGATCTCGAGGCACCCCTGACAACCGCCTGGGAGCTTGCAAGAGCATGGCCCGGAAGCCAGCTCGTGATCGTTGAAAAGGCCGCGCACTCCGTCGCAAATCAGGACATTGCCCGGGCAATCGTCAGTGCGACCGATATTTTTTCTGAAACTCTTCAAAAATAATCGCGCCGCTCGACCGTCGAAAATCGGGCTTTTTCCGAGCCACCCCGCATCAAGTCGGCTGCCATCGGCCGGATGGCACAGGGGCTGCGATGGTTAAGCACTCATTGCGCCCAGCCTCAAAACGTGCCGCCTGTTAACGTTCTGTGCCGGAATGAGACCTTTTCAATCCTGGTATCTTTTCAAAATAGCTGCAATTTGAACTAAGTTTTCGGCAAATGCGCATCAAGTTTTATGCGCATTCGATTTTGTTTTTAGTCGAAATGTCCGCGCATTTGAATCAACTAAGCCTCTAATTTAACTACGCAATTTTGCGGCAGGTAAAAACGTGTGTGGCAATGTCTCCTCACAAACGGGGAGACAAAAATGGCAATCGGGACATTCATCAAAGGCGGCTTGGCAGCCGGCGCGATACTGGTGACAATCGTGGGCGACGGACAGGCGAACTCTCTCAGCATGACGGTCGTCGGCAATGCTAGCCCACCGATCGGCGCCTATCAGTTCTGCAAGGAGATTCCGGCAGACTGCGCAAATCCGGCGGGCGACCAGGGCGTACTGACGCTGACGGAAGATCGTTGGAAAACCATTCTCAAGATCAACTATCAGGTCAACTCGACGATTACGCCGATGACCGACAAGGAAATCTACGGTGTCGAAGAGCGCTGGGCCTATCCGCAAACGGCCGGCGACTGTGAAGATTATGCGCTTCTCAAGCGCAAGCTCCTGATCAATGCAGGCTTCTCGCCATCCGACCTGCTGATGACCGTCGTCCTGCAACCGAATGGCGAAGGCCACGCTGTGCTGACCGTTCGCACGGATCGCGGGGATTTCATCCTCGACAACATGCGCAACAAGGTCATGCTGTGGGCCGATACGGAATACACCTTCCTGAAGCGTCAATCCGCCAGCGATCCGACTCGCTGGTCCAAGCTCCAGGACGGTCGCGCTGTTGCCGTGGGTAGCGTGAAGTAAATACCGACCGCCAGCTGCCACTGGCGGACGTGCAAGGCGCCTTGGTTCGTGTGTCCCCGCATCCCGTTCCTACCGGCGCCCGAGAGCCGCTCCCGCTGTCCCCGGAGCGGCTCATTTTTTATGTGCTCGCGGCCGCAATTAGAACTTCATTAACCATCCTCTCGCCATGATCGGCCAAACGATAACGACCGGCGGCTCCTGTCCCTTCCTGCGGCGGTTTGACATGCGAGAGCCGCCATGCACCACGTCGAAAACAATGCCATAGCCGAAGCGCCACTGCTCTCCACCAGCTTTCTGGTGCGGGTCACGGCTGTGATTGCGATTCTGGCCGCATTGACGATCGCGATCAGCATTGGTGGCCGCTGGTTCGGAGCGCGGGTGTCGCTCGCCGGCAATGCGGAAGACACGACGCCGATAACCCTCGTGATCGGTCAAGACACCATTCAGTTTCCAGCCAATACGATCCGTTTTCCGAGCCAGCGGCAAAGTGGCGTCGCAGAACGGACCGATCTTTACCTGACATGGCCCGAACTGCGTGGATACGACAAGGCAAACCGCACGCGCTTCGATGACGTTTCCCAGTCATCGGGCCTCATCTTTCTGCAGATATCGCAGAGCACGATGTCCAAGGACATGTCGGGGCGCATGGAGCCGATCTATTCGCATCTGCTGGAAGGGGCGCCTGTCCCCTTCTCGAACGGAATGACGCTCCATCATTTGCGCGCGGATGCGGGTTACGCCGGCGAAGTGCTGCTGACGGCAGCGAAACCTGACGGCAGCAACTATGTCGTGCGCTGCGTGCTCCCCGACACACCGGCGATGGCGACCAGCGGCGATTGCCAGCGCGACATCAAGGTCGGTCACGATTTAAGTGTGCTTTACCGCTTCTCGAGTCAGCATTTGCCCGACTGGGACCATATTGATGCCGCTATTCGCCACTTTGTGGAAACGCGTCTTGTGACCCGTTCTGCGCCAAGCCGCTAAATTGGTCCGAAATGGCGAAACAAACGATTAATCATAAACGGATTGGTAACCCCAGGCGGCTACTTTCGGGAGGGTTGATCGTGCGGGAGGGCGCGCGATCCCGCGAACATTTGAACTGCAAGCGAAGAGTGAAATAGTGTCCAGGTCAGCTTCCTCCGTGTCTCCATCCCGTTCCGGTAATTTCCTGATCAAGGCGATCATGGTGCTGTCGATGGCAGTCGGGATCGCAACGATCGACTCGGCCAATGCCGAGGCGGAAGCCGCCAATTCGAGATATGCCGGCATCGTCGTCGATGCGAATACGGGCAACGTCCTCTACAGCGAAAATGCCGATCGCTTGCAGTATCCGGCTTCGCTCACAAAGATGATGACCCTTTATCTGACGTTCGAAGCACTCGAGCAGGGTCGCATCCGTCTTGATACAGCTGTTCCCTTCTCCGCTCATGCGTCCGGCCAGGCTCCCACCAAGCTCGGCGTTCGACCGGGCGGTACGATTTCCGTCGAACAGGCGATTCTCGGCCTCGTCACGCTTTCGGCCAATGATGCTTCCACCGCCCTTGGCGAGTTGCTCGGCGGCAGCGAGGATCGTTTCGCGCAGATGATGACTGCCAAGGCGCATGCGCTCGGCATGACCCGCACGACCTACCGCAACGCAAACGGCCTGCCGAACACCGCGCAGATGACGACGGCGCGTGACCAGGCCCGCCTTGGTATCGCGCTACGCCAGCACTTCCCGCAGTATTACGGTTACTTCTCCACCCAGAGCTTCAAGTTCGGGAACCGCATCATCCGCAGCCACAACCGCCTCGTCGGTTCCGTGCGCGGCGTCGATGGCATCAAGACGGGCTACACCCGTGCGGCCGGCTTCAATCTCGTCAGCTCAGTTCAGATCGATGGCAAGTCGATCGTCGGCGTGGTCCTCGGTGGCGCCTCCACCCCTGCCCGCGACAACCAGATGCGCAATTTGATCGCAAGCTACCTGCCGAAGGCCTCGAGCCGTAGCGGTTCGTCCAATCTCGTTGCACAAGCGCCCAAGATTTCGACTGAGCCGGTTATTCCGGTGACCGCGGCAAAAACCGAGGTTGCCTCCGTGTCGACCGGTTCCGACCTTCCGCACAGCGGTCCGGTTCCTGATACGCGTGACCAGGCTGCCTCCGCTCAGGTCGCTTTTGCCGCAACGCCAGCTGCGAAGTCCGCCAACCCGCTTCTGCAGGAGATGCCTGCCCCAACGAAGGTCAAGACGCAGCCGATCAAGCAGGCATCCATCGCCACTCCGACGCCGGCGCCTTCCTACGTGCCGCCGGAACAGGGCGACACCTCGGTAGACACTCTGACGACTGCCTCCACCAAGGAAGCGCAGCCGAGCGGTTGGGTCGTTCAGATCGGCGTAGCGTCCAGCAAGGATGGCGCAATGGATCTGCTTGACGGCGCAAAGACCAAGGGCGGCAAGGCACTGCGCTCCGCAAAGCCCTTCGCGGTTGCCTACGCCGGCAGCTACCGCGCTCGCTTCGGCGGCTTCGACGACCAACGCGACGCCGTGAATGCCTGCAACGCGCTGAAGCGCGCCGGTGTGAAATGCTGGGCTGCGGCTCAGTAATGATGAGGACTGTCGCCTACGCGTTTCAGGCGGCAGCCCGGAATATGGCCGTGATCGGTGTTCGCGATCCGGCCGGAGTTGTTAGACTCGATTTGTGTTGCGTACGGGGATGACTATGGCGATCAACGAGAACGTTCCGGAATTTCCGCCTCAAGGCCGACTGACGGGAAAGAACCCACGGGCGGGATTGCACCCGCTCCATGAGGCGGCGCTTCGGTTGGCAGAGATCGGCCTTCAGCGCCAGAAGCCGAAGACGGCAAAGACCAAGGATCTCATCAACCTGCTGCTCTGCCACGGCGCACGCGCCTGGCGCTATTCGCAGCCGGAAGCAAGCATTCACCTGCATGTGACGTGCCCCGATGGACGGGCACCTGTCACCTTGCGCTTGCGCTAATTTTATTCAGAGCAGACCAAGCTCGGAAAGCTCGCGGCGCAGGTCCGCGGGCATTTCAGCAATACCTTCGCCGAGACTGTGAAGATCGCGCGGCGTATCTTCCTCGGGGAAATACCGCCAGCCCTGGAACGCGCGCTTCGGCTGCACCGAGGTTTCAATGACCTCCGGGCCGAGCACCAGATGGCAGCGGCCAATTCCCTCGCCATCCGTAAATGTCTGGATGTCCAACAGCTTCTGCCGCGCCTGAACCTGACCCTTGATCACCCAGTAGAGCGATCCTCCGTCGAGCAGTTCTTCGACGCGTTTGGGAACCATTCTTGTCGTGTGAACGGAATGAGGTTCCAGACCAGCAGCGATGGCGCGAAGCGAGCGTTCCGCCACCCATTCACGCAGGTCATCAATCGAGTCTGCCCCGACGCACAGTTTGATAAGATGCAATGCCATGCTGCCGTTGAAATCCTTTTGGGCGGCAGCGTCAAGACATCAGATCGGGATGTGCGACCGTGTGCAGCGATTTTCGAAGGACGCCTACGGTCAACATTCGACAACGTTGACGGCGAGGCCACCTGTGGACGTTTCCTTGTATTTCTCGCTCATATCATGGCCCGTCTGCCGCATGGTTTCGATGCAGGCATCGAGCGGCACGAAATGCCGACCGTCGCCCTTGATCGCCAGCGACGCTGCTGTGACCGCCTTGACAGCGCCGAGCGCGTTGCGCTCGATGCACGGAACCTGAACCAAGCCCGCGACCGGGTCGCAGCTCATTCCCAGGTGGTGTTCAAGAGCGATCTCCGCCGCGTTCTCGATCTGCTCTGCCGTGCCGCCCATGACAGCAGCAAGGCCGGCGGCGGCCATGGCGGCGGCGGAGCCAACCTCGCCCTGACAGCCGACTTCCGCGCCTGAGATCGAGGCGTTGTGCTTGATGATGCCGCCGATGGCGGCTGCCGTCAGAAGGTAATCGCGAATGCCCTTCTGGTCCCAATCGTCATGGAAGTGCTCGTAGTAGCGGATGGTCGCCGGAATGACGCCAGCAGCGCCGTTCGTCGGCGCCGTCACGACGCGCCCGCCTGCTGCGTTCTCTTCGTTCACGGCCATGGCGTAGACGCTCAGCCAATCGTTGGCGAGCAGCGGGTTGATGCGGTTGCTACGCCATTCTTCCTGGAGCTTGTCATGAATCGCCCGAGCACGGCGGCGGACATTCAATCCGCCCGGCATGATGCCATCGACCTTCAGGCCGCGTTCGATGCAGGAGCGCATGGCAGCCCAGATCCGATCGAGCCCCTCGTCCAACTCCTCGCGGCTACGGTGGCTTTCCTCGTTGGCGCGTTTCATCTGCGCGATAGAAAGGCCGGAGCGCGCCGCCATGTCGAGCATCTGCTTCGCGCTCGAAAACGGATAGGGCACCTTGGCGAGATCCGACGATGCCTTCTTCTTCGTACGCATTCCTTCCAACTCGGTATCGGTCACCACGAAACCGCCGCCGACGGAGTAGTAGATGCGACGCAGAAGCATTCGCCCGTCCCGGTCGAAGGCGGAAAAGGACATGCCATTGGCATGTCCGGGCAGCGGCTGCTTTTTGTCGAAGACCAGATCGACCTTGGGCTGGAACTGATAGGCCGGGTGGCCGGGCGGCGTGATGCGACCGGAACGTTCCACGCCGTCGATGATGCCATCCATCTTGTCGGGATCAACGCTGTCGGGCTGCTCCCCCATCAAGCCGAGCACGACAGCCCTGCCCGTTCCGTGGCCGATGCCCGTGTGCGCCAGCGAACCATGGAGACTGACCTTGATCGACGCGACCTGCGCGCCGGACGACGGACGCGGCCATTCGTCCGACAGAATCAGATCGAGAAAGCGGTTAGCCGCCGTCATCGGCCCCATCGTGTGTGAGCTTGAGGGACCGACGCCGATCTTAAATACGTCGAAAACGGAAAGGAACATGATTGCGTCCTGTTTTGATTTGCTGACGAAAGCTACGCCAGCAGCGCTCGCGACCCCTTCGATACACCGACATAGCATTTCACGGGTGCGACATCGCTTAAAACCAAACGCTCAATCGCGTCCCGGTTATTGCGGCGCGCGCGCGCATCTGTAGAGTGGCGGCGTTTCGACGGGGAACTGAATCAATATAATGATGACGACGGCAGATTACATCGCACTGGCGCTTTTTGCAGCACTCTGGTTTGGCTATTCCCGGCTGCTGAGAGGTGCCAGCCTCTTCGGCCGGACCAGCCTCACGCACGCGATGGGCGAACGCCGCCGCGAGTGGATTTACAATTCGCTTCGCCGCGATCTGAAGATGATCGACACCCAGATCATGGCCGGCCTGCAGAACGGCACGGCGTTCTTCGCATCGACCTCGATCTTCGCGATCGGCAGCTGTTTTGCTTTGCTCGGAGCCACCGAGAAGGTGGATGCGGTCTTCGCCGACCTGCCTTTTGTCTTCCACAGTGGACATGGCGCATTCGAGATGAAGGTTGGCGGGCTGGCGGTGCTCTTCGGCTATGCCTTTTTCAAATTCGGCTGGTCCTACCGGCTGTTCAACTACTGCACGATCCTCTTCGGCTCCATTCCGATGATGCGCGACACGGAACGCGATATCGTCGCCGCAGAGCGTGCGGCAGAGCGCGTCATCCGCATGAATGTCATCGCCGGAGGCCATTTCAACGAGGGTTTGCGCGCGATCTTCCTTTCGATCGGCTACCTCGGCTGGTTCATCAATCCCTACGTCTTCATGGCAACGACGGTGATCGTGATTACGGTCCTGACGAGGCGGCAGTTCTTTTCCGAGGCGCGGCTCGCGATCATGGACTCCGCGTCGCCATCAAATCTCCACCTTTCTCCTGTTCCCCGCGATGCACCGTCGGACGACGGAAACGACTCATCCGGGGGATTGTGAATGGCTGTTCCGGCGACGGGAACCGAGGCGAGCGCCAAGCCGCCCCGCATAGGCTTGCTGGATACAGTGCGTGGAGCGGCGCTGATCGCGATGGCGAGCTACCACTTCACCTGGGACCTAGAGTTCATGGGGTATCTGACCCCGGGCACCGCGGAAACGGGTTGGCTGAAGCTATATGCCCGCGCCATTGCCTCGACGTTCCTTTTCATCGTCGGCATCAGTCTGGTACTCGCCAACACGCCTGAGATTCGTTGGCGTCCTTTCTGGAAGCGGTTCGCGATGATTGCCGCCGCCGCCGCCGCAATTTCTGCTGCGACATGGTATTTCATGCCGGGAGAATGGATATTCTTCGGCATCCTGCACGCGATCGCGGTTCTCAGCCTGATCGGCGTCATTCTGTTGCGCTTGCCGACGCCCGTGACCATCGCGGTCACCGCGGCCGCGATCGTCGCGTGGGTCGCTGACACCTGGGTTGCACCGGGCATCTTGCGCTGGCCATTCTTCAATCCCCGCTATTTCGCGTGGATCGGTTTCGCGGAACTACCGCAACGATCGAACGACTATGTGCCGGTATTTCCCTGGGCGGTTCCGTTCCTGATCGGACTGACAACCGCGTTGATTGCCGTCAGGACAACCCTGCCCGCACGGCTTGCGCGCCTGGGAACCGGCTCGAACCTGCTTGCAAAGGCCGGCCGCCACAGCCTTGCCTTCTACCTCATTCATCAGCCGGTATTGATCTCGATCGCCTATGGATTGTCGATCGTCGTACCGCCGGCCAAGCTCGATCCGGTGGAAAGCTATCTCAGACAATGCAACGTGTCCTGCACCCAGCAGGAAGGTGAAGCGCTATGCCGCAGCTTCTGCCAGTGCACGCTCGAGAAGCTTCAGGCACAAAACCTGTTCACGCAGTTTCAGTTGGGGGCTGTCAAGGCGGATGACGACCGCATTGTGACGCTGGCGGGCGAGTGTAGCGCCGCCAGCCAATAGCTCAGGTGCCGACGCCGATTTCGGCGAGGCGACCGAGACAGGCTTCTTCGATGTTGTCGAGTTCAGCCAGCGTTTCGTCGATGTCCTTGCGCTTCTGGCGAAGGTCATCTCGCTTTTCGTCCACACGCTTCATCAGAAGCTTGAGCTGACCGAGTTCGCCCGGTGGCTCCTTGTAAACCTGGATGATCTCGCGGATCTCCGCAATCGTGAAGCCGATACGGCGACCGCGCAGGATTTCCTGGATAAGGCGCCGGTCAGTCGGCCTGAACAGGCGCGTACGACCACGACGCTCGGGATGAATCAGCCCCTCATCCTCGTAGAATCTAAGCGTGCGCGTCGAGACCCCGAATTCGCGCGTCAACTCAGTTATGCTATAGTACTTGCTAACCGGCATGGTTCCCTCAATATTCAGGGAGTTATAATATTGACTTTTACGTAATAGTCAATTTGCGCAGGGCGCTTCAAGCCGGCTAAATTCCGAACCACCAGGTCGCAATTCCGAGAAACGCAAAAAAACCCGTACAGTCCGTGACCGTGGTCACGAAAACCGACGAGGCGATGGCCGGATCGGCGCCAAATTTGTGCAGGAGCAGCGGCAGGAGAATGCCGGCAAGAGCTGCGGCGAACAGGTTGATGATCATTGCCGCGCCGATGACGAAGCCGAGCTGATAGTCGTGGAACCAGGTCGCTGCGATCGCTCCCATGATCACCGAGAACATCGCGCCATTGGCAATCCCGACCGCCGCCTCTCTGCGGATAACTCGGCCCGCGTTATAAATATCGAGATCGCCGGTGGCGAGCGCGCGAACGGTCACGGTCATCGTCTGCGTGCCGGCGTTGCCGCCCATGGAGGCGACGATCGGCATCAGGACGGCAAGCGCAATCATCTTCTCGATCGAATCGTCAAACAATCCGATGACGCTCGCGGATAGCAGCGCGGTGCCGAGGTTGATCAGTAGCCACAGGAAGCGAGACCGCACCGTCGAGACGACGTTGTCTGACAGTTCTTCGTCGCCGACACCACCGAGGCGCTTGATGTCCTCATCCGCCTCTTCATGGATGACGTCGACGACGTCATCGATGGTGAGAACACCGACAAGGCGTTCGTTCTCGTCGACGACGGCCGCAGACAGAAGGTCGTACTGCTCGAAAAGCTGTGCGGCCTCTTCCTGGTCCATCTCCGCTGGGATCGGATGGTTTGTCTCCCGCATGATCGACTCGATCTTGCTCTGGCGCTTGGTTCGCAGGATCTTGTCGAGATCAACGGCACCGAGCAGCTTGAACGTCGGATCGATGACGAAAATCTGCGAGAAGGAATAAGGCAGGTTCTCCTCGTCGCGCATGTAGTCGATCGTCTGGCCGACCGTCCAGAACGGCGGCACGGCGACGAACTCCGTCTGCATGCGGCGCCCGGCCGAGCTTTCGGGATAATCCAGCGCGCGGCGCAGGCGCACCCGTTCCGTGAACGGAAGCTGCGCGAGGATCTCTTCGCGATCCTCCTTGTCGAGATCTTCAAGAATGTAGACGGCGTCGTCCGAATCGAGCTCGCCGATCGCGGCGGCGATCTGCTCGTTCGGCATCTGATCGACGATCTCGCGACGGATCGCTTCGTCGACCTCTGTCAGTGCCGTCATGTCGAATTCGTCGCCGAGCAACCGGACAAGCGCGAGGCGCTGATCCGGCTGGATCGATTCGAGCAGATCGCCTATTTCGGATTCGTGCAGGCGTGCGACGTGTTGCCGAAGGAAGATGGTATCGCGATCGGCGATGGCGGCGCCGACCAGCGCGAGGAAGTCGCTACGGACGTTGCCGTTCTCGTCATAAATGTCGGCTTCGTCGTCCTCGGGACGCGTGCGGACGAGCTCTTCTGCGTCGTTCGTCATCCTTTGCCGCCCTCGCATCTGATTCGAAGTTCAGCAACTTCGAAACGCCGGAATTGACTTCGTGCTAGCCGAAAGCCGGCAGCGCGTCCAGCGCCAAACCATTCACCGGGATGACAATTCTCCGATCAATGAGTAGTTTCCGCCCGATACGAACGAGGAGCTATCTGCGTGCCCATCCGCCCCATTCTGCGCTTCCCCGATGCCGGTCTTCGAACCGTGTGTGAGCCGGTTGCTGTTTTCGACGACGGGCTTCGCGCGCTTGCCGCCGACCTGCTGGATACCATGCGGGCAGCACCCGGCGTTGGCATCACTGCGGCACATATCGGCGTGTTCCAGCGTGTGACCGTGATCGAGCTCAGCCGCGAGGATGGCGTGCGAAATCTCGTCAACCCGGTTATCATTTCAACCGCCCAGGAAACAATCCGGCATACCGAGGGCAGCGTCTCCATGCCCGGGATCACAGACGAGGTAATCAGGCCGAATGCCATCCGCTATCGCTATCAGGATCTCGATGGAGTTCTGCATGAGGATGAGGCCAAGGGCTTCCTCGCCGTGTGCATCCAACATGAAATCGATCAGCTGGATGGAATCTTCTGGCTGCAGCGCCTCTCGAAGCTGAAGCGCGACCGGCTGATCAAGAAGTGGGAAAAGTCTGGAGGCTAAGCGCCGGTCCCTACATTTCGATCGGTGCAGGTAGCGGTCGAGGGCGCTCCGGCTTCTGGCTGCGCGAAGCCAACTCCTCAGGCGTCACGAGACCGCCCGAAATCAGAAGCTTTGCTGCATCCTCCGGCGTCATGTCGAGAAAGACGATCTTCTCGCGTGGCACGAAAATGAGGAAGCCAGCCGTCGGCACCGGCGTCGGCGGCAAGAATACGCTGACCATGTCATGGCCCATGGCGTTGAACTTCGACGCGATCTCGCCCTTTGCATCTGTGGCCACGAACACCAGGGACCAGAGACCGGGACTGGGATATTCGATCAGCCCGACTTTCTTGAAGGAGTTGCTGCGCTCCTTGAGCACCGTCTCGAAGATCTGCTTCACGCTCTTGTAGATGACGCGCACCAGGGGCACGCGGCGCACCAGCGATTCACTGAGCTGGACGATCGACTGACCGATCAGATTCGTTCCGAGGAAGCCTATCAGCGTGATCACCACCAGGGCGATCAGCAGGCCGGAGCCGGGCACGGCAAAATTCAGATAGTTATCGGGATCGTAGCGTGCCGGCAGATAGGGTTTCACCCAGCTATCTGCCCAGCGAACCACCGACCACGTCAGCCACAGCGTGATAGCAATGGGCGCGCAGATGATGAGACCCGCCAGAAAATTGTTTCTGATGCGCGTCGCAATCGGCAATCGGGGCAGTTTTTCCGTCATCGTTTGCTGATGGACTCCATTGAGCATGACGGCAAGCGGAAATCAGTGCTCATGTCCTGTTCACGACGAAGCTGCCAGAGTTTTCGGCGCTGCACAAGCCTTTGCGGCGAGCCTCACTCGACCGTGACCGACTTCGCGAGATTGCGCGGCTGGTCGACATCAGTGCCCATGAAGACCGCCGTGTGGTAGGCCAGCAGCTGGATCGGCAGAGAGAAAATCATCGGTGCAATGATCTCGTCGACGTTCGGCAATACAATTGTCGCCATCGTCGGCAGCTTGGAAGCCGCCGCACCGGCTTCATCGGTGATGAAGATGATGCGTCCACCGCGAGCCGCGACCTCCTGCATGTTGGAGACGGTCTTCTCGAAGAAGCGGTCGTAAGGCGCGATGACGATGACAGGCATGTTCTCGTCGATCAGCGCGATCGGACCGTGCTTCAGCTCGCCGGCGGCGTAACCCTCGGCATGAATGTAGGAGATTTCCTTGAGCTTGAGCGCGCCTTCCATGGCCAGCGGGAAACTCGTGCCTCGTCCGAGATAAAGCACGTCGCGGCATTTCGACAGTTCGCGCGACAGGCTCTCCATCTGCGGCTGGATCATGTTGAGAACCCGGCTCATGATGCGCGGCATTTCCGCGAGGTGGCGGACCAGCTGCTTTTCCTGCTCGGGGTTGATCGTTCCCCTCGCCCTGCCTGCGCCGAGCGCCAGCGACGCGAGAACAGCGAGCTGGCAGGTAAAGGCCTTGGTCGAGGCGACACCGATTTCCGGGCCGGCCATGATCGGGAAGACGGCATCCGACTCGCGGGCGATCGTCGATTCCTTGACGTTGACCACCGCGCCGATCTTCAGGCCATGGTCCTTGCAGTAGCGCAGCGATGCCAGCGTATCGGCGGTTTCGCCCGACTGCGAGATGAACAAGGCCGCCTGCGTCGGCGAGAGAGGCATTTCGCGATAACGGAATTCCGAGGCCACATCGATCTCGACCGGCAGGCGCGCGTAGCGCTCGAACCAGTACTTGCCGACGAGACCGGCGAGATAGGCGGTACCGCAGGCCGAAATGGCGAGGCCAGTCGCCGCCTTGAAGTCGATCGCCGCGGCATTGGCGCCCACGGTATTGCTGGCGAAATCCACATAGTGGCTAAGCGCGTGCGAGATGACCTCAGGCTGCTCGTAGATTTCCTTTTCCATGAAGTGGCGGTGGTTGCCCTTGTCGACGACATAGGCCGTCGTCTGGGAAATCTGCCGCGGCCGCTCGACCTCGTTGCCGGCATAGTCGAGGATCCTGGCACCCTCCGCGGTCAGGACAGCCCAGTCGCCATCGACGAGGTAGGTAATTTCATTGGTGAACGGCGAGAGCGCGATCGCATCCGATCCGAGGAACATCTCGCCCTTGCCATGACCGATGGCAAGCGGCGGGCCGGAACGAGCCGCCATGATCGTCCCCGGATCACTCTGGAGCATGACCGCAAGCGCATAGGCGCCGCTGACCCGGTTCAGCATCTTCATCATCGCGTCACGCGGCGCGAGCCCGTCGCCGAGGTACTTCGCGATCAGGTGGGCGACAACTTCCGTATCGGTCTGCGTTTCAAAGACGGCGCCATCCGCCGTCAGTTCATCCCGCAGCTCCGAGAAGTTCTCGATGATTCCGTTATGGACAACCGCCACGCCACGCACGAAATGCGGATGCGCATTGGTTTCATTCGGCACGCCATGCGTGGCCCAGCGCGTGTGGGCGATGCCCGTCGTTCCCGGCAAGGGTTCGGCATCGAGCCGCTTCTCGAGATTGAAAAGCTTGCCCTCGGCGCGGCGGCGCGCCATCACGCCGTCGTGGATTGTCGCCACACCGGCGGAATCATAGCCGCGGTATTCGAGACGCTTCAGCGCGTCAACGAGGCGCTCCGCAACCGGGCTGTTTCCGACGATCCCAACAATTCCACACATAAACGCCCCCAGAGCCTTCCGTATCGAAGGCCAGTCGTAACAATTTTCTCTTTTTTCTCAATTGGCTGGTTGGTCACTTTCAGTTTCCAGCCGTTACGAAAACCAGTCAGCTCTTCGACTGCTTCGCTGCCTTGATCGCCAGCGCGCGCTCTCGCAGGGCGATGGCGCGGCCGGGCTTCACTTCCTGCCGGGCCCGTCCGAACGCCAAGGCGTCTGCCGGGACATCCGACGTGATGACGCTGCCGGACGCGACATAGGCGTTATCGCCGATGCTGACGGGTGCCACCAGCGACGAGTTCGAGCCGACGAACGCATTCGCGCCGATCAAAGTCTCGCTCTTGTTGACGCCGTCGTAATTGCAGGTGACCGTACCCGCTCCGATGTTGGCGCCAGCGCCGACCTTCGCGTCGCCGATATAGGTGAGATGATTGACCTTGGCGCCCTCACCCACCTTGCCGTTCTTGACCTCGCAGAAATTGCCGACCTTCGCGTTAGCGGCGAGGTCCGCACCGGGACGCAGACGGGCGAACGGTCCGACGGTCGCGCCGGCGCTCACATGCGCTCCTTCAATGTGCGAGAAGGCGTGGATGACCGCGCCACCGTCAACCACGGCACCGGGGCCGAACACGACGTTCGGCTCGATAAGGGCATCCTGACCGATGACCGTGTCGTATGACAGGAAAACGGTTTCCGGGGCGACCATGCTGACGCCTGAGATCATCAATGCATGGCGACGACGCTCCTGCCAAAGACGCTCGATCACGGCGAGTTCCGCGCGGTTGTTGCATCCGGTCATTTCCACTTCCGGAGCATCGACAGCCGTGACGCGGCCGCCGAGCGAACGGGCGATCTCGACGAGGTCCGTCAGATAGTATTCGCCCTTGGCATTGCTGTTGCCAATCCGCGAAAGCAACTCCAGCGCCTTGCGACCGTTGATCGCCATCAGGCCGCTGTTGCACCATATCACCGCACGTTCGGCGTCGGTCGCATCCTTCTCCTCGCGGATGGCGATCAACTCACCGTCCTTGACGAGCAATCGGCCGTAACCGGTCGGGCGGTCGGTGTTGAAGCCGATGACAACGATATCGCTGCCAGCCGCCAGTCCCTCGCGCGCTGCCTTCAGGGGGCCGTCGGTCTGAAGGGGCACATCGCCATAGGTAACGATAATATCGTCATAGCCGCGGGCAATCGCCTCTTTCGCGGCGAGAACGGCGTGGCCGGTGCCGAGGCGTTCCTTCTGCAAGTAGGTCTCGATCTCGACGCCGCCGACGCTTGCTGCCTTGGCAACCTCTTCGGCATCGCGCCCGACGACAAGCGCGACCGACGAGATGTCGGCCCCGGCCACCGCATCGACAACATGCGCGATCATCGGACGATTGGCGACAGGATGGAGCACCTTCGACTTCGACGATTTCATTCGCGTGCTGTCACCCGCGGCGAGAATGACGGCAAGGCAAGTGCGTTCCATGGTCTGCTCCAAGTATCCGTTACAGGCAGTGCTTTGCTGCCTCATAGCAGCAAGACAAAGCCGGGACAAAGATCAAAATGGATTAGGCTGGAACCTTCGTCATGCCCGCAAAGGCCTCGCGGACATGATCGCGGCCTTCAACGATGACTGCTTCCATGGCCGCGCGGGCAGCGGGAACATCACCGCTAACGATCGCATTGACGATGCGCATGTGCGTTTCGGCGATATTCGAGAAACCGTTCTGCGACGGCGGCGTGCTGATCCGGAACATGCCGACGAGCGCGGCTTCGATCAGGCTTCCCAAGGTATGCATGAAGGGATTGTGCGCGGCATCGGCAACCGCGAGATGGAACTGCAGATCTGCGAGCGCCAGGCTCTCCGTGGTATGGCCGGGCGCGGCCATTTCCAGCGCGAGGCTATTCAAGCGTTCGAGGTCGCCCGCGCGTGCGCGCTCAGCGGCAAGGCCAGCCGCAAAAGGTTCGACCGCCAGGCGGATATCGTAGAGCTGGAGAAGGAACTCCTCACTCACACCATTGTCGAAATGCCAGGCGATGACCTCGCTATCGAACATGTTCCACTGGTTCTTCTCGGTCACCCGCGTTCCGACGCGCGCCTTGGCGACAATCATGCCTTTCGCCGCCAGTGTCTTCATCGTTTCGCGAAGGACGGTACGCGACACCTTGAAGCGCTGGGCAAGCTCCGCATCACCTGGAAGAATGCTGCCCACGGCATAGGTTCCCGCGACGATCGCGCGGCCGAGTTCATCCACCACCTGCGCATGGCTGGTGCGGGATCTTCTCCCCAACTTTCCCGTTTCAAGCATCCGGTTACGCAATTAGGACTCCCCCCGTCAGGCATACCTCTTGTTCAGGCTGGACAGGAACAGAATGCCCTTCTGCATCAGGATGAATGCAAAAAGCAGCAGACCAATCAGGATCTTCGTCCACCAGCTGGAAAGCGTTCCGTCGAAGGTGATGTAAGTCTGAATGAGCCCCTGGATGAGGAGACCTATGAAGGTTCCCGCCACGAATCCCGCTCCCCCCGTCAGCAGTGTCCCCCCAATGACAACTGCTGCGATGGCATCAAGCTCGACACCGACCGCCGCCAAGGAATAGCCGGCGGACGTATAGAGCGAAAAAACGATTCCTGAAAGCCCGGCCAGGAAGCCAGACAGCGCATAGATCTGGATTGTCGTGCGACCAACCGGCACACCCATGAGCTGGGCCGTCTGGGCGCCGCCACCCAGAGCATACACATTCGTGCCGAAACGGGTTCGGTGAGCAATGAATATGCCGGCGGCAAAAACGATCAGCATGACCATGCCCACAAGCGTCAGGCGTCCTCCCCCTGGAAGCTTCCAATAGATCCCGGAGAGCGTCGTATAGTAATCATGGTTGATCGGGATGCTGTCGATCGACAAGACGAAGGCCATACCGCGTGCCAGGAACATCCCCGCCAATGTCACGATGAAAGCGGGCATCTGGAGATAGTGGATCACGGCCCCCATCGCCCCGCCGAAGGCAGTGGTGATCACGAGCACCAGCGCGAAAGCCAGCAGCGGGTGGATCGTCGTATTCTGGAGTATCAGCGCGAGGAAGACGCCGGTGAATGCGATCACCGAGCCGATCGACAGATCGATGCCACCCGAGATGATGACGAAGGTCATGCCAACCGCTGCGATCCCCAGGAACGCGTTATCGGTCAGCAGGTTGCCGATCACCCGTGTCGACAGCATGTTCGGATACTGCATGGCACAGACGGCATAGGACAGAATGAAGATCACGATCGTCGCCAGAAGGGGCAGATATTTCGAGTTCATTTCTGCAGCTCCCCTTTCAGGTTCGCGCGACGTCCCAGGAAGACGGTGGCCGATTGCACGGCCGGCGACTGGATCACAAGAATGACGAGCACGATCACTGCCTTGATGATGAGATTGAATTCCGGCGGGAAGCCCGAGAGCAAGATGCCGGTGTTGACCGCCTGAATGATCATCGCGCCGATCAGGGAGCCAACAATGCTGAAGCGCCCGCCGAGAAGAGAGTTTCCGCCAACGACGACGGCAAGGATGGCGTCGAGCTCAAGCCACAAGCCGGCATTGTTCGCGTCGGCACCCTTAATGTCGGCGGCAACGATAATCCCCGCGATGGCCGCACAGAGACCGCTCAGGACGTAGACCGCCATGAGTAGGACCGGCGTTCTCACACCGGACAGCATGCTCGCATGGCGGTTGATGCCAGTCGCCTCGATCAGCATTCCCAACGCCGTCCGCCGCACGAGCAGCGTGACGATCACCCCGACGACCAGCCAGATGACAACCGGCATCGGCATGAAGGCGAACGATCCGCTGCCGAAGAAGATCAGGCCGTCGTCGTTGAACGTCATGATCACGCCTTCGGTGATCAGCTGCGCGATTCCGCGACCGGCGACCATCAACACGAGTGTCGCAATGATCGGCTGTATGTTGAGGATAGCAACGAGAAACCCGTTCCAAACACCACAGGCCAAGCCGACCAATAGGGTGATCAGCAGCGTCCAAGCCAATGAGTTACCTGACACAATCGACGAGGCCGCGACGGCGCCGCAAATGGCAATCACCGCCCCCACAGAAAGATCGATGCCCTTGGTGGCGATGACCAGTGTCATGCCGGTCGCCAACAGGGCCACCGGAGCACCACGGTTCAGCACGTCAATCAAACTGCCGTACAGGCGGCCGTTTTGAATGGTTACGTTAAAGAACTGCGGGAACATTATGAAATTCAATAGAAGAATGACAGCCAACGCGATCAACTGCGGGGCCAGGCGGACCAGAAGTGCCTTCTGAGAGGAGGTCATGCGTCCTCCGTCTTCTTCTGGGCTGCCGCAATCGCCTCGACGATCTGCGCGGTGCTCACATTCTCGCCGGTCAGTTCGGCCACATGTTCACGATCCCGCAACACCAGGATACGTGAGCTATAGGCGATAAGCTCTTCCAATTCCGAGGAAATGACGATCAACGACATGCCTTTTTCACACAATTGCTCGATGAGACGAATGATCTCAGCATGGGCTCCGACATCAATGCCTCGCGTGGGTTCGTCGAGGATCAGGAAATCCGGATTCGTTGCCAGCCAACGGGCAAGGATGGCCTTCTGCTGATTACCGCCGGAGAGAAGCCGGATCGGCTTCTCCCGGTCCGTCGTGCGAATATCCAGCGCCTTGATGTAACGATCCGCCAAGGCATTCTGTTCGCCACGCGACAGTGGTCGCGCCCAGCCTCTTCGCGCCTGAAGCGCAAGCGCGATGTTCTCACGGATCGAGAGGTCGCCGATGATGCCATCCGTCTTGCGGTCTTCGGGGCAGAAGCCGAATCCCTGCCGGATTGCGGCCCTCGGGTTCGACAGTGTGATCTGCTTGCCGTCGATCTTCGCAGCGCCGCTGTCGGCGCTCTCGATGCCGAACAGCAGTTCAGCGGTCTCGGTGCGCCCGGAGCCGAGCAAACCTGCCACACCAACGACCTCGCCAACGCGCACCTGCAGGTCGAACGGCTTGACCTTGCCTCGCTTGCCGTAGCCTTCAAAGCTGTACTTCACGGGGCCGGCGGCAACCGATCGCTCCTTGACCGCGGCTTCCGCGTGAGCCAGTTCGTGCCCCAGCATCATGGAGATCAGGCCCTGCCTGGGTAGATCAGCAGTGTCGCGCGTTCCGACCAGTTTGCCGTTACGGAGCACCGTTATCCGATCGCTGATTTCGTAGACCTGCTCGAGAAAATGCGTAATAAAGACAATTCCTAATCCGCGCTTCTTTAAGTCTCGCATAATGCGAAAAAGCATAGCGACTTCCTGCGCGTCGAGGCTTGCCGTCGGCTCGTCCAAGATGAGCACCTTGCCTGACAGATCGACCGCGCGCGCGATGGCAACGACCTGCTGCACGGCCACCGAGAAGCGGTCCAATTGCGCGGTTACATCAATGTCGATGCCATATTCCTGCAGGAGTTCACGCGCTCGCCGATTCATGGTGCGTACGTCGATCATGCCGAAGCGTTTCGGCTGGCGGCCAATAAACAGGTTTTCCGCGACACTGAGATTGGGCAGGAGGTTGACCTCCTGGTAGACCGTGCCAATGCCGAGCTTCTGGGCGGCCAGAGTATCGACAGGATCAATCTCCGCGCCGTCGAGCATAAGGCTGCCTTCGTCACGGTGATATGCGCCGGTGATGCACTTGATCAGCGTCGACTTGCCGGCGCCGTTCTCACCCAACAGCGCATGCACTTCGCCTTTGCGCAGCGTGAAGTCGACCTTGTCCAGCGCGACCGCTCCGGGAAAAAATTTCGATACCCTAGAGGCAGCAAGCACGTTCTCGAAATCGTGAATCATGAAGGCGGTTTTTCCTGATATTGACCCATATAGCCGTGCCGCGGCCGGACATGATGCCCGGCAACAGCTCTGGCAGTTCCGCACCGGCCTATGACGGGCCGGTGCGGTTCCAATGTCAAATCAGTAGCCGAGGCCCTTCTTGGATTCGTAGACCTTCTTCGGATCGTCAGCCTGGGTATAGAGCTTGGATTCCGTCTGGATCCACTTCGGCGGAGCCTTCTTGTCCTTCAGGTACGCATCGAGAGCGTCGAATGCCGGACCTGCCATGTTCGGCGTCAGTTCGACGGTCGCGTTCGCTTCACCGGCTTCCATTGCCTTGAAGATATCTGGAACGGAGTCGATCGAGACAACGAGGATATCCTTGCCCGGCTTCAGGCCGGCTTCCTTGATCGCCTGGATGCCACCGACGGCCATGTCGTCATTGTGAGCGTACAGAGCGCAGATGTCCTTGCCGCCGTTCTCAGCCTTCAGGAAGCTTTCCATGACTTCCTTGCCCTTGGTGCGGGTGAAGTCGCCGGTCTGGCTGCGAACGATCTTGAAGTTCGACTTGCCGGCAATTGCCTCCTCGAAGCCCTTCTTGCGGGCGATCGCCGGCGAAGAACCGGTGGTGCCCTGAAGCTCAACGATGTCGCACTTCTTGTCGCCGACCGTCTTAACGAGCCAGTCGCCGGCAACCTTGCCTTCATGAACCTGATCGGAGGTGACAGCGGTCAGGTAGAGGTCCTCAGGAGCCTTGATGGTACGGTCAAGCAGGATGACCGGAATGTTGGCTTCCTTGGCTTCCTTCAGGACGGCATCCCAACCGGTTTCGACAACCGGCGCGAGAAGGATCGCGTTGACGCCCTGAGCAATGAAGGAGCGGATCGCCTTGATCTGGTTTTCCTGCTTCTGCTGTGCATCGGCGAATTTCAGGTCGATGCCGCGCTTCTTGGCTTGCTCCTTGGTGACGGTCGTTTCAGCCGCGCGCCAACCGGATTCAGAGCCGATCTGCGAGAAGCCAACGACGAGTTCGGCAGCAGATGCTGAACCGAACATGCAGGCAGCAAGTATCGTGGCACTCACGAGTGCAGTCTTCAATTTCATGATTTCCTCCCAACGCCGCCTCCTCGCGGCACACACAAGGAAAATCATATAGTATTACTTTTGTAAATGCACTTTATAGTATGCAACGCAACAAAAAAGGGCGCCTACAACGGGCGCCCTTTCGCATCTGCTAACTGACCAATCGAAGCTTATTGCGGCAGCTTGTCGTCAACGCCTTCGACGTAGAAGTTCATGCCGAGCAAGGTGCCGTCATCAGCCTTCTCGCCGGCCTTCAGCCAAGGCGTGCCGTCCTGCTTGTTGATCGGGCCGGTGAAGGGATGCAGTTCGCCGGACTTGATCTTGGCTTCGGTGTCCTGGGCCATCTTCTTCACGTCGTCAGGCATGTTGGTGTAGTCCGCCATCTTCAGGATGCCGTCCTTCAGGCCATCCCAGCTCTGATCAGGCTTCCAGGTGCCGTCGAGGAGCGCGTGAACGCGCTTGGAGTAGTAGTTACCCCAGGTGTCGACGATCGCCGTCAGCTGTGCCTTCGGGCCGGCTGCGATCATGTCGGACGCCTGACCGAAGGCGTGGATGCCGCGCTCTTCCGCAACCTGCATCGGCGCGGTGGTGTCGGTGTGCTGCGTGAGGACGTCTACGCCCTGGTCAACCATCGCCTTCGCGGCATCTGCTTCCTTGCCCGGGTCGAACCAGGTGTTCACCCAGATGACCTTGAGCTTGAAATCAGGATCGATCGACTTCGCGCCCTGCTCGAAGGAGTTGATGCCCATCACGACTTCCGGGATCGGGAAGGATGCGATGTAGGCGGCACCGTGGTTCTTCGAGGTCTTGGCGGCGATCTGGCCGAGGATGTAGCGGCCTTCATAGAAGCGCGAGTTGTAGGTCGCGAGGTTCGGGCCGGACTTGAAACCCGTCGCGTGCTCGAACTTCACCTTCGGGAACTTCGCGGCAACCTTGACGGTGGCGTCCATGAAGCCGAACGAGGTGGAGAAGATCAGCTTGCAGCCGGAACGCGCCAGGCGCTCGATGGCGCGCTCTGCGTCAGGGCCTTCCGGGACGTTTTCGAGATAGGAGGTTTCGATCTTGTCACCGAACTCTTCCTGGATCTGCTGGCGACCGCGATCATGTGCCTGCGAGTAGCCACCGTCGGTGTGCGAGCCGACGTAGACGAAACAAACCTTGGTCTTGTCGGCGGCCTGAGCGGCGGTGCCGATGCTGAGAACAGCAGCTGCCGAAGCGGCAAATGCGAGTGCTAGTTTTTTCATGATAACCCCTGTTGGTTTGAAGTTTCCGGAAGCCCGTCTCATTCTTCTGTTTAACGTTCCGGGACGAAAGGCTTTCCCAGCGACGCAGGCGTGTTGATCAACGTCGTGCGGCGATTATGAGAAATGATGACAAGAACCACAATAGTCGCGGCGTAAGGCAGCATCGACAGAAATTGTGCCGGTATGCCGACCCCGAATGCCTGCGCGTGCAGCTGCAGGATCGTGACAGCGCCGAAGAGATAGCCGCCTGCGAAAACGCGCCATGGGCGCCAGGATGCGAAGACGACCAGCGCCAAAGTGATCCAGCCACGACCGGACGACATGTTCTCCACCCATTGCGGCGTATAGACCAGCGACAGCTGCGCACCGGCCAGCCCCGCACAGGCGCCGCCGAACATGACCGCCAGATAACGCGTGCGGATGACGTTGATGCCAAGCGCATGAGCCGAGCCGTGGCTATCGCCGATGGCGCGCAGCTTGAGCCCGGTGCGGCTGCGGAAGAGAAACCAGCTGATCCCAAATACCAGTGCCAGCGACAGGTAGAACGTCAGATCCTGGCGGAAGAGAACGGAACCAATCAGCGGAATATCGGAGAGATAAGGGAATACGATCGGCGAAAGGCGGACACCGGGAACACCGACATAGCTTTCGCCAAGCATCCCCGACACGCCAAGGCCAAGGATCGTCAGCGCCAGACCGGTCGCGACCTGATTGGCGACGAGCGTCAGCGTCAGGAAGCCGAACAGCAGGGAGAAGACAGCGCCTGCGCCAATCCCGGCCAGCAGCCCGATGTAGGGCGAGCCCGTAACCTGCGCGCCCGCGAAGGCTGCGACGGCCCCCATGATCATCATGCCTTCAACCCCAAGGTTGAGGACGCCCGAGCGCTCGGCAACGAGTTCGCCGAGGGCTGCGATGACAAGCGGTGTCGAGGCCGTGATGACCGTCAGAAGGATTGCCTCGAAGATGCTCATGCGACGCCTCCCCGCAGCCGCGACCAGACGATGCGGATCTTGTAGTAGATGAGGGTGTCGCAAGACAGCACGAAGAACAGCAGCAGCCCCTGGAAGACGCGTGTGACCTTGTCGGACACTCCGATCGAAAGCTGTGCCGCCTCACCACCGAGGTAAGTCAGCGCCAGCACCAGTCCTGATGCGATGATGCCGAGCGGATTGAGACGACCGAGAAAGGCGACGATGATCGCCGTAAAGCCGTAGCCGGGCGAAATGGCCGGCTGAAGGTGACCGATCGATCCGGATACCTCGGAAATGCCGGCAAGCCCAGCGAGCGCTCCTGAGAACAGGAAGCTGAACCAGATCATCTTCTTCGACGAGAATCCGGCAAAGCGCCCTGCTCGCTCCGATTGGCCGAGAACGACGATCTCGAAGCCTCGCAAGGTGAATTTCAGCATGAACCAGACCAAGAAGGCGGCGACGATCGCAAAGACCGCAGCCCAATGGGCGCGGCCCGACTCTTCCCAGATGGCGGGCAAGGTCGCTTCCGGCGGGAACGGTACGCTTTCAGGGAAATTGAAACCTTGCGGATTGCGCCAGGCGCCACGGATGAGCCAGTCGAGAAACAGCTGGGCGATATAGACCAGCATCAGGCTCGAGAGAATTTCGTTCGTGTTGAAATGCGCCTTGAGAAGCGCGGGGATTGCAGCGAACAACGCCCCACCGATCGCCCCCATGATCAGCATCAGCGGCAGGACCAGTGGCGAATGCCATTCGGTAAACACGATCGGCAGGATCGAGCCTGTGATGGCGCCAATGGTGAACTGCCCTTCCGCACCGATATTCCAGTTGTTCGAGCGGTAGCAGACGGCAAGACCAACCGCGATCAGGATCAGCGGCGCGGCCTTGACGGCCAGTTCGTGCAGCGACCAGACCTCGAGCAGAGGCTCCAGAAAGAATGCGTCCAGCGCTTCGACGGGATTCTTGCCCAGGATCGCGAACATGATCGCGCCGGCAGCCAGCGTCAGGACGAGAGCGAGAAGCGGCGAGACGAAGCCATATAGCTTGGATGCCTGGGGACGCTTTTCGAGTTCAATGCGCATGGTCGGTCTCCGCGTCAGCCACCGGCGCGGCCTTGCTTTCATGCAGCCCGCCCATCAGCAGGCCGATCTTTTCGCGCGTCAGTTCGCCTGCCGCAAACGGCTGCGAGAGCCGCCCTTCGGAGATGACGGAGATTTCGGTCGCGACCTCGAATATCTCGTCGAGATCCTGGCTGATGACGACGACGGCCGAACCGTTGCGCGCCAGGTCGACCAGTGCCTGCCTGATGCGGCTGGCGGCGCCTGCGTCGACACCCCAGGTCGGCTGGTTCACGACCAGAACCGCGGGCTGCCGGTCGAGCTCGCGGCCGACGATGAATTTCTGCAGGTTGCCACCCGAAAGCGAACCCGCGGCGGGGTCTTCGCCGCTCTTGCGCACGTCCATCTCCTCGGAGATGCGTTTCGCGGCATTCTTCACTGCGCTTCTGCGGATGATCTTGAGGAAGGCGCCGCCGAGAAACGCCTTCCGGTCGGACTGACTGCGCGCTAGGACCAGATTGTCGGACAGTTTCATGGCGGAGACGGCAGCGTGGCCGTGTCTCTCCTCGGGAACAAAGCCTGCGCCAAGCAGGCGGCGGGCGGTAATCCCCTGCGTGCCCACTGGCTTGTTGCGAATGGTGATCGCGTTGGACGTCGATACCGGATACTCGCCGGAAAGCGCGTCGAAAAGCTCGCCCTGGCCGTTGCCGGCCACACCGGCGATCGCCAGAACCTCGCCCGAGCGAACCGCCAGCGACACGTCTCTGAGCGGCATGGCGAAAGGCGTGCGAGCAGCGACCGAAAGGTTGGAGACGGCGAGTTGCACGTCACCCTTGTTGCCGCGATCGGGATGCGTGACGGCGGCGATGTCGTTTCCAACCATCATCCGCGCAAGCGAAGCAGGCGTCTCCTGGCGCGGATCGCAGGCACCCGTCACCTTGCCGTGACGCAGTACCGTGGCGCGGTCGCAGATGCGCTGCACCTCTTCCAGGCGATGGCTGATGTAGAGAACGGAACGTCCCTCGGCCTTGAGCTTGAACAGCGTCTCGAAAAGCTTGTCGGCCTCCTGCGGCGTCAGAACGGAGGTCGGTTCATCAAGAATGATAAGCTTCGGGTTTTGCAGCAGCGCGCGGACGATCTCGATGCGCTGACGTTCTCCAACCGAGAGATCGGCGACATGGGCGTAGGGATCGAGCGGGAGACCATAGGCCCGCGAAAGCGCCCTGGCTTCCTCGGCGATCTTGCCGATCGGGATGCCGTCGTCGAGCGACAGCGCAATGTTTTCAGCGACGGTCAGTGCTTCAAACAGCGAAAAGTGCTGGAACACCATGCCGATGCCAAGCTTGCGCGCATCGCCCGGCGACGCGATCGACACCGGCCGCCCCTCCCAGACGATATGCCCTTCGCTTGGGTCTAGGACGCCGAACAGCATCTTGACCAGCGTGGATTTACCCGCGCCGTTTTCACCAAGAAGTGCATGGATCTCGCCCGGCGCGATATCGAGGTCGATGTGGCTGCATGCGGCAAAGCTGCCAAACAGCTTCGTCAGCTTCTGCACCGACAATAACGCGCCGGAAGCCGGCACACTCGCTAACGACACGTTCCCCTCATTTCCCTCTGCTGACCTGCCCCTTCAGGATCATTATGGGATCAGCAGCGTAGTTCCGGTAGTTTTCCTGGATTCCAGATCCGCATGGGCGCGTCCAACCTCGCGCAACGGATAGGTTTGATTGATATTGATACGCACTTTGTTGCTCGAAACAACATCAAATAATGCGTTTGCACAATCAGTTAGCTCGTGGCGCGTCGCGATATAGGTGAAAAGCGTCGGCCGGGTTGCAAACAGCGATCCCTTCTGGGCGAGCATCGCCAACGTGAAGTTCTCGATAGGACCCGACGACTGGCCAAAGGAGACGAACATGCCGAGACGCTTGAGACAGTCGAGCGACTGCGGGAAGGTGTCGCGACCGATGGAATCGTAGACGACGTCCACACCCTCGCCGCCCGTGATCTCGTGGACCCGCTCGACGAAATTCTCGGTGTTGTAATCGATCACGTGGTCGTAGCCGTGATCGAGCGCCAGTCGCACCTTGCTTTTCGAGCCTGCCGTCCCGATGACCCTCGCCCCGAGCGCCTTTGCCCATTGGCCGGCGATCAACCCGACGCCGCCCGCTGCGGCATGAAACAGGATGGTCGTCTCAGGACCGACCTTGAACGTCCGGTTCAGCAGGTATTGCGCCGTCATGCCTTTCAGCATCATCGAGGCAGCCGTTTCCAGCGAGATCCCATCCGGCACCTTCTCGAGATGTTTCGTCTCGATATTGCGTTCGACGCTGTAGGCACCGTCAGATCCGGCATATGCAACACGGTCACCAACCGCAAAGCCGTCCACATCGGGACCAACTGATGTCACCGTTCCGGCCGCCTCCTTGCCCGTGACAAAGGGAAGGTGCGGCGTCTTGTAGAGACCGGTTCGGAAATAGACGTCAATGAAGTTCAGGCCGATAGCAGCGTGCCGGATCTGGACCTCTCCAGACGAGGGCGGCGGCAGATCGATATCAACATACTCGAGGACGTCGGGTCCACCGGTTTTGCTGAACGTTACTGCCTGTGTCCTGACCATTTTCCGCTTCCTACTCGTTGCGTCCAAGCGCCGGGAAGAATTGCAGAACGGCGCCTATGCAGTAGAGGTAGATACCGCTCAGAATGAACAGCACAAGCGCCCAATGTGGCATATTGAAATGCATCAACAGCGAGTACATCCCGAGCGCCGACCAAAGGAAGAAGACGCCGAGGTTCAGCGTGCGCAAGCGCTTCACGCGGACCGGGTGCAGGAAATTGATCGGAAGGAATGTGAGCACGACGGAAACAATCACCACGGTCAACGCCGTCACCGCGCTCGCATCCATGACAAAGAGTGTGAAGACAATCATGTTCCAGACGACCGGGAAACCTGAAAAGAAGTACTCGTCAGTCTTCATGCCCATATCGGCATAGTAGATCGCGCTCGAAACGACGATCATGCCGGCGGCGACGAAGGACCACGGCTCGCCGATCATTCCGCTCTGGTAGAGTGCGAATGCCGGCAGCAATACGTAGGTCACGTAGTCGATGATGTTATCGAGCGTGTCACCCGACCAGTTCGGCAGAACTTCCTTGACCTTCACCTTGCGTGCGATCGGGCCATCGATACCGTCGACAAGGAGTGCAAGTCCCAGCCACCAGAACATATCTATGAAGCGATGCTCCGCCGCGGCCACGACACCAAGGAATGCCAGAAACGATCCGGACGCCGTCAGAATATGGACGGAAAACGCACGCATCTCCGCATAGGGCACGCGCTTATAGTTGAAAATCTTCATGTTTCCCCGAGCTGCCAAAGGCATTCGCACCCGGCCGGCGCGATTTTTGCCTAATATGCATCCTTTGCATCGCTTCGCCAGCGCAAAAGCGACGAAGGATTACGGGCAGTCTGAATCCTGAGCGTGACACGCATATTTCGTGCAAGTCGCTTCAGAAAGAATGGAATACCTTTATCCGAAGGCCTATTTGTAATATCTGGCTCGCATCGAAAAGATCATCCGACGAATTACGGGATCCGACACTGCAATGAACGCCCCTGCAAAGACCGAAGACTTCGCCTCCCCGATTCCTGCCGGCGTCTACGCCGAGACCGTGCTCAGCGTCACACACTATACGGATAGCCTGTTCCGTTTCACCATGACGCGCCCGCAGGGCTTCCGCTTCCGCTCCGGCGAATTTGCGATGATCGGGTTGATGGTCGAAGGCAAGCCGATCTTCCGCGCCTACTCGATCGCTAGCCCTGCTTGGTCGGAAGAACTCGAATTCTTCTCGATCAAGGTTCAGGACGGCCCGCTGACCTCGCACCTTCAGGCCATCAAGCCCGGCGATCAGGTGCTGATGCGCAAGAAGCCGACCGGCACGCTCGTGCTCGACGCACTGACGCCGGGCCGCAGGCTCTACATGTTCTCGACCGGCACCGGCATTGCGCCCTTCGCCAGCCTGATCCGTGATCCCGAAACCTACGAAAAGTATGAGGAAGTCATCCTCACCCACACGACCCGCAACATTGCGGAGTTGAAGTACGGTTTCGACCTCGTGCATGAAATCCAGAACGATGAACTTCTCAAGGAAGTCGTGGGCGACAAGCTGCGTCACTACGCGACCGTCACGCGCGAAGACTTCGAGTATCGCGGCCGCATCACGGATCTGATCGAATCCGGCAAGCTCTTCACAGATCTTGGCGTCCCCCCGCTCGATCCCTCGATCGACCGCGGCATGATCTGCGGCTCTTCCGCAATGCTGAAGGACACCAAGGAACTTTTGGAAAAAGCCGGCCTCAACGAGGGCGCAAACAGCAAACCCGCTGAGTTCGTCATCGAGCGCGCCTTCGTCGGCTAAGACGCCAACATTCTCCTAGGATCACGGCTCCGGAAACGGGGCCGTTTTTATTTGTGGCCGAGATAGTCGATCAGCACGGTCATGACCTTGGCGGCCTCGGCCGCATTGCCTTGCTGGATCGCGCGGATAACGGCGACATGGAGCGAGATCGATCGGTCCATCCGATCGGGACTTGCCGTCGAGTACCACAGCCGGCGTGAATGCGTCTGTACTGGCGCCAGCGCCGAGGTGATGAACGCGTTGGGACATGCCTCCTCGAGGATTTCGTCGAAGGCCTTGTCCGCCGAGAAGAATGCGGCAAGGTCGCCGCTGATCGCGCAATCCGCCATCGCGCGGGCGCATTCAACGAGCTGGTTTCGCTGCGCTTCTGTGGCATGTTCGGCAACGAGTGCCGCGGCAATCGGCTCCAACTCCCGGCGCACCTGCATCACATGGCTATGGTCGCCGGGCTTGATCTCAGCGACCTGAAGACCGACCCGCGGCCTGACGAAGATGAGGCGCTGCCATGCCAGCTTCTGGATTGCTTCACGTACCGGCGTGCGACCGTGGCCAGCAAGATCGATGAGCTGCTTTTCGGTTACGAGCGCGCCGGGCTGCAACGCCAACGTTACGATCGCATGCTCCAGCGCCAGATAGGCCAGATGGCTCTGTGAGTTCTGCATCGCATTCCCATGTTTCGCTCTGATATATCATAAGCAGACATCGCGCGAATGCAATGGCAGGTTGCCTTGATATATCAGAGCCGTTGGAGCGCCGTGCGCCGGCCATCATTCGTGCCGAAGCGCTTCGATCGGATTGAGCTGAGCTGCCCGCCTTGCGGGGAAGTAGCCGAAGATCATGCCGATCGCCGCGGAGAACGCAAACGCGACCCCGATCATCACCGGACTGACGACAAACGGCACCTTGAGGAGCGTCACGGCGCCGAAGCCGAGCCCCAGGCCGAGCAAGATGCCTGTCATTCCGCCAAAGATGGACAGGGCGACAGCCTCCACGAGGAATTGCAGCAGCACCTGCCCTTCCAGCGCGCCGATCGCCAGCCTGATACCGATCTCCCTGGTGCGCTCGGTGACGGACACCAGCATGATATTCATGATGCCGATGCCTCCTACCAAAAGGCTGATGGCGGCGACCGCCCCGAGGAGACTGGTCAGAAGCGTCGTCGTGCCGGTCATCGCTTCGGCGATCTGCGTCATGTCGTTGACGTTGAAGTCGTCCTCACGGCCCGGAATGATCTTGCGGCGTTCGCGCAGCAGGTTTTCGGTTTCGGACTGAACCTTGGAGGTCGAGACCCCGTCGCGGGCGGAGATCACGATCATAGACACGTTGGCGTTGGCCCTGCCGCCGATCCGGCGCTGGTACACCTTGACCGGCATGACGACGACATCGTCCTGATCGTTGCCCATGCCGGACTGGCCGCGCTTTGCGAGAACGCCGATCACCCCGCAGGACACCTTGCCGACACGGATCTGCTGGCCGGTGGGGTCGGCGGCGCCAAAAAGTTGCGAGCGCACTGTCTCGCCCAGGATGCAGCGCGCGCGGCCACGCTCTTCCGCGGCTTCGAACGTGCGGCCAACGGCCATGTCCCAATCCTGAGCGACGAAGTAGTCGTTCGTGGTCCCCATGACAGTGGTCGAATGGCTCTGACCGCCATAGATCACAGTCGCTGTCGTCTGGTTGAGCGGCGCCACCGCCCGCAGACCACCAACCTGGTCACGAATGGCATCCACATCCGCAACGGTAAAGCGCCTAGCCTCGGAACTGGCCCTGCCCGGGCCGAACTGGCCAGGCCGCGCAAACAGCATGTTGGTGCCCAGCCGCGACAGTTCCGACGTAACCTGGGCGGTCGTGCCGTTGCCGATGGTGACGAGCGCTATGACGGCTGCAACACCGATGACCACGCCCAGCACGGTCAGAAATGAACGCAGCATATTGCGGCTGATCGCCCGCAGAGCAAGCTTCAACGTTTCAAAGAACATGTGCCGCCTCCCCGCTTTTGGTGGTCTCCGCCTCCAGCTTGCCATCGACGAAGCGCAGCAGACGCTGCGCGTAGGCGGCGATGTCGGGCTCGTGGGTGACCATGACAATGGTGATGCCCTGCTCGCGGTTCAGCCGCGTCATCAGGTCCATGATCTCGATGCTGGTCTTGGTGTCGAGGTTGCCGGTCGGTTCGTCCGCAAGGAGCAATGACGGCTGCGTGACGATGGCACGGGCGATGGCCACGCGTTGCTGCTGGCCGCCCGACAACTCCTGCGTCTTGTGATGCTCGCGCCCGGACAGACCGACCAGCGCCAGCGCTTCCTTCGCGCGGCGATGCCGCTCGGCGCCCGGCATGCCGCGATAGATCAGCGGCAACTCGACGTTCTCCACGGCCGATGTCCTGGGCAAAAGATTGAAGCCCTGGAACACGAAACCGAGCATGTGCCGGCGCAGCAGGGTCAACTGGCTGCGATTAAATCCCCGTGTCGGAATACCCTGAAACAGATAGTCGCCGGCGCTCGGAACATCGAGACAGCCGAGTATGTTCATGGCGGTGGATTTGCCGGAGCCCGACGGCCCCATGATGGCAACGAATTCGCGCTCCGATATCGAGAGATCGACGCGGTCGAGCGCACGGATGGCCGCCTCTCCCTGACCATAGATCTTGGATACCTGCCTGAATTCGATGATTGGCGGCGTGGTCATCGCGCGTCCGCCTACTTCGATTGCTCGGTGGAATCGACGACCAAAGCATCGTTTTCCTTCAGATCGCCGGAGACGACCTGCGTGAACTGTCCGTCCGACGACCCGACCTGAATGACCATGGGCGCCGGCTTGCCTGCCTTGAGCACCCAGACCCTTCGCTTTGCCCCGGTCAGCGCTTCACCGCCCTGATTGCCCGTGCGCGGTCCCATGCGGGGTGGCCGGAGAAAGCCGAATAGACCACCGCGGCGCGGCGAGTCCGCAGCAGGTGGTGCGTAGCGAAGTGCTGCGTTCGGAACCATGAGCGTGTCCTTGACCGCTTCGACGGTGGCGTCGGCGGTCGCCGTCATGCCGGGGCGCAACAGCAGATCGGCATTGTCCACGGAGAGGATCGCCTTGTAAGTCACCACATTGTTCGTGGTCTCTGACGCAAAGCGTATCTGCTTGATCTCGGCGGGAAATGTACGATCAGGATAGGCGTCGACTGTGAACGTTGCTTTCTGGCCCACGGCGACCTGGCCAACGTCGGCCTCGTCGACATCTACTTGAAGCTCCATCTTGCGCAGATCGCCAGCAATGACGAACAGAACCGGCGCCGAAAGCGAAGCGGCAACGGTCGCCCCGGGGTCGACCGACCGCGTCAGGATCACACCGTCGATCGGCGAAATGATCTTGGCCTTCGCCAGATTAACTTCGGCAAGCTGAAGATCTGCCTCCGCAGACAACACGGCTGCTTCGTTGATTTCCTTTGCCGCCACGGCAGAATCATACTTGTAGCGCGCATCCTCAAGGCTCTGTTGGGTCGTCACATTGCTCTGAACCAGATTGCGATAGCGCTCGTAGGAACTTTGAGCGGATTGGAGATCGGCAGTCGCTTTGACCACATTGGCCTTTGCCGAATCGAGCTTGGCACGGGTGCTCTTCACGTCTGCCTCGAGCTTGTTGGTGTCGAGCACCGCCAGCACCTCGCCCGCCTTGACCTCGCTGTTGTAATCAACGTTGACATCGCGAACCGTCCCGGAAAGCTCACTGGAAATGTCTACCTGCTCTGTCGGCTGCACGGAGCCCGTCGCCGTGACAAGCACGGTCAAGTCGCCGCGCTTGGCCGGCTGCGTGATATAGGTCAGCTGGCTGGTCCCACGACTGGAGTAGGCATAGACGCCCGTGCCGATGGCAAGCACCACGAGAAGAAGCACCAGCAAACGTCTGAACCAGCGCCCCTTCTGTTGCCGCTCGGACGCGGCAAGAGCGGCTGCGAGATCCGCGCCGCCGCCACTGGTTTTCGTTTGGCTGGTGTTTGCAATGTCGTTCATTCGGGCCTCGATCGGTATGCGGCCAATGCGGCCGCGAGCTACCGAATAACAACGTGAAGCTGAACGGGCGATTAGCACCATGACCGCCTTGGCACGGCGAGGTCGGAAAGGGAAATGAAATCTTGGTAATCAGAGTCCGGTTTCGACCGGTGGCGCGCGACGCTGTCTCTCTAAAAAGAGGCCGTCCTCTCGATCCAGAAAGACGAGAGAACGGCGCTCCTCACCCCTGCCTTGAAACAAGGCAGCGCAGCTGCTTCGCTACACGCCGAGAGCTGCCAGCGACACCGGTGGACGGCGCTTGGCTGCCATCAGCAAATCAAGCTCCATGGCGGAAGGCCCGAACTTCTGAAAGAGGCGCTCGGCCTCCTCCTCATCAAGCCGATACTTCCGGGCGAACTCTGAAAGGCTATAAGGACGGCCACGCAGAACCTTGCGTGTCTGGGATGGTTTCTGTTCATGCACTTCGGTCATGGCAATCTCCTTCGATAAAGAGATAGTTAGTGCAGCACACGTGTTTGTGAAGCATCGAAGGCATTGATTTATTTCGGCATTTCTCTGGAACAATCTGGCGCTCCGCGCATTATTCGCCGTTGGATGTCAGCGGGGCAGTCCCGTCACCGGCAATCGACCGCATGATGACTGCATCTGACCATCACGAAATATTAAATTGCGGAACCGCGCTTTGGCCGCAGGGTTTAAGACCGTGGGGTCGGCGTGGCCTCACCTTTTCAAACCCAAGGAGACCGAAATGGCAAATCAAGGCGGAACCCACGATCAGCACGTCAAATCCGGCCAACAGAGCCACAAGAGTGCAGGAAGCTCCGGAAGTGAGCGCAACATGTCGTCGTCCGGTTCCCGCGACGATCAGAGCAAGAAGCATGAGCAGCAGATGAAGCCCGGCCAGCAAGGCAACAAGGGCAAACATTGATGCTTGTATGAACGGCCCGCGCTTCGGCGCGGGCCTTCATTTGCAGACCCGCCGCAAGAATTGTGCCTAATGCACAGGAAACGTAGATTTTTTGGTTGACCGCAATGGGTCGTCTGCATATGTTCCGCGCACTTCCAGCCGGGGCGGCATTTGAGCCTCGGACCGAGGGAGAGCGTAGCTCAGCCGGTAGAGCAACTGATTTTTAAACAGCGTCAAGCTGCTAAATCTATCAGTTGCTCAAGACGCTACGGAAATTGGTACGGTTGCGTAGCTCAGCTGGTAGAGCATTTGACTTTTAATCAAAGGGTCCTGGGTTCGAACCCCAGCGCAGCCACCACCAAACCGATACCAAAATCAGCGAAATTAGTATCGGTATTGGTAGCGGTATCGAAAACCCATCACGCCAGATCATTCGAATAAATTTCCGATCAGCCTGTTAGATGGCGCATACGGCGCAGCCGTCAAACTGAACGTTATCGTTTGCGGCTGACCGAATGCATCCCTTCGACGTGTATACGCTCTTGCCGATCTGCTGGCCGATTCGAATCACCTTTCGGTGTTGCTGCTGTCCGAAATCGTCATGCTGAAACGCCTTCACTTTCCATTTGTCACCGCTCGCTAGACAAGGAAAGCAGCCGACGCGGGGGAAGCCTTGCGCGTAGAGCGGATTCTCCTCGCCGCTCAAAAAATCCAACACGTCCGCTTCGGACCAGTCTAGGACCGCAAGACGAAACCGCACACCCAGCTTGCCGAGATATTGCGGGTATTTCTTCATAACCTCGTGCGGCTGGTAGACCTCATTACAGACCTTTCCTGCGTAACGGTTCGCTCGCTCGGTGCTCTCGTTAAGCCGCATCCCGTACCAGATTTCAAATCCTCCACTGTCGGACGCTGAAATGCGCTTCCTCTTGTGGCCAAGGCGCGACCCTTGGGCTCGGGCTAAGTCAGCGGCGTATCGCTTGGTTGGCCAGATTTTCAGTTCCTCGGTACAAAAGCGTGCGCCGCCACCAGGGAACCGTCCGTGCTTTAGCGCTTGCTGCTCTACCGATCCGGCGCACACGGTATCAATCTGGATGTTGCCGTAGAGCGTTCGCAGCTTTTCCACGTGAGCATATGTTAGCGGGTGCTCAAATTGCGTATCGCAAAATAATGCACGGACCTCCTCCGGCTTGTAATGCTGCAAAGCGTCGCCTGACTATCTTTTCCGCCACTTATAGGGATCAATACACGGATCATTATGGTTTAACCTTAGAAATAATTTATTTTCTCAATAGTATCAATGCGTTCCAGATTGTACACCAAGTATACCCATTTGGGAATACTTCGCTCCGATCACCTATCAGTCGGTCACGGACGCTCAAAAGTTGGTCACGGTATTGGTATCGGTTTGAAAAACGTATCCTATTCCGGCACAGCAAAAGCTGTTTAGTTTTGGGAAACCGATACTAACAATCGTGATGCGGAATGATGTCGCGGTAGTAAAAATTAGACCAACTTGCTTTTAATCAGTAGGTCTCGGGTTCGAACCCCGACGCTCTCACCACGTGTTTTCAGAGACTTAGATGAAGTCTTGATTTCGCGTCTGGTGAGGATCGTTCGCAACATTTCCAGCACTTCTCCCAGCATGGCGCTCACGCCTGGTCTGCCCAACGCCCCGCGACTTCCGTAACCATTGACGGAACTCTGGCCTGTTTTGGGAACAAAGCGCGTCCGTTGGAGTTCCTTGCCTAGTAAAGGCACGGAGGAAGCATATGACTTACGACCCGAACGACAGAGAATCAGATCTTCGAACCCCGCCGATTCGCAGCCGTAGTTCAGGCGGCGGTTGGGGCACCTGGGTTGCGATCATCGCCATCATCGCGGTTGCTGGCTTTGCCTGGTCGCAATGGGGCGGTGGATCCAAGACCGATCCCGAGACTACGGCGTCCACGACACCACCACCGATCAGCGAGCCTGCTCCCAAGCCCGTGATGCCGGCGACACCGCCAGCCACGACGACGCAGCCCGCACCGTCGACTGATACAACCAAGCCTTGATGCGACCTAAGCTCGGGCAACAAGGCTGAGCCTGAAAACAGAAAATGCCGGAACGTCATTTCGTTCCGGCATTTTCTTTTATGCACAAGTAGCTGTCTCTTATACACATCT
>NZ_LXKO01000010.1:120568-120697 GCF_001692185.1 Rhizobium sp. AC44/96
GAAAAAAAAAAAACAAAAAACAAAAAAACTAAAAGCACTACACACAATCATAGAAACACATAGAAACAAAGTACATCCTATATAAAGGATCGATGAGAGGATCTACATCAATTCTAAACCAACTACTCA
>NZ_LXKO01000011.1:0-94659 GCF_001692185.1 Rhizobium sp. AC44/96
TTCGGCGGTTTATCGTCCGTGGTACAAGATGGCTTACTGGCTGTTCGTGATCAACGCGATCATCCTCGGCTGGCTCGGTTCGCAGCCGGCGGAAGGCCTTTACACCACGATCTCGCAGATCTGTACGCTGCTTTACTTCGCCTTCTTCCTGGTCGTCATGCCGGTGCTGGGTCTCGTCGAGACGCCGCGCCGTGTGCCGAACTCGATCACGGAAGCCGTGCTTGAAAAGCGCAACAAGACTGCCTCGGCTAAGGCTGCGAACCATCAGGCGTTTGACAGGAACTGACACATGATCAAATTGATTTCGGCGATCGTCACCGCGGCCGTGGCGCTGCTCGCGCAATCCGTCCGCTCCGAAGAGGCGCCCCACCAACCGGCCGCGCTTCATGCGGAAGGGACGACACCGCATTATCCCCTGAGGCATCCAAAAGAGATCGATTGGTCGTTTGCGGGCTTCACGGGTCACTACGACAAGGCTCAACTCCAGCGCGGTTTGAAGGTCTACACCGAAGTCTGTTCTGCCTGCCACTCAATGAAGATGGTGCCCTTTCGCTCGCTCGCGGATCTGGGCTACAACGACGAGCAGGTAAAGGCTTTCGCTGCGAATTACGAGATGCAGGACGGCCCGGATGCCAACGGTGAGATGTTCACCCGCAAAGCGGTACCCTCCGACCACTTCCCTTCACCATTTGCGAACACCGAGGCCGCCGCCGCTGCTAACAACGGTGCTCCTCCGCCCGACTTTTCGCTGATTGCCAAGGCGCGAGGCATTACTCGCGGCTTCCCACAGTTTGTTATCGACATGTTACCGGGCGTCGGCGGATATCAGGAAGGGGGGCCTGACTACATCTACTCGCTACTGACGGGATATGACGAAACGCCTCCGGCGGGCCTCGAAATTGCGGACGGGACAAACTACAATCCCTATTTCGCTCACGCGGCAGCACTCGCCATGCCAAAGCCGATCTCCGACGATCAGGTCACGTACGACGACGGATCGCCCCAGACGGTCGACCAGTACGCTCGTGATGTGTCCGCCTTCCTCATGTGGGCTGCCGAACCGCATCTCGAGGAGCGTAAGCGAACTGGCTTAATGGTAATGGTATTCCTGATAATTTTCTCCGGCCTCATTTATTTGACGAAGCGCTCGGTCTATTCCGGCAAAAGTTGAAGCGCGCTCACAAATGTCTCTTCATTGCGCCGGCGCAAGCAGCCGCCGGCGTCTCCCTTCATGATGAGAGGAAGTCTTCAAAGGATCCGGAACCGATGTGCAAGATCACCTGCGTAGCCCTTTTATTTCACCGCAGTCGCAACACTGGCGCGTCCGGCTAACGCCGCCGCCTGCTAACGATTTGAGCTACAGCCCGCTTTGACCTGCGCCGAAAGCAGGGGCAATTCGGCGGACTTCGGCACTCAGTGCACTGGTCGGTCCGACACGGTCAGAGTGGAGCTCGCCTGCCCAACGGTCGCAAAGCCCACCTCGAGCTGCAGAACTTACCGCGGGGGGAGGCAGCTACGGCGATAACCGCGCGTGCGATCACGGGTCTGATGGCGGTTGGTCTCGACTTGATCGGGGAGGTTCGCTTCGACAGTGGACCGCGGCGAGGTCAACGAGGGCGAGGTCCACGACATCGCCCATTTTGAAGGACTGCGCCGTCTCGCCCAGGAGCGCCACAAGGTTGTCGCCTACGAGCCGAACCTCGTCCGTCACGAAGGTTCGCTCGTCGCCATTGTCGAGAACGGAAAGCACAAAAAGCAAATAGTTATCCATTTCGCCCGACCTATCTTTCATAGGCCGTCGATGAAGCTTCAGCCTTGGGAAATTCAGGATCTGCGCCCGCATCATTGGAGTCCGCTGCTTCTACGCCCTCGTCTAGATCAGCTTCGAGATGCGCGGTAGTGAAATCGTCTATCAGGACCTGCACGTCGACCTTCCATCCGTCGGGGGCTCGGAAGGGGACATCCTCAGTTTCCCATCCGCCATCCTTGGATTCAGCTAGCTCGTACTTTATCGGTTCGACACCTGCAGCGGGGTTCCAAAGCCGTAGTGTGACGGCCTTAGGATGCATCGGTGCGAAGTCAGATGCGAGGATCGTGACATGCACGCTCGCGGCGTCATGAGATTTCGGCTTCAATTCGAACTCGGCCATCGCCCTGTCGGTATGAATGTGGATCGAGACAGGGTGCAGAGGAGCGTACTGGAACTGGTCAGGGCCTGCGAAGCGCCATAGAGAGGCGGTGCCTACAATGGCGACAGCAAGCACGATTTCTGCCGATATGCTGGTCCGAAGTCGCCCGCGGGCCGCGACGTCCCCCTGTATGGCCGGGGCGGTAAGCCAGAACCGGTTATAGGCCGCGAGAAAGCACAGCAACGCTACCAGGCCGATCTTGACGACAAGCACGCGGCCGTAAATCGAATCCAGTATCGAACCCAGGTCGGGAAGCTCAAGGGCAGCAAGAGTAAGGCCAGCGACCAACATCGCGACGAACGGAGCTGGTATTGCTGCGGAAAAGGCTTTCAGGGACATCTGCCGAGAGGGATGGCGGCTTAAACGCCAGAGCGGCGGCAGACTCCCGATCCAGAACAGAAGTATTCCGCCGTGGAAAAAGATGCAGGTCTTCGCCAGCCACGGAGGGGTGGCAAGTGCGCTGTGCCCGGTGAATGTGAATGCTGCCGACGCGATCGTCATGGCGATTACTGCAGTCGACACAGTGAGCGACCGGGTTCTGAATGGCGGCAGAATGGCAAGAATGAGGGTAATCAAAAACAATCCGTTGGCAACTGCAACATTGCCCCCAATGGCGGTCGACAGCGGCGTTGCCCCGGCGAACGTGAAGCCCACGCCAATCTCGTCGAGTCCCTGGAGATAGAGACCCGAAGCAAGAAGAACGGATCCCACTGAGATCATCGTCAGTGGTCTCTTCGCGCGAACGTCCGACGGATTGAAGAGCGCGGAGAACAGCCTTCCGCCGACGACGTGCGCGACAAGGAGGATTGATGCGACGTGAACGAACCAGATGACCGCACCAAGGACGACCGAAGGTGTTTCAGACGGGCCGGCGGGAGCCGCTGAAGCCGCTCCGACGTGGAAAACAACGGCGCCCCCGACGGGATGACCATCCTCCGACACGACGCGATAGCTGGCGATCACGGTACCGCGGGCAAGCGAGGGAAGGCGAAGCGATATGTCCGCGCCTCTGCCCGAAGACTCGAGGTCAACGCTTTTGTCGTTAGCGAGCCGGGCACTCGCGCGGACAATTTTGACGGGCTCGTTGAAGTGGAGCTGGATCTCCGCTGGCGCCTCGTTCACTATCTGATTGTTTGCGGGAGAGGAGTTGAGGAGCACCGCGTGAGCGTATGCGTAGGCTGGGACAAGGGCTGAAAGCAGCAGGACCAGCAGGACTGCTGCTTGCATGGGGAGGGCCGCCCACGCACGTGCGATAGGCCACATGAGCGGCATTCCCTTTTTCAGGATCGGGGCTGCTCAACGACGTCGAAGAACGGCGCCGGCGTTTCATAATCGTCAGACGTTTTTCCCGCAGCGGGGATTTCTATCCAGCGTTCGGCGGCACCATCGGTGCACTCCTGAACGATAGGGACGTATACGCGGGTACCGACGGGAAGTTCCTTGGCCACCGTACCTCGGAATACAAACTCGTCGTATTCGTCATCAGGCAGGCTGTTGCCCGAGAAAACGATCTCAGTCGTGCCGTCCTTAACAGCCTCGCCCCAGAGCTCGTACGTCTTGGCATAGGATCCCTTGATCTTTTCGATCGTCCAGCCCGGCTTGGGCATCGGCTTCGCGGAGAGGAGGCCCTCTGGAACCTTGATCCGAACCTTGATTGTCGGCTTGCCTTCGCAGCCGTGTCCAATGCGCACGACGGCCTTATAGGCCTTGCCCGGGTTGGCCTGCGTCTGCTCGAGGGTGGCATGTGCGTAGGCGGTCCCGACGGTGAAAAGGGCGGCGACTACTGCGATCGAGGCATGCTTGAACATGAATGTCTCCTTGGCGGGGCGGCCCCTTGGGGAGGCCGCCATCGGCCTTAAGATTTACTGGGTGACCTGTGCGAGATCGGCGTCGAGACGCTTGCGAACCGGGTTCGGTACCTTCGCTGTCTTGATTGCGTCGAGATTGGCCGGAGCGTCGCCCACCTGGATCAGCGCGACCATGCCCATTCCAGCATGCGGTGTGCACTTGACGACGTAGGCGCCGGGGACGTCGAACTTGGCCTGGTACTGTTCGCTCGGCTTGGACTTGAAATCAGCCGCGCCTTCCGGGATCAGACCCTTGTAGGTCTCCACATTGTGGCTCTTGTCGGTCGGGATGAAGGTGACGGTGTCGCCAGGGGCGACCTTGACGAAGCCCGGTTCGAAGACCATCACACCGTCTGCGCCCTTGTTGAGCATGTGAACTTCATGGTCGGCCGCCATCAGCGGCGCAGCCGATGCGATCAGAACCGCGGTTGCAGTGATCAGACCGATATTGAAACGCATTGCATTCTCCTGTGTTACCGGGCCAACCTTGGCCTCGAGGAGTGTTCTATGCGATACAAAACCGCCGCTCTTTGACAAGCGTCAAATTCGCACGAAAGAGTTGAGAATAACCCGCGCCCACTTTGTTGAGATAGAAGGGGTGAAGCAGGCCCTGATAGATTTGGACGGCCAACCCACTTCGCAGGGCTTTTTCTTTGGCCTCATTGGATGCCTCGATAAGGTAGACGAGGACGCGACCCTCGGGCTCCTCTCACTCCGCAGTTTCGCGAGCGATGTTCAGCGCGAAAACCAAACGCGGGAATTTGCTTTCGATCAAGTACAGCCATCAATTCGCTTCCCAAGTTTGCCTCTCCTATCGCGACCTGGCCATGCATGACGGTTCAAAGCTTCTTGTAATTCTGACTTGGGTTTAACCCGCTCACGTCCACTCGGATCGCCGTCGCCTTGGCTCCACGTCCACGAGTAATCCCGAAGCGGCTTGTGGTCGCTGCACCAGGACAGCACGACGTGCAGCGCCCCGTCGCGCCCCCTACCGCAATATAGAAGCGCTAGTGCTGGGCGCTCGCGAATCCCGCTTACTCGAACGCGGCGAAGCGGCGGGATTGTTCCTATCAAAACTCGCCGGCTTGAGTGACTACGCGATCCCGCCTTTGATCGCACGAAGGCCAGCTTGCTGGGCAGTGATGACGTTCATGATGGCGTTCACCTCATTGGCGACCACAACATCCGACCAGAGAGGGGGAGTCTGCTGGTTTTCGCCTGGAAGATGGCGATCCCGATATGCAGTGAGCATTTCCAAGAGTTTGTTTGGCGATTCCGCGACGGCGGCTCCCAGGATTGCGATGACGCTGAAGTGGGCGCGCATTCGCTCCTCCAGTACCTCCACGCGCCTTGCAAGCTGGTCGTAGGGAACCTCGGCGGTCGAATTCGAGCGGGATTGCATGGAGAGCGTCCTGTTCTTTTGGGTCGCGGGAAGCTTATCCTCTTCCACGCGACCCCCAAAATGGGGCAACAGGATTAACAAAGGGCTAACGAATTAGCGTAGGCGAAAAAGTCAGTGTCTCCTTCGCGCTCAAACTCGGTCAAGAAGATCGCGGATCTTTCCTGCCAGCTCCTTCGCGGTGTAGGGCTTGCGAAGCCACTGGGCGCCGGGGATAACGTCCTTGGAGGCTAGGGCGGGTTCCGAATAACCGGATGTGAAAAGTACACGCAGATCGGGACGCTGTCGGATCGCTTCCGTTGCCATCTCATCGCCAGTCATTCCGCCGGGCATGACGATATCGGAGAACAGCAGGGCGACATCGGGATGCCCCGCAAGCACTTCCAGCGCCGTGCGCCCGTTGTCTGCTTCTAGCACGCCGTAGCCCATGTCCTTCAACCTGGCGACCGCCACCTTTCTCACTCGTGGGTCGTCTTCGACCACGAGCACGAGCTCAGTCCCGCGGGGTAGCGGAGTCTCGGCAGCTTCCGTCGCAACCGTTTGAGCGGCTTTCGGTTCGGCAAGAGCGGGCAAGTAGATGCGAACGGTCGTGCCGTGACCCAACTCGCTGTAGATCTGGAGATGACCGCCCGACTGCTTGACGAAACCGTACACCATACTGAGACCGAGACCGGTACCGGATCCAACGTCCTTGGTGGTGAAGAATGGTTCGACCGCACGTTTCTTGACTTCTTCGGACATTCCAGAACCGGTATCCGTCATTGAAATCAATACGAAATGACCGCTGCGAACTTCGGGGTACATCTTCGCGTAGTCCGCGTCCAGGCGCACGCGCGAAACCTCCGTAGTCAGGCTGCCGCCTTTCGGCATGGCGTCGCGGGCATTGAGCGCGATGTTCAAGATGGCGTTCTGGAGCTGCGAACCATCAACGAGCGCTTCGAAATGCGAGCCTGTGAGGATAGTGGAGAGCTTGATGTTCTCGCCGAGAGTACGGCGCAGAAGGTCCGAAAAGCCGGTCACAAGACCGCCGAGATCCACCTGTTTCGGGCTGAGGGGTTGCCGTCTCCCGAAGGCGAGCAATTGTCCGGTAAGCTTCGCGCCGTCGTCGGCGGCATCCTGCGCCTCGCGGAGCATGTCGCGCAGTGAGCCTTCCGGTAGCTTGTCCTCCACCATCTCCAGATTACCGCTGATGACGGTCAGGAGATTGTTGAAGTCGTGTGCCAGTCCGCCGGTCAACTGGCCGACCGCTTCCATCTTTTGCGCCTGGCGCAAATCTTCTTCGACTTTCAGGCGGCTGGTCAGATCGCGGACGAACCCGGTGAAGATACGTTCGCCATTTGCCGTTGCCTCGCCGACATGTAGTTCCATCGGGAAATGAGATCCGTCGGCCCGCTGGCCCGTGACGACGCGGCCATAACCGATAATGCGCTTCTCGCCGGTATCGAGATAATGGTCGATATAGCCGTCGTGGGCATCCCGATAGGGATTCGGCATCAGGTTGCTGACATTCTTCCCGCAGATCCGATCCGCGCTCATCCCGAAGAGTTCTTCGGCCGCCTTGCTAAAGGACATCACGATGCCCTTTTGGTCGATGACGATCATCGCGTCCGGAACGGTCTCAAGGATGGAACTCAGATGAGCCTCGCGGGATTTGACAGCTCGTTCCGCCTTCTTCAATGCACTAATGTCGCTGTTCGCCTGGATGACGGCCATCTGTCCGTCTGGCAGATTCACGAGGACGCACCGGGACGCCACGTCCACGTCATGGCCGTTCTTGTGACGATGGACGACCTCGCCCTGCCAGAAGCCGCGTGTCTTCAACTGAGCCAGGATTTCCTCTCGCGGTGCTGGGTAGCGCGTTGCGAGGAGATCGAAGATCGGTTCATCGACCGCCTCCTCGCGCGTCCACCCGTACATGTTCTCGCAGCCGATTGACCAGTGGGTGATCGCGCCTTCGAGCCGGTGTATGATGATGTCCGCCCCATCAAGAACATGCACGAGCGCGTCAAGTTCCTGCGAAGACGCGGTGCGCGGCGAGATTAGACGATGGGGCATGGCCGCTCCTTGGATCAGTGTAGATTGACCCTATGGCAGGTTTTCTCAGAAAAATCATCAGACCCGCCGGAAAGCCGGACGAGCTTGTCCATGCTGATGATCTTCAGGTCGTGGCGTCCTTCGGCGGCCAGGACAGCGCGTGCGGCAAGCTTTGTTATCGTCCGAGACACGGTTTCGATGGTCAGGCCGAGATAGTCCGCAATGTCCTGCCGGTTCATCGGAACACTCAGAACATTCATGCGGCGCGTCCCAGGCCATGAGGCAAGCTTGATGATGAAGCTGCAGAGACGTTCCTCGGCGTTCTTCTTGGAAAGGAGTACCATCTGGTCGTTGGCTGCTGCGTTCTCGCGGCAGAGAAGTTCGATATACGCAGGACGAATATCGTCGCAACGCGACACTTCCTGCTGGAAGCTGCGACGCGAGACGCGACGAATCTTGCAGTCGCTAACGGCCTCGGCGGTAAAGGAGAAAGTCTCCATGAGGGAAGCGCCGATCACGTCACCGGCAAAGTGGAAAGCTGTGATTGCCCGCCGACCTTCACCGATGATTCGATGAAGCCGGACCACACCTTCGACCACCTGGAACAGGTGCGTAGCATCGTCGCCTTCCCAACAGATGGCGTCGCCAGCGGCGATCGATTCCAGCGCGCTGGCATGAAAGATCGAAGAAAGGGGCCGAGTAGCAACCGCGTGTTTGGTTGGTTGTGCATTCGTGAAAGCGTTTTTGCCCTGCATCAGCATCGTCGTGTCCCCTCGTTGAGTGAACCCAATAGAAACTGCGCGAGTCACACCACGATGAGCGCGGCGTGCGATTTGGTGCGTTTTTGTAACAGTTTGTAACGGCTTGGGCCTCGCCGTCTTTGTGTGATTTCGTTGATGTAGATCAAGGAGCCGTTGTCGGCCCCATGACAGTCGTACCCTCAAAGTACGAGCAGGCGGCTGTTCGCCAGTCGTCTGCGCACGGGGACTCAGTCATGAATTACACAATTGAAACAATCTTGGTCGCGGCGGCTGCGTTTCTGGCCTTGGTCGGGGCAGGGCTTGCCCATGACCATCTTTTTGCTGTCCATATGGGCATCCTCTGTTTTTGCCTGACCGCTGGTACGGTACTGCTCGTACGGCGGATCGACTTCTCGCCGGCCGGGCGGTTGCCGAAGGTCGAGGCCTCAGGTTACTTCGACGAAGTCATTCGCTACGGACTGATCGCCACTGTGGGGTGGGGCGTTGTGGGCTTCCTCGTCGGAGTGGTCGCCGCCGCCCAGCTGGCATGTCCAGACCTGAACATCGCGCCCTGGTTCAATTTTGGCCGCCTGCGCCCGGTCCACACCTCGGCGGTGATCTTCGCCTTCGGCGGCAACGCGCTGATCATGACGTCGTTCTATGTGGTCCAGCGTACCTGCCGCGCTCGCTTGTTCGGCGGTAGCTTGGCCTGGTTCGTGTTCTGGGGCTACCAGCTGTTCATCATCATGGCGGCGACCGGCTATCTTCTCGGCATCTCGCAGGGCCGCGAATATGCGGAACCGGAATGGTACGTCGACCTCTGGCTCACGGTCGTCTGGGTCGCCTATCTCGCGGTGTATCTGGGCACGATCCTGAAGCGCAAGGAACCGCACATCTACGTCGCGAACTGGTTCTATCTCGCCTTCATCGTGACGATCGCCATGCTGCATGTTGTGAACAACCTGGCAGCCCCGGTCTCCTTCCTGGGTTCGAAGAGCTATTCGGTCTTCTCGGGTGTCCAGGATGCGCTGACGCAATGGTGGTACGGCCATAACGCCGTCGGCTTCTTCCTGACTGCCGGGTTCCTCGGCATGATGTACTACTTCGTGCCGAAGCAGGCGAACCGCCCTGTCTATTCGTACCGCCTGTCGATCATCCACTTCTGGGCACTGATCTTCATGTACATCTGGGCGGGCCCGCATCACCTGCACTACACCGCGCTGCCGGACTGGGCCCAGACGCTCGGCATGGTCTTCTCGGTCATGCTGTGGATGCCGTCTTGGGGCGGCATGATCAACGGCCTGATGACGCTGTCGGGCGCGTGGGACAAGATCCGCACCGATCCGATCATCCGCATGATGGTCATCGCCATCGCATTCTACGGCATGTCGACCTTCGAAGGCCCGATGATGTCGGTGAAGACGGTGAACTCGCTCAGCCACTACACGGAATGGACCATCGGCCACGTTCACTCGGGCGCGCTTGGATGGGTCGGCATGATCACCTTCGGTGCAGTCTACTACCTGACGCCGAAGCTTTGGGGGCGCGAACGCCTCTACAGCCTGCGCATGGTCAACTGGCATTTCTGGCTCGCCACGCTCGGCATCGTCATCTACGCGGCCGTTCTCTGGGTCGCCGGTATCCAGCAGGGCCTGATGTGGCGCGAATACAATTCGCAGGGCTTCCTCGTCTATTCCTTCGCCGAGACCGTCGCCGCCATGTTCCCCTACTACGTACTGCGCACGGTGGGTGGAGCGCTCTACCTGGCGGGCGGGCTCGTCATGGCCTGGAACGTGTTCATGACGATCAAGGGTCACCAGCGTGCGGAAGCCGCTATTCCGACCGCATATGTGCCCCAGGCACAGCCTGCCGAGTGAGGTGAGACATGGCATCGATACTAGACAAACATCATATCCTCGAGAAGAACGCCACGCTGCTTCTGGTCGGCTCGCTGCTCGTCGTCAGCATCGGCGGCATCGTCGAGATTGCTCCGCTGTTCTATCTCCAAAACACCATCGAGAAGGTCGAAGGCATGCGTCCCTACACGCCTCTCGAACTGGCGGGACGCAACATCTACATCCGCGAAGGATGCTATGTCTGCCATAGCCAGATGATCCGGCCGTTCCGGGACGAGGTGGAGCGCTACGGCCACTATTCGCTTGCCGCGGAATCCATGTACGACCATCCGTTCCAGTGGGGATCGAAGCGAACCGGTCCTGACCTTGCTCGCGTTGGCGGCCGCTACTCGAACGAGTGGCACGTTCAGCATCTGTCGGATCCGAGAGCCGTCGTGCCGGAATCGATCATGCCCAAATATGCCTTCCTGAAGGAACAGGAAGTCACGGTCAAAGACGTCGGCATGGACCTCAAGGCAAACGAGGATGTCGGCGTGCCTTATAACGACGACATGCTCGCCAATGCCGAAGCCGACATGAAGGCGCAGGCCGATCCGAACGCCGATACCGCTGCTCTTCTCCAACGATATCCGAAGGCGAAAGTCGGCGATTTCGACGGTGACCCGCAGAAGCTGACCGAGATGGATGCGCTTGTCGCCTACCTCCAGATGCTGGGCACGCTGGTCGATTTCTCGACCTACGACGACGCAACCGGCTATCGATGAGGTGATCTGATGGAAACCTATACCGCAATGCGGCACTTCGCCGACAGCTGGGGTCTTCTGGCAATGGCCGCGTTTTTCGTTGGCGCGATCGTCTTTACGCTCCGTCCCGGCAGCAAGCAGACGGCCAAGGACGCCGCCGATATTCCCCTGAAGGATGATTGAGATGTCGGAAAAGCATGTTGATGAAATCAGCGGCGTCGAGACCACCGGACACGAATGGGACGGCATCAGGGAGCTGAACAACCCGATGCCCCGGTGGTGGGTCTGGACGTTCTATGCGACAATCGTCTGGGCGATTGGCTATGCTATTGCGTATCCAGCCATCCCGATGATCACCTCCGCCACCAAAGGGTACCTCGGATATTCGACGCGCGCTGAACTTCAGCAGGATCTGGATCAGGCAAAGGCGGGACAGGCGAAGTATCACGAGATGATCGCAGCAAAGACCGTGCAGGAGATCGACGCCGATGCGACGCTTCGTGAATTCGCGATCGCCGGTGGCGCGTCCGCTTTCAAGAATAACTGCGCTCCCTGCCACGGTTCCGGCGCGAGCGGCGGCCCCGGATTTCCGAACCTGAACGACGACGACTGGCTGTGGGGCGGCGACCTGCAGTCGATCCAGACGACGATCGCCCACGGCATCCGCTATGATGCCGACACCGATACCCATGTATCGGAGATGCCTGCGTTCGCCGATACGCTCGATGCGACTCAGACGACGCAGGTTGCTGCCTATGTCTGGAGCCTGACCAATACGCCCTCCGATCCTGCTTTGGCCCTGGCCGGCAAGCAGATCTTCCTGGATAACTGCGCCGCATGCCACGGCGAGGATGCCAAGGGCAAGATCGAGATGGGGGCTCCGAATCTGGCAGACGCGATCTGGCTCAAGGCAAAGGGCGAGGAAGCCATCGCGAAGCAGGTGGCCTCGCCAAAGCACGGGGTGATGCCTGCCTGGGCGGGGCGCCTAGGTGACACGACGGTCAAGGAGCTCACTGTCTTCGTTCATTCCCTCGGCGGTGGCCAGTAAGGAGGATCAGATGAGCACCCATGATCACAACCCACTTCTCGGGCTCTATGGCACCCCGCGCTCCGTTATCCACTCCCGCGTATCGTCTCGCTCCAGCAAGACTGTGACACCGGTGAGCGAACAGGAAGATCCGGAAAAGATCGGCAGTTCGATGATATCTTTGACGTCGCTCAAAGATCAGTCGACGACAAGCCGATAACAACGGTCTTCGAGGACGTCCAAGCGGAAATCTCCCCCGCAGTTCCTCGCGGCTACGTGTCTTAATCTCCTTTGACGTAGCCGAAATAGCTTCGCGCAGCGGCATCGCACCTGCTGCGCGAAGGCCTTGGTTCCCAGTCTTTCGGGGTCGTGCTTCCTGTCCGGAGCGCGGCCCTTTTTTGAACTCTTTTTGCTTGATCTGGATCAAGGATCGAAGGAGCGAAACGTAGCAGAAGTGCATTGGAACCTTGGGAATGCAGATGAATCTCTATACAGCTCCTGATCCGAAAAACGTCCGGCGAGTGAAGGGCGTGAACAACCCCAAGGGCAGCCAACCGTTGTACGCGGCGCGCAAAAAGATTTTGCCAAAGCGTGCTGAGGGTCGGTTTCGCCGCCTGAAGTGGATCGTGATGCTGGTCACGCTCGGCATCTATTATCTGGCGCCCTGGATTCGTTGGGATCGCGGACCTTACGCGCCCGATCAGGCGATTCTCGTCGATCTCGCCTCGCGACGCTTCTACTTCTTCTTCATCGAGATCTGGCCGCAGGAATTCTATTACGTCGCAGGGCTCCTCGTCATGGCGGGTTTCGGACTGTTTCTTGTGACATCCGCCGTCGGTAGGGCGTGGTGTGGCTACGCTTGTCCGCAGACCGTCTGGGTCGATCTTTTCCTCGCGGTCGAGCGCGCCGTCGATGGCGACCGAAACGCGCAAATCAAGCTCGACGCCGCGCCTTGGAGCTTCGATAAGCTCCGCAAGCGGGTCCTGAAACATGCGATCTGGCTGGTGATCGGCGTAGCCACCGGCGGTGCCTGGATCTTCTACTTCGCCGATGCGCCGACACTTCTTGCGTCCCTGGTCCAAGGGCACGCTGCTGGCGTGGCCTACGCCACTGTGGCGACGCTGACCGCGACGACCTACATACTTGGCGGCTTCATGCGCGAGCAGGTCTGTACATACATGTGCCCCTGGCCGCGTATTCAGGGGGCGATGTTGGACGAGAACTCGCTCGTCGTGACCTATAACGACTGGCGTGGGGAACAACGCTCCCGCCACAGCAAGAAGGCTCAGGCGGCAGGTCAGCCTGTCGGCGACTGCGTGGACTGCAACGCCTGCGTCGCCGTCTGTCCCATGGGCATCGACATCCGGGATGGCCAGCAGATGGAGTGCATCACCTGCGCTCTCTGCATCGACGCTTGCGACGGCGTGATGGACAAGATCGGCAGGCCACGCGGCCTGATCTCCTACGCGACGCTCAGCGAGTACGCCAGCAACATGAAGATTGCGACCGACAATGGCCGCACGCCCGTGCAGCCTGCGCTGGTTCGCAAGCCGGACGGCTCCTTTGTTGATGGGATCAGGCATTTCAACTGGCGGATCATCTTTCGTCCTCGCGTCGTCTTCTACGCCACGGTGTGGTGCATGATCGGCGTGGGTATGATTGTCCATCTGGCCACGCGCGAACGTCTCGAATTGAACGTCGTCCATGACCGAAATCCGCAATACGTACTCGAGAGCGACGGCTCTATCCGCAATGGTTACACGCTCCGCGTTCTCAACATGGTCCCCAGGCCGCGAAAGATCGAGTTAAGCATCACCGGTCTCGACGGCGCGACAATGCGCATTCCCGAGCTCGGCAAGCAGGAGGGCCGAACCTTTACGATCGACGCCGCACCGGATGCCGCGACGACCCTCAAGGTCTTCGTGACACGACATGGCGCGAGCGCTCCCGTTTCAGAGTTCCTGCTCTCGATCGAGGACGACGGCCACTCGGACCGCGCGACCTACCGCGCGGCATTCAATACCCCTGGAGCAGCACAATGACTTCGACATCCAAAGGATTCACTGGCAGACACATGCTGTTGACGACTTGCGGGTTTTTCGCGGTGATCATTTCGGTGAACGTGACCATGGCGTGGTTCGCTTCATCGAGCTGGAGCGGGCTGGTCGTAGAGAATACCTATGTCGCGAGCCAGCAGTTCAATCAGAAGGCCTCTGCAATAAAGGCGATGGTCGCCACGGGCGTCACCGGTGCGACCTCTCTCCACGGCGACATCTTCACCTACAGGCTCCGCAATCGCGACGGCTCGCCCGCTCAGGCCGATGAAGTCGAGGCACACTTCCGACGTCCAGTGGGCGACCACGAGGACTTTGTTGAATCCCTAAAACTCGTTGAGGCGGGACGATACGAGGCAGACCGCCACGTTCCCTCTGGCGACTGGATTGTCGAGCTGATTTCGAAGCGCGACGGCGTGGTGGTGATGCACGAAGCCCAGCGCTTCGACACCGCGGGGTTCGGTCGATGACCTGCTGCATGATCAACGCCGAAGCCGTGCTCGCGATGAACCCAAGATCTTTCAGCTCTGAAGAGATCACCCTTGCAAGTCATTCTCTTGGGGATGGAATGCGCCAGCTCGACCTGAGCGTTCCAGACGCACACTGCGGCGGCTGCATCGGTACGATCGAGAAGGCCCTCTCCGCTCTGCCTATCGTGAAGAAGGCCAGAGTCAATCTTACATCGCGTCGCGTCACCTGCGTTTACCGAGAGGCGTTGGAGGATAGGCCCACGGATCCGGCGCTCATCCTAGAGGCTATCGAGAAGGCGGGCTATCGCGCCCACCTGTTTGCGCCTGTCGCCGCCGGAAATGACGAGACGCGCAACCAGTTGCTGCTGGCGGTCGGCGTTGCCGGCTTTGCTGCGGCCAACATCATGCTGCTCTCGGTTTCGGTCTGGTCTGGCGCGGACGCCGCAACGCGGGACATGTTTCATTGGATTTCGGCGATGATAGCGGCACCCGCGCTCGTCTATGCCGGTAGGTTCTTCTTCCGCTCAGCCTGGAACGCACTAAAGCACGGCCGCACCAACATGGACGTGCCGATATCGCTCGCTGTGACGCTTTCCTACGCGGTGTCGCTATGGGAAACGATGCACCACGGCGAACACGCCTGGTTCGATGCTACAGTTTCGCTGCTGTTCTTTCTTCTTATCGGCCGGGCGCTGGACCACGTCATGCGTGAAAAGGCTCGCGCGGCGATCAACGGTCTGGCCCGCATAGCACCCCGCGGCGCGCTAGTGTTACAGCGCGATGGCTCGCGACGGTACGTAGCGGTAGAGGATATCGACGTAGGTGACGAGATCGCAGTGGCACCGGGCGAGCGGATTCCGGTGGACGCCATCGTAGTCAGCGGCGAAAGCGATCTCGATCTCTCGATCGTCACGGGTGAGAGCAGCCCGGTGGCAGCCCGCCAAGGCACGTCTGCGAGTTCGGGAGCCATGAACTTAACCGGATCCATCGTCGTAAGAGCGACCAAGATGGCGAAGGATTCGCTTCTCTCCGAAATCATCTCCCTGATGGAGGCCGCTGAAGGTGGAAGGGCGAGGTACAGGCGCATCGCAGACCGGGCCGCGTCCCTGTATTCGCCTGTCGTGCATCTCCTTGCACTCGCCTCGTTCCTTGGCTGGGGTCTCATAGGTGGCGACTGGAAACAGGCCATGTTGGTCGCTGTCGCCGTCCTCATCATTACATGCCCGTGTGCACTCGGACTTGCTGTTCCCGTGGTGCAGGTAGTAGCGGCCGGGGAGCTCTTTCGTCGGGGTATCATGGTCAAGGACGGTTCCGCCCTCGAGAGGCTCGCAGAGGTCGACACGGTCGCGTTCGATAAGACTGGTACCGTCACTATGGGGATCCCACGACTGGTGAGCATGGAGGCGTTGGATGAAGCGAATGTCGCGTTAGCTGCCGGTCTGGCGGTTCACTCGAAGCACCCGCTTTCGCAGGCGCTAGTCCGCGGCGTCGCCATGCCGACTGCCTCGTTCGACCGCGTCCTTGAGATACCCGGCGGCGGTCTGGAAACGTCCTACAACGCAGCGTGCTATCGACTGGGTAGCTTCTCCTTCGCCTGCGGCGGTACTCCCTCGCAGTCCCAGGGATCTCTGTCTGAGGTCGTTCTGGCGAAGGACGGTCGTCCTGTCGCCCGCTTCTTCTTTGAGGATGCACTAAGGCCGGGCGCGGACGCCTCGATCCTTCGGCTCCACGATATGGGGTTGAAGACCTTGATGCTCTCGGGAGACCGCGAAGGTGTTGTGGCGGCCACGGCGGCCAAGCTTGGAGTCGATGTGGCGCTTGCAGCGTTGACGCCTCGGCAGAAAGTCGATGCGTGCGAGAGACTGCGCGACGATAGCCGCAAGGTCCTCATGGTCGGAGACGGCATCAACGACGCTCCTGCACTCGCCGCCGCCCATGTCTCCATTGCCCCCGCCACCGCCTCCGATATCGGCCGACAGGCCGCTGATCTCGTCTTCTTCAACGAACGACTGGACGCGGTGCCACATGCCATCGAAGTGGCAAGGCGGTCGGCGTCGCTCATCCGCCAGAACTTCGCCCTTGCAATCGGCTACAACATTCTGGCCGTGCCCATCGCGATCGCCGGGTTCGCCACCCCGCTTATAGCAGCGGTCGCAATGTCGACGTCGTCAATCATCGTGGTGAGCAATGCGCTGCGTCTCAACGCTTTCGCTCGGCGACACCAGATAGACAGCCGGGCCAACGCAAGCGAACTGACGCCGGAGGCGGTTTTGGCATGAACACGCTGATCTATCTGATCCCGATCGCGCTCCTGATGGGGGGCATAGGTCTATCAGCCTTTCTCTGGTCGCTGAAAAGCGGGCAGTACGAAGATCTCGAAGGCGCGGCGTGGCGCGTTCTCGCCGACGACGAACGAGAGGAAACACGGCGCTAGAGGTGGCCAGGAGGAAACGATGCTTCAAAAAATTCGCAGGGTAAGGCAGTCGGAACTTTTGCGTGGCGTCTCCGCCGAGGTGGCCTCCGAAATAGAGGCGACGTGCCAGATTAAGACATTCTCGAGCAACGAGTTAATCCATCAGGAGGGCGAGCGGGCCGCCGCGATTTTCTGTGTCCTCAACGGCCTTGTCAGGCTCACGAAGACGGACGCCGCGTCGGGGCGGGAGGCTGACGTCTGCATATGCGAGGCCGGTGAGACCTTTGGAGAGTATCTTCTCCTGGACGGTGCAAGCTATGCAACCGCCGCCCGCACGGCCGACATCACCGACGTTGCCATCTTCGATCTCGTGAAACTTCGGAAGCTCGCCGGGCGTCACCCAATCCTACAGACCAATGCTGCGCGGATCATGTCGAGACATCTCAGTGAAGCATTTCTTTGCATATGTGCCGACCGGCTACAGACCGCGCCACAGCGGGTGGCCAATTATTTTCTGGGTCGCTGCCCGGAGGGCGCCGTGCAGGCCAGCTTCCGATTGCCATTTCAGAAACGAATCCTTGCAGGAAAGCTCGGTCTTGCTCCCGAAGCTCTGTCCAGAGCGTTCGCAGCCCTTGCCGATGCCGGAGTGGACGTGCGCGGCAGCACGGTGAATATCCTGAGCGTGGCAAACCTTCGGGCTGCCTGCTAGACGAGACCCCAAATATGGGGGCGACAGGTGAAGAACGTTTAAACGTACTTTAAGCTCTTCATCCTATTTTTGGGGTTGCGGCTACGTCGCGGCCTCACACAGGCATAACATGAGGGAATGCCACGGGTTTTTCTGCGCGGGATGTCATCCGCTGACAGGATCAGCGAGCGTTTTGCGGAGTTCCGATGCGTCACCTCTCAATCACAATCAAATTTCTTACACTTCTTGCGTCGGTGGGGCTCTTCGTCCTTTGTGCGGTCGGGTACTCAAGCTACCAGATGTTGTCGATCGACAAGCAGTATCAGGGTCTGTTGCAAGGCGAGGAAACCGCGGTGATCAATCTCGCGCGCGCGAACCGCTCCCTCCAGACAGCACGCGCGGCGATCAGCGACATGCTGATGTCGCGGACCGACGCCGCGAACCAGTCTGCCATGGCGGAATTGGATTCCGCGCGCCAGAGCTTCGTGAAGTTCATCGACACCGCGATCGCAGCCTTGCCCGGCAACGCGGAACTGCCGACGATCAAGGTTCGAGGCCTGCGGATCGTCGACGAAGCGTGCAAACTCTCGATTCAAAAGGCGCTCGTCGCCACGGCATCTGAAGAGGTCCTGGCTTCCCAGGCAGAATTCCTAACGAGGTGCCAGCCTCAATTCCCAGAAGTATCCAAGACTTCGGTCGAAGTCGCGCAACGGCTTATCGGCGACGTAGACGCGAAGGACGATGCCGCGGAGACTGCCGCGCGGAACGCGGTATGGACGACGGTCACTTCGATCCTCGCAGGTCTTTTCCTGTTCCTTCTCCTCGGCTTGGCAGGAGTTCGCAAATGGTTGGTGGTCCCGGTCAGGGACCTGTCTGAATCCATGCGCCGCCTAGCCGACGCGGACTATTCAACCGAAGTGATGGAGCGCGACCGCCGCGACGAAATCGGCGCCATGGCTCGCGCCGTCCAAGTCTTCAAGGAGAACGGGCAACGCGGCGTCGAACTGGAGCATGAAGCCGAGGAAACTCGCGGCAGAACGGAGGAGGAGCGCCGACGCAATGCCGAGATGGAGCGACGGCGTGCTGACGAGATGGGAACCGCCACGCGAAGCCTGGGATCCGGCCTCAAGCACCTTGCAGGAGGCGATCTCGGCTTCACCCTTGATACGCCGTTCGCCGCCGATTTCGAAGGGCTTCGAACCGACTACAACAGCGCGGTCTCCCAGCTGGCTCAGACGCTCCGGGCAGTGTCGCAGGCGACGGCGGCCATCGATGCGGGATCGCAAGAGGTCAGCCAAAGCGCAGACGACCTGTCCAAGCGGACCGAGCAGCAGGCAGCCTCGCTCGAAGAGACCGCCGCCGCGCTCGACCAGATCACCGCCAACGTTTCGAACGCGTCCAGGCGTGCAGAAGAAGCCCGGTCCGTCGCCGCGGAAGCGGAGGAGAGCGCGGAGCATTCGGCTCAGGTCGTCGCGAGAGCCGTCGATGCGATCGAGAAGATCGAGGGATCGTCACGCCAGATATCCAACATCATCGGCGTGATCGACGACATCGCATTCCAGACCAATCTCCTGGCACTGAACGCAGGCGTCGAAGCAGCTCGAGCTGGAGAGGCCGGCAAAGGATTCGCAGTTGTTGCCCAGGAGGTCCGAGAACTTGCCCAGCGCTCCGCAACCGCCGCCCGCGAAATCAAGGATCTCATCCGCTCCTCCGAAACGGAAGTCGAGAGCGGCGTTGCGCTCGTTCGCGAAACCGGGAGCGCGCTCGAAACGATTCAGAAGCACGTCGCCAAGATCAACCAGCACATGGATTCAATCGCATTATCCGCCAAAGAACAGTCAGTCGGCCTGACGCAAGTGAACACCGCCGTAAATGAGATGGACCAGGTGACCCAGAAGAACGCTGCGATGGTGGAGGAGGTAAACGCCGCTAGCGCCACGCTTGCCGGAGAGAGCGGTAGGCTGCGGTCATTCTTGTCCGCATTTCATCTTCCGGGCGTCGAGACCAGCCCGCGTGTCGGCCAGCCCTCCCGCTCCGGCGGGAACATCAGCGTCCTCACACCTTCTTCAGGACGCGCTCCAGCGGCTGCTCAGGCCGCAGCCGATTGGGAGGAGTTCTGATTTACGGCACCATCGCCCGCGATTTGTGTTTCGCGGGCGATGGTGCGTCGATCGGTCCTGCGTTCTGCCAGGCGGTAGCGCGGCTTGCAATCCTGCGTTATGTGTGAGGCGCACAGGCAGCAGGACGGAGGAACATGGAACCGGATCGTATTCTCGTGGTCGATGACGACGCCCGGATCAGGCAGATGCTCGTCCGATATTTCGATGACAATGGATACCGCGTGACGGCGGTCGCGAATGGCGCGGGGATGCGCGCTGAACTTGTTAAAAGCGAATATGTCGCTATTTTTCTTGATCTCGTTCTTCCTGGCGGGGAAAACGGCTTCGACCTGCTCAAGGAGCTGCGGAGCAAATCCGACGTTCCCGTGCTGATGCTGACGGGACAGGACGACGTCACCGACAAGGTCATTGGACTTGAGTTCGGTGCCGACGACTATGTCGCCAAGCCATTTCACCTTCGCGAACTTCTCGCTCGGCTGAGAACCGTGCTTAGACGACGGGCGGCTGCAACTCCCCCCACGGGGAAATCCGCGCCAGCGGACGAAGCGTTCCATTTCGAAGGCTACCGTCTTGACGTGCCACGACGCCGACTCACCTCGCCCGAGGGCGATGATGTCCCGCTGACGACCGGCGAGTTCGACATGCTTCTTGTCTTCGTGCGGAATTCCGGGCGGGTGCTGTCGAGAGAGACCCTGATGGAACTCACTCGAAGTAGAAACCTCGAAGCGTTTGATCGGGTTATCGACGCGCAGATCGTGCGGCTCCGCAAGAAGATCGAGCCGGACCCGAAGGCGCCCGCCCTCATCCAGTCCGTTCGCGGCATCGGCTACGTCTTCACCGGACGCCAGCTCTAAGCGCGAGTTAATTGATCCCCGTCAATGTGCGGGGCAGGGACGTGGATAATATGCTCTCGCAACAGAGCACGTTTGAACATGATCATTTGGACATTATTCGCGGTCATCACGGGCATCGTGACGGCCGTGCTACTGCACCCGCTGTCGACGCCTCGCAGAGCCATCGAGCCGACAAGCGACGCAGGGCAGATCTATCGCGACCAGATGGAAGAGCTCAAGCGCGAACGCGCGGACGGCAGAATAAGCGTGGACGACTACGAGCTCGCGCGGGCGGAGACAGCAAGGCGGCTGTTCCGCGAAGCTGACGTTGGCGAGATAAAGAGCCGGCCTGTTTCCCTGGCAAAGGTGAAACTAGCTACGGCGGCCTTCCTATCACTTGCGAGCATTTCGCTTTATGTCGCAGTTGGCTCGCCGGATCTTCCGTCTCTCCCGCTACAGCAGAGGCTGGCTCATCCGGGTCAGGATCTTGCCATCTTGATCCGCAAGACGGAGGCTCATCTTGAGAGAGCGCCCGACGACGGCCGCGGCTGGGACGTCATCGCGCCGATCTACCTGAGAACCAATCGCGCCGCTGACGCCACCAAAGCCTACGAGAATGCCATTCGGCTGCAAGGTCCAAGTTCTGAAAGGCTCGATGGTTTGACCGAAGCCGTTTTGGCGACTTCGGACGGTACGGTCACGGATTCAGTCAAACGCGTGTTGGACCGGTCCTTGGCGATCGATCCGAAAAATCCTCGAGCCAGGTTCTATCACGCTTTGGGCCTCGAACAGTCCGGAAGAACTGGCGACGCGCTAAAGGCTTTCGAGGCGATTGCTAAGGATTCACCGACCGGCGCGCCTTGGCTGCCGCTGGTCAACGACCACCTCGCCAAAAACGGCGGAACGCCTGTTTCTCCACCCCTCGGCGCCCCTCGCGGACCGACTGGGGACCAAGTCGTAGCCGCGAACGGAATGAGCGCGAACGATCAGGAGGAGATGGTCCGTGGTATGGTGGAACGCCTCGATGAGAAGCTGACCAGGAATCCGGATGACTTCCAAGGCTGGCTGCAGCTTATCACTTCATATGGCGTCCTTCATGACAAGCCTCGCACGCAAGACGCGCTTGAGCGCGCACTTGGGAGTTTTCAGTCGAAAAGTAACGAGGGTTCGAAGCTCATCGCGGCCGCGCGCGAATTCGGCGTTGAAAGAAACGAACAATGACTAGAAAGCAGAAGCGTCTCGCCGTCATCGGTGGTGGGATGAGTTTCATAATGGCCGCGGTTCTCCTGGTAATGTTTGCCTTCGGCCAGTCCGTTGCCTACTTCTATATGCCGTCGGACCTTGCGGCGAGCGGCGTCCTGCCTGGCACAAGAATTCGTCTAGGTGGTCTCGTGGGAGAGGGCAGCGTCAAGCGGGGCGGCGGACCCGAGGTCGATTTCACCGTGACCGACCCCGGCGGCGCGATCGTGCATGTTCGATACGCTGGGATCCTTCCAGACCTTTTCCGCGAAGGACAAGGCGTCGTGACTGAAGGGAAGTTCGAAGCTGACGGGCAACTCTTCTCGGCGGACACCGTGCTTGCCAAGCATGATGAACGTTACGTACCCAGAGAAGTCGCTGAAAAGCTGAAGGAACAAGGCCTCTGGCAACAAGGGGAGCCGAAGCAATGATCATCGAGATCGGCCACTACGCACTCATTCTAGCGCTAGCGACGGCGATCATTCTTTCTGTCGTTCCCGTGATCGGCGCCCGCCGCAGCGATCAGGCGATGATGGACGTGGCGCCGCTCGGCTCAATGGTTCTTTTCAGCCTCGTCGCCTTCTCCTTCGGCGTGCTGACCTATGCGCATGTGGTCTCCGACTTCTCGGTCGAGAACGTCTGGGAGAACTCGCACTCACTTGTGCCGCTGATCTACAAATATTCCGGCGTATGGGGCAATCACGAGGGATCGATGATGCTCTGGCTGCTGATCCTGGCGCTCTTGAGCGCGATGGTGGCACTGTTCGGGCGAAATCTACCGGATACGCTGAGGGCCAATGTGCTGGCGGTGCAGGCCTGGGTTTCTGTCGCCTTCATCCTCTTCATCTTGCTGACCTCAAATCCTTTCGTTCGCCTTGATCCGGCACCGGCCGAGGGACGTGACCTGAACCCGGTGCTACAGGATATCGGCCTCGCCATCCATCCGCCTCTTTTATATCTCGGCTATGTCGGCTTCTCCGTCTGCTTCTCCTTCGCCGTCGCGGCGCTGATGGAAGGACGGATCGATGCCGCCTGGGCGCGCTGGGTGCGGCCATGGGCGCTTGCCGCTTGGACCTTCTTGACCCTCGGCATAGCCATGGGTTCTTACTGGGCCTATTACGAACTCGGCTGGGGCGGCTGGTGGTTCTGGGATCCGGTGGAGAATGCCTCTTTCATGCCCTGGCTGGCAGGAACGGCACTGCTGCATTCCGCCCTTGTCATGGAAAAGCGCGAAGCGTTGAAGATCTGGACGGTGCTGCTTGCGATACTGACATTCTCCCTGTCGCTGATGGGCACTTTCCTGGTGCGCTCCGGCGTGCTGACCTCCGTCCATGCCTTTGCGAGCGATCCGAGCCGCGGCGTCTTCATCCTTTGCATCCTTATGATCTTCATCGGCGGGGCGCTGTCGCTTTTCGCCTTCCGCGCGCCCCTGCTTTCTGCTGGCGGGCTCTTTGCGCCGATCTCGCGCGAGGGCGCGCTGGTGCTGAACAACCTGATCCTGACGGTTGCCTGCGGGACGGTGTTGACGGGCACGCTTTATCCGCTGCTGTTGGAAACGCTGACGGGAGACAAGATCTCCGTCGGGCCGCCCTTCTTCAACATGACCTTCGGGCTGTTGATGATCCCGCTGTTGCTGGTAGTACCCTTCGGTCCACTGCTCGCCTGGAAGCGCGGCGATCTCCTGGGCGCCATGCAGCGCCTGTATGTCGTGGCAGGCCTTGCCTTCATTGCGGCTCTCGTCTTCTTTTATATCGAGCATGGCGGGCCGGTTCTTTCAGTTCTCGGTCTCGCTGCCGGCCTTTTCCTCGTCTTCGGCGCTGGGGCTGATCTCTGGTACCGCGCTGGTATCGGCAAGGTGGCGGCCAATGTCGCTTGGCGCAGGCTTAGCGGTCTTCCGCGTTCGGCCTTCGGTACCGCACTGGCGCATGCCGGCCTCGGCATCACAGTTCTTGGTATCGTCGCGGTTTCGACCTTTGCGACGGAACATGTGCTGGAGATGAGGCCGGGAGAGACCACTTATGCTGGCGGCTACTCGCTTCGGTTCGATGGAATGCAGCCAGCGGCCGGACCCAACTACAAGGAAGATCGCGGTCATTTCAGCGTCAGCCGCGCTGGTGTCGAAGTCGCTGACGTCTGGTCCGCCAAGCGCGTCTATAGCGCGCGCCAGATGCCGACGACGGAGGCGGGCATCCTGACCTTCGGGCTGAGTCAGCTTTACGTCTCGCTCGGGGACCCAACCAATGCCGACGGCATTGTGGTGCGTATCTGGTGGAAGCCATTCATTCTTTGCATCTGGGGTGGCGCGCTCGTCATGGCTTTCGGGGGTTTCGTCTCGCTTAGCGATCGACGCCTGCGGATCGGTGCGCCCAGGCGCAAGGCCAAAGCTGTTGTGGCAATGGAGCCGGCGGAATGAAAGCGATGAGATGCTCCTCTTTTCCGTTGCCGGGTTGCATAGTGCAGGTGCTGGCGCTTCTCCTGACGATGTTGTCGCCATTCCCGGCGCTCGCGGTGAACCCAAATGAAATGCTGCCGGACCCTGCGATGGAGAGTCGCGCGCGAACGCTGTCGGCGGAACTGCGCTGCATGGTCTGCCAGAACCAATCGATCGACGATTCCAACGCAGAGCTCGCCAAGGATCTGCGGCTTTTGGTGCGTGAGCGCATTAAGGGTGGCGACAGCGACGAACAAGTTTTGGACTACATCGTCTCTCGCTATGGCGAGTTCGTTCTCTTGAAACCGCGCTTAAGCATCCGCACCATTACGCTCTGGGGAGCCCCCATCATTCTCGTCCTGGCGAGTGGCGTCTCGCTGCTGGTCTTTGCGCGCCGCCGCGCCGGACAGCCGCCGGGCAGTCGTCTGAATCCGGAGGAGGAAGCAAAGCTGCGGGGTCTGCTGAACCCGCCGCCTCTTTGATCAAGGTCAAAGCGTAGTTCAGCACTGACGACTAACGTCTTATCCGAACAATACTTTCATATGCGAGGCAGACAGATGCAGGCCAAGGACGTCATGACAAAAGACGTAGTCCATATCAGCCCGGCCATTGGTATCCGTCATGCTGTTGCCGTCATGCTCGAGAACAACGTGAGCGGCCTCCCTGTGGTCGATGATCAGGGGCGGGTGTGTGGAATGCTGACCGAGGGCGACCTTCTGCTTCGCAGGGAAATAAGGCTGTCGTCTCGACCAGCCCGCGCGCCGGAAGTCATTTCGGAAACTGATCTCGAACGATACATCAGCAGTAACGGGTGGTCGGTTGCCGACGTCATGTCCCAGGACGTCATCGTGGCCGGTCCTGACAGCGAAATATCGGACATTGCCGAAAGCCTGCAGGCCCATCGAATAAAGCGCCTGCCGATCGTGGAGGACGGAAAGCTGATCGGGATCGTCAGCAGGCGGGACATCTTGCAGATTATCATCGACGCGCCGGCAACTACCCTGCCAAGAGGAGACGCTTCTATAAAGCTTGCATTGCGCACCCGCCTTCGTTCCGATCTGGGGCTGACCTCTCAGAGGATACAGGTTACGGTCAAGGACGGTCAGGTCACACTCGAGGGGCAGGTTGAGTCCGAGCTCAAGCGGAAGGCCGTTCGAAGCCTCGTCGAAGGACTTGGGGTCGGGGCGATATGCGACCGAATTAGAATCGCCGAGGCGCCAATTGAGGCAACTGGAGCAAGATAGCTGGGCGAGCGTTCTGCTCACGGGCCACCGCATTACGTGTGGAAAAGGTTAAGGCTGTATTGTTTGTTGAAGGGATGTTCAGGTCGCCGCAGCCTCGACGCTGTTTGCACGGGGGAGGCGGATCGGCTTGCGAAATGGTGCACGCGAGGAGACCTGTCTAGTAGTGCGCCACTATCCAAGACAAGACAAGGCCTCTGCCAAGGTTTCCCGCACCTGACACGGACTGTTGCTCCGACCCGCGCATTTACCATCTCACCTTACATGCTGCGCGTCTTTGCGCCGGCTCAAAGATACGCTTGTTCGGCAGGAAAGCGTTTCTACCAATCAACTTGTTTGGTGGGATGAACACGGCAGATCGAGTGTCGCGCATCCCATCGGCGATCGGCGATACCGAAGCCACGTTACTTCGGCGAACCTGCTGCACGCGTTCAAGCTATTCGCCGTACCGGCGCGTCCTGAGCGATAGATCAGAGATTTGCGCTTGCCGACAACTGTTCGATGAGAGGCTGGAGTTCGCGCGTGATCGCTTTCTCGTCGAGCGGACCCACGTGCTTGAAGGCGATGCGCCCGGTCCGATCGAGTACGAAAGTTTCCGGAACTCCGTAGACGCCCCACTCGATAGATTGACGCCCTGATCGGTCGGTTCCGACGGCTGCGTACGGATTGCCTTCGCTGTTAAGGAACGCGCTTGCGTCTTTCGGGTCGTCTCTGTAGTTGATCCCAACCACCTTCACCCGCCGGTCCGAGGAGAGACGCATAAGGAATGGGTGTTCTTGGCGACATGGGACGCACCAGGACGCGAACACATTCACGATCGTCACGTTGCCCTTGATGATATCCTCGCTCGGTGCCGGGGGCCCTCCCTCGAGTCTTGGCAGCGCCATTGGAGGGTGGTTCTCACCGATGAGCGCGGACGGGAGGGTGGATGGCGAGTAACCTTCTTGTGCCTCGCGGTAGAGGTTATTTGCGACCACGGCCGCGAAACCCAGGAATACGACGAGTGGAAGCGCGGCTGCCAGGTGGCGGCTCGCTGTCAACGTGCTCTCCGAGGTTGCTTGGCATGAACCAGTGCCGCCACCCGGCGTCGAAAGGACCTACCTTCGATCCAAACCTTCGCCGAGGTCGATATGACCACGGTAAGCGTGACAGCGTATGCGGCCAGAACGTAGACTTCGTGTTGCATTTTCATCCTTACTTGTTCGTGGCCGCGCGTGCTGCAAGCCGATAGTGCGAAATGAGCTTTCGACGCCATATCTCGTTTCGGATCGACGCCAGGTAGAGCGTCGCGAACAGGCATGCGAACGCGAAACCCATCGTCAACAAAGGCCGCAGGAACTCCAAGTCGAGTGCCGGTCCGTCGGACCGTAGAACGCTCGCTGGCTGGTGAAGGGTGTTCCACCAATCGACCGAAAACTTGATGATAGGTATGTTCACGAACCCGACCACGATAAGTACCGCTGTGACCCTACCAGCGCGATTTGGCTCGTCTATCGCCCGATTGATCGCGAGAATCCCGAGGTACATGATGAAGAGTATGAACATTGATGTCAGGCGTGCGTCCCACACCCACCAGGTTCCCCACATCGGCTTTCCCCAAATCGCTCCCGTCATTAGCGAGACAAAGGTGAAGGCTGCCCCTAGCGGGGCGGCTACCCGCGCCGCGACGTCCGCAAGCGGATGCCTCCAGACGAGCGACCCGATGGCGTTCACCGTCATCACGCTATAGCAGAGCATGCCCATCCAGGCCGAAGGAACGTGAACGTACATAATCCGTACGGTTTCACCTTGCTGGTAGTCTACGTCCGTTGTGAAACTCAACCACAGCCCGACCGCGAAGGCGACTAAAGTCGTCCCTGCCAATGTTGGGATAACACTGTCGGCCAGCGCGACGAAGCGAGAAGGCTGTGCCAGGTCGCTAAGAGACTTGGAGAACTTGGAAACGACATTCATGCAGGCACCACTAGCCTGCCTGGCGTCCAAGATAATTGATCCTGATCAAAGAATGCGTCGAAGTGCCAGCGGCCCGAAAGTTCAGGCCCGCGCCGCCAGTGCAGACATGCTTGACCGGCGGTGTCCTGTTGAGAAAGCTGAGAGGCGCTCAAGCCTGCTTGCCTTCGGGGATAGGGCCGCAGTCGCCGCATTGGATTCCTCCACCATCGCCGCGGTGCGCTGCGTATGGCGATCGGGGGAGGGATGTTTTTGATCTGAACTTGACGCAGATCAAATAAGATCGACGTTCAGGGGGATACTCCTGCATTGATCGCAAGGAGCATATGATGGCTTTCGAAGCATTCTTCAAAAACGAGCTGGAAGGCCTGCATGCGGAAGGCCGCTACCGCGTTTTTGCCGATCTTGAGCGTCACCGGGGCAGCTTTCCGCGCGCGACCCGGCATACGGCCGATGGCCCCAAGGATGTGACTGTCTGGTGTTCCAACGACTATCTCGGCATGGGCCAGAACCCCAAGGTGATCGAGGCGATGAAGAACGCCATCGATCACTGTGGCGCGGGTGCGGGAGGCACCCGGAATATTTCTGGTACCACCCACTACCACGTTCTGCTCGAGCGCGAACTTGCCGACCTGCATGGCAAGGAATCGGCGCTGATCTTCACCTCCGGTTATGTCTCCAACTGGGCAGCCCTCGGCACGCTCGGATCCAAGATCCCCGGCCTCGTGATTTTCTCGGATGCGCTGAACCACGCCTCGATGATCGAGGGCATTCGCTACGCCAAGTGCGACAAGGTCATCTGGAAGCACAATGACCTGCAGGATCTGGAAGCGAAGCTCGCCGCGGCCGATCCGAAGGCGCCGAAGCTGATCGCGTTCGAATCGGTCTACTCGATGGATGGCGATATCGCTCCGATCAAGGAAATCTGTGATCTCGCCGACAAGTATGGCGCGATGACCTATCTCGATGAAGTCCATGCCGTCGGCATGTATGGTCCGCGCGGTGGCGGCATTGCCGAGCGCGAGGGCCTGATGGATCGGCTGACGGTTATCGAAGGCACGCTCGGCAAGGCTTTTGGCGTCATGGGCGGTTATATCGCCGCGTCGACGGCGCTCTGTGATTTCATCCGCTCATTTGCTTCGGGCTTCATCTTTACAACAGCGCTGCCACCGGCGCTGGCCGCTGGCGCCGTCGCCTCGATCCAGCACCTGAAGGTGAGCCAGTTCGAGCGCGCCCGCCACCAGGAACGCGTGCGGACGCTGCGCGCACTGCTCGACAAGCGCGGCATCCCGCACATGCCGAACCCGAGCCATATCGTGCCCGTGATGGTCGGCGATGCTGCAAAGTGCAAGTGGATCTCCGACCTGCTGCTCGACAATTGCGGTGTCTACGTGCAGCCGATCAATTATCCGACCGTGCCGAAGAAGACCGAACGTCTGCGCATCACGCCGACACCGCTGCATAGCGATGCCGATATCGAGCATCTGGTCGAGGCATTGCATTCGCTGTGGTCACGCTGTGCGCTGGCCCGGCATGTGGCCTGAGTTCTTGCTGATCCGCCGCAAGGCTTCGGCTTTGTCACCGGGTCGAAAGAATGTTGGCAAGTGCCTCATACGGCATCGGTCGCCCGTACTTGTAGCCCTGTGCCGCGGAGCAGCCGAGCGATAGCAGGAACGCTTCTTGTTCAGAATTCTCGATACCTTCGGCTATCGTCTCGATCCCCATTTCGAGGCTCATTCTAATCATAGCCCGCGTGATGGCGGCGTCACGGGGCTTCGTCGACAGCTCGGAAACAAATCCACGGTCAATCTTTAACGTGGTAAGTGGATACCGCTGTAGTGAGCTGAGAGATGCGTAACCGGTGCCGAAGTCGTCAAAAGCGATACCAACGCCGATGTCACGTAGCGTGTTCATGGCCTCAAGAGACCGGTCGTCGTCGGTGAGAGCGATAGTTTCCGTGACCTCGATCTCGAGCAACTTGGCCTCGATGCGATATTTTTCGAGCGCCTCAGAAACCTTGCGGCAAAGATGCGGGGCGCGGAGCTGCGCAGGAAAGAGGTTGACGCCCATCTTGATCGGGTGCGGACTCAGAACATTCAACAGCGCTGCTGTCCTGCATGCCTCATCAAGGGTCCACCATCCGATCTCAAGTGCAAGCGCGCTTTGCTCTATCGCGGGGAGAAAGGCTCCAGGGAGCAGCAATCCTCGTTCAGGGTGTTGCCAGCGGATTAGGGCCTCGGCTCCGAAGATGGTTCCAGTTTTCATATTCACCTGCGGCTGGTAGTAAAGCGCAAGCTGGCGGGCGCGAAGGGCCAGACGGAGCTCGTCCCTCATGGCGCGTCGAGCTCCAGCCTCGCTTCTTAATGCTGGTTCGTAAACCTGGAATGATCTACCGCCTATGCTCTTCGCCTTGGTAAGGGCTAGGTCAGCACTAGCGAGAAGCTCGTCTGCATCTTCGCCATCACGGGGAGATATCGCGGCTCCTACGCTGACGCTCACGTCCAGCAATTGTTCATTCACTTCGAAGGGCATCGAAAATGCCGTCGTCACAGTCCCGGCCAACTCCTCGAGATCCACCTGTTCGCTGGCGTTCTGCACGAACACGGCAAACTCATCATTGCCAAAGCGCGCAACTTGGGCCGCGGATGGAAGGCGATGACGGAGTCGGACCGCGATCGACTGCAGTAATGAATCTCCCGTCGTGTGGCCGTGGGTGTCGTTGACATCCTGAAATCCATCGATGTCGATCATCAGCACGATCGACGGCCGACGAGGAACGGCCTCCTTAAGGAACTCCACAAAGCGTCCGCGGTTGTGAAGACCAGTGAGTGTATCCTGATTTGCAAGCCTCATGAGCCTGCTGTCACGCTCGCGGCGCTCGGAGATGTCTCTTATGACGGCACCGGCGCCCATCTCGACTCCGTCATGCCAGGCGCATAGTGTGAGTTCGATTGGAAACTCGCTCCCATCTTTGCGGATCGCATAGACTTCGACAGCCTTTCCTCCAAGATTCAACTCTGCGCCAGCCATGGCGCGGGCGAATCCTCGCGCGTGCGCGCTACGAAGGCGTTCGGGGATGATCATTTCGACCGGGCAGCCGATCATAGCCTCGCGTTCGTAACCGAACAGATCCGCCGCTGCGCAATTGACAAATCTGATGTTGCCTCGCGAGTCCACTGATATCATTGTAAGTGAGGTAGCATCGGCTAAGTTCGCCGCGGCGGTCGCATCGAAAACCGCCGTTCGCTTCGGACAAGATGAGACCACCGATTCATCTGAGGTCATCACCGCGCCTTTTCGTAATTCCAAATCAACCAGCGTCATTGTGCACCACTGCTAAACGTCCGAAATTGATCGCGTGAAAGAATTAGCAGCCAACACCTCGCTCGCACGAGCCGCCGAGGCTTGGTGTCATGCGGAAAGTTAAAGCTGCGAGAGTGCCTTATCCACGCGCTCGCGAGCCTTGTTGGGGAGTTTCCCTGCTTTCACAGCGTCTAGATTGGCAGGTGCGTTACCCACCGTAACGACAGCAACCATCCCCATCGAAAAGTGGGGCAGGCACTTGATTACATAGACGCCCGGTGCAGAGAACGTCTCTTTTACGGTCTCGTTTGTCTTTCCCTTGAAGGCTTCGGCGCCATTCGGGATCATGTCCTTCACGGTTTCGGCGTTATGGCCCTTGTCGGTGGGCACGAAGGTGACGGTGTCGCCAGGTTGTATTTTCGTCAGAAGAGGTTCGAACACCATGACGCCGTCGGCGCCTTTGTTCAGCATGTGGACCTCGAAATCTGCAGCAGCAACCGGACCGGCGATCGCTGCTATCGGCGTTGCTAAAATCAGCGTTTTCAGAAAGTTCATTTTGCTTCTCCGTAGTAGTGTCCCCTCGAGACATCAATTGACAACCGGCTTCCGATTTGCTCGCCGATCGAAACTGGGTATCCGGCTGCAGGTGCCGCACCAAATGGTGGGATGCGGACTAGGTCAGGCAGAGTGTCCGAACCGCGCATGAACGCCTGTATCACTTACAAGATCGACCATAAGATCGGGCTCTTCTCCGGCGATCGCCCGGATCGCTCTCTCCGGCATAAGGCAGAACGAGGTCGCTAAGGCGTCGGCGCGGGTCGCGTCGTCTGCCACCACGGACACGCGCCGGTAAAGGCGCGGCGTGAAACCGTTCCGGGGGTCAATAATGTGGCCGAAATGGCCTGCCTCATCGAACTCAAATCCGCTGCTGCTTGAGGTAGCAACGGCCTTATCGATTATGTGGAGAACCTGGTCTGGGTGTTCGTCGTTTTCGCTTTCCGCAAGACCGACCTGCCAAGCAGTCCCGTCGGCACGGCTTCCGATAGCCCGATCCTCGCCCATATCGACAAGGCAGCTAGTGACGCCAGCATTGCGTAGCAGGTCAACGATCCGGTCGGTGATATACCCCTGCGCGATGCCGTTGAACGTCAACCCCGCGGAAGAGCCTAAAACGACACGATCCCGATTGAACTTGAGCCGATCGAAACCGACAGTCGAAAGAGCCTTTGCGATTTCGGCTATATTTGGACCCGAGGGATCGGCGTTCTGAGAGGAGAAATGATTGTAATATAACCGCCAAATCGGTTGCACAGTGGGGTCGAACGCGCCGCCGGTCTTCTCCCAAATGCTGCGACTGCTTTGAAGCAAAGTTATAAGGTCCAGTGGGGGAGCGGCAAGGACACCGACCCTATTCAATTCTGAAAGCGCCGAGTCGGTACGGCTGAGGCTGAAGACCTTCTCGAGTCGGGCGACTTCCGCCACGACAAGCTCGATCAGGCGTGAGGCGGCCGCAGGATCCGGATGGTTCAGAAGAAGCCGCGCCGGCGCGCCGAGAGCTTGGCCTTCCCACGTCGTTGGAAGCGCGGCTGCTTCCGTATCTCTTAGAAGAGGCAGGCCGGCCACCGCGGCGAAGATAAAAATAGCTCGACGTCGGCTGAACATCCTAACCATGGTCATGTGCCTCCGATTTTACGGATGAGTCGCTCGGCGTCTGATCGCCTCCGTCGGATCCGCTTCCAAGTACGTAGTCGCGAGGAACGTCGTCGAACGTCACCACCTGACCACCATTTTTTCCTGCGAATTCGATAGCAGCGTCTTCTGACGAAAACGGCACCGTCTCCTCTGTTCCCATTCCTCCACGGCGAGAGCTGCCAATCACGTAAAACGCCTTTCGAGCGTCCACCCAGTTCTCGGCGCCCGGTCTTTCCCAACTCGGCGCCTTGCCCATGTCGGAGACGTAGATGGCGACAAAATCCTTCGGCTCTTCAGGAAGCATTGTGAACGCAAGAGCGTCACGTGCCGAAGAAAACCAGATGGGCTCTCCTACCTTGGCGTCCAGGATGACTTGACCCTTCGGTCCCGCGTGCTCGAGGACGTTCATTCCGCAGTACCTGCCTATTGCATCCTTCGTCAGTGCGAAGGGAGCCGGCGGTGGCGATTCCTTCTTTTCTTCGCAACCGCTCAGAAACAGCGACGAAAGGAAGATCATGATCGTGATCAGGTTTTTCATAGCTCTCTCCTAGAAAACGTCAGGGAAGCCAGTGCCAGAGGACCGGCGGTCCACGCCGCAAGCGCTGCTACCAAGATAGTCGGTCCAAGTGCCGAGTATTCGGCTACGCCACCCATGCCCGACAGTGCTCGGGCGCCTCCCGATCCGAGGTTGAGCATCCGGTAGGCGTCCGTGGGGTTAATGAGTAGCAGAGCGTCGAGCACGCCCGCTGGTAGGGCATGTCCTCCGGCGGCCACCAATGCCCCAAGCAACGCCATGTCGTAGATCACGACAAAGAGCAGCCAAACGCCAATGGCTACCCCGCCTGCAGTGCTTCGCTCGCTGACCAGACCGCTGATGAGATATCCGACCGCAATGAATACGCCACCCAAGAGTATCGACGATCCGAGCAGAACCATGAAGGCATACCAGCTTGCGGCATCGATAGTGTTTCCTGTCGCGACAAGCATGACCGCGGTCGCGCCGTAGCCGATCAGTGTTGCGAATGCGAGAATCGCGATGTGGCCGACAAATTTCCCCAACAGGACCTGGTTTCGTCCAACGGGGTAGCTCAAGAGCAACAGCATGGTGCCTCTTTCCATCTCGCCGACTATGGCGTCATGGGAAAGCAAGAGCGCGATCAGTGGCACGAGGAAGATCGTGAGGCTGGAAAGGCTTACGATGACGACGTCGAGCCGGCCGCTACCAACATTCCCGGTCGGAGCGCTTCCAAGCAGAGAAAGCGTCAACGCGAGTGCGCCGAGAAGAAGCGTTGTCGCAAGCACCCATCTGTTGCGCAGCCCCTCGCGGATTTCCTTTGATGCTATAATCAGGACGTTTCTCATGCCGCTCTCTTTCCAGCGCTCAGGAAATGAGCATAGAGGTCATCCAATGTGGGCTCGATTATGTGGAGTGCCGCGACGTCGCCGGGGACGACGGTTACGTGACGGAGAAGCTCAATCTTTTCTTCGTTGCTCACCATGGCCTCAACCGTGCCCGGCACCGTTTCTTTCCAGCCGAAACTCTCGCTCTTCAGTCTTTCGACAGCCCGACTGTTTGCAAGCGTGACGCGCACGTGCGTCGGCAAACGCGCCAGTCCTCGAAGATCGTCCATGGTTCCATCTGCAACGGCCACGCCCTCGTTGACGATTAGCAACCGATCCGCGCGATCCTCCAGCTCTGTAAGCGCGTGCGAGGAGAGAAGGATGGCCGCACCTTTCGATTTCAGTTCCCCCAACAGATCGTAGAACCTACGACGCGATGCCGGGTCGAGGCCGCTCGTCGGTTCGTCCAGGAGCAGAAGGCGAGGCTCGCCCAGGAGGGCTTGCGCCAGGCCCAGCCTTTGGCGCATCCCTTTCGAGTACGTGCGGACCGGCCGGGCCGCTGCCTCCGCACCAAGCCCGACGCGCTCCAGCAGACCTATGGGATCGGATCCCTGCACCTGCTTCAGCCTCGCATAGAATGCGAGAGTCTCCCGACCAGTCAACGCGTTATGGAATGCGACGCTCTCTGGAAGGTACCCAAGTCTCTGACGCACAGCAACAGCGCCGGACGCTGGATCTTCGCCCATCACCCTGATACTCCCGCTTGAGGGGCGAATGAGGCCGAGCATCAATTTGATCAAGGTGGTTTTTCCAGCCCCATTATGGCCTACGAGCGCCACCATCTCGCCCTCGTTAAGCGCAAAAGAAACATCTCTTACTGCCTGCACTTTTCCGTAGTGCTTGGCGATTTTGGATACGACGACGGTCGGCTCTATCATTTTACAGCTCCAGAGGGCGCGGGAGGCACCATCAAGGGGTGGTTGTCTATTACGCCGCCAGGAAGCAAGGCCGGGAACTGAGCTTGCGCCCACCGGATCAGTTGGACGGCAGGGCTGGTCGCGAGAAGCTTGGCCTGCGGCGATGTCCACAGAACCTTGTCCATCACGTCGTTGGGGCGGTAGGGATTGTCACCAATGCCGTCGCCGTTGAGGTCGAACGCGGGGTTGTCGCTCCAGTAATTGCCGCGACCGTTGGCCGACCAATCGAGGTAGCGTGTTCCGACATACTTCACCTGATTGCGATTGTTTATGAAGGAGTTACCACTCATCGTGTTTCCCTCCGAACCGGCCGTGAAGTGGATGCCGATCGCGCAGCCATTGAACTCGTTGTCGATGAGCTTGTTTTTGTTCGCATTGTAGATGAATACGCATTTTTCAGGACCAAGGCGGAACCCCGAGATGTCTCCCGCGGCAATGGGGCTCGCCGCGTCCGCAGGTATCTCGTCCGCAGACGCCCGTGCGCCTGCAGACGCCCAACGGCTTTCGGCCTGTGACCGTCCGCGCACGACATTGCCTTCTACCAAGGAACTGTTGGCTGAATTCAGCAGGATCCCGTGATCGCGATCACCGTCGGAGACGTTGTCGATGATCTTAAGGCGGTTCGAAAACATGATCGCATAGCCGACAGTGTTGCCCGTCGAAACGTTGCCACTGATCTCGCTGTCGTTGGTGTACATGTAGTGAATTGCAAAACGTAGGTCGTGAAAGTTATTCTTGCTAAAGACATTGCGCTTGCTGGCGTTTGTCGCGATTCCGTCGCGCCCAAAACTGATGTCGTTCTCAACAACTTTCGCGCCAGGAGCGTTCCAGACCGTTACGCCGTTTCCAGACTCGCTGAGCCGGCCTTCCTTGATCCCGACGATCCGATTTCCGCGGGTGACGGAATCCTTCGCACCATGAATGTAAATCCCATAAAGATTCTCTGAGATCAGGTTCTTTTCAATGACAGCACCGGTAGCAGCCTCGGTCGCAAAGACGCCAGAGTCCATCGTTTCCAGGTTCGAGCCGGATCCTCTGATCTCAAGACCGCGCACGGTGACGTCCGCAGCATTTATTGTTACGACCGTTCCTCTGCCATTCCCGACCACGACCGCGCCTGGGGATCCTTGAAGGACCACCGGCTTGCTAAGAGTCAGAGGCCCTTCGTAGCTACCCGATCGGAGGGTGATCGTATCTCCCGACGCGGCCCGCGCGACGGCCTCGACTAGACTCGGACCGTCCGACGGCGACACAAAGCGATCCGCGGCCGAGGCGGTGGCAGCGATGGCGGCCCAGAGGGCCGCCATCGTGAGTGTCTTTGCTTGGCCCATCAGATCGACTTCGGTTCGACCAACATACGGCCCTTCATTTCCATGTGCATCGCATGGCAGAACCACGAGCAATAATACCAGTAGACGCCTGGCTTGCTTGCTTTGAAGGTGACCGAGGCAGTCGCTTGCGGAGCGACCTCCATGTTGATCCCGTAGTTGACGATCGCGAAGCCGTGCGTCAGGTCCTCGACTTCGTCAATGTTCGTAACATAGACGGTGACCTCGTCTCCTTCCTTGACGGTGAACGATTCCAGGCCGAAGGCGGGCGCCGACGACGTCATGTAGACTCTCACCTTGTCGCCATCCCGGACCACTTGAGAATCCGTCATGAGGTCGATGTTGTCTTTCTTCGCTTGCGCCACCGCGTCGGCAAAGAAGGCATCATCGCGGCTCCAGATGCTGACCGGGTTGATTTTCGATGCGTGAACGATCGTCGCATCATGCGGTTCTGCGAAGGTTGGGTTGTCATGTACAAGTACCATCTCGTCCCCGGAGATGTCGATGAGCTGGTCGCTTTCGGGCTTCAGCGGCCCTGCGTTGAGATACCGGTCCTTCGAGAACTTGTTCAGCGAAATGAGCCACTTGCCGTCAGCTTCCTTGGTCTGGCCCATCGAGCTGTGGTTGTGGCCCGGCTGGTAATGGACGTCGAGCTTCTGCCGGATCGGATTGACCTTCTCGCCCTTGAAGGCACGCTTGGCGTCTTCGATGTTCCATTTGCAGATCTGGCTGTCGATGAAGAGCGTGGTATAAGCGTTACCACGTCCGTCATAGGCCGTGTGCAACGGACCGAGACCGAGTTCCGGTTCCGCGACCACGGTATCTCGCGGCTTGATCTTGTCGTCGAAAAGATCGTCGAACTTGCGCACGTCAAAGACGGTTACGGTTGGGGACAGCTTGCCTGCAGCCACGGCATGGATCCCGTCAGGCGCCGTGTTCATGCCATGGGGCCCGTTCGAGACCGGAATATAACGGGTGTATTTCGAACCATGTCGTCCGTCGATGACAGGGACGCCGCCGATCTCCTTGAAGTCTCCGTTCTTGACGGCTTCCTCAATGCGCTTGATGTTGAAGACGACCACCCAGTCTTGGTCCTTCGCCATCATTTGCTCGAGGTTCACACCGTTCTCGGAATTGTAGCAGGTGGAGTAGCAATACTTGCCCTGATAGTCGGCATCGACGTTATCAAGGTTGCCATCGACGATGACCTGCCATGCGACCTTCATTGTTTCGCCATCGACCGCGGTGAACACGGCCTGATAGGCCTTCGGATCGTCCAGGATTTTGCCATCGTTCGGGATCGGAACGCCGTCTTCACCGTTGCAGAAGACATAACCGGTCTTCGGGTACTTCTGGACACGAAGACCATGAACCGTGTGCTGGTTCGGCAGCTCGATGATCTTGTCGCACTTCATCACATCCAGACGAATGCGGCAGACGCGAGTGTTGGCCTTGTCGTTGGCGTAGAGATAACGCCCATCGTAGGTGCCGTCCGTCTGGGACGGGTGAGGGTGGTGAAGGTCTCCGTTGTGGTAGACGCCGCCTTGGTCCTTGAGGAATTCGACCGTCCTGGGAAGCAGCCCTTCGGTCAAGATTTTGCGGCTCTCGTTGGTCAGTCCCCAACCGGTTGCGCTGCAGCGGTTGAACACCGGAATGCGCATGATTTCGCGCATCGAAGGCACGCCAACTATCCGGATTTCTCCAGACTGGCCGCTAGAGAAGAATGTGTAGTACTCGTCGAGTTCTCCCGGCTTGACTTCCCAGGTCTGCTTGCGTCCTTCCGCGGCCATTGCCTGCGTGGCGAGCGCGCCAGAGAAGTTAAGGGCACCGCCTGCTGCTGCAGCTCCGGCGGCCGCAGCAAGTGCCGTGGTCCCGAGAAGCTGACGTCTGTTGAAACGTGGCTGCGTGTCTTCCGTTGACATGTTTCACTTCCTCAGTTGTGGCCGCGACTGGAACGCCGCGCGCCGATTTAAGCTCTTTCGATGGGTTTCCCGTTGTGGGTGACGACGGTTTTCGGTGGTTTCTCGCCGCGCGACTCCGGTGTGGAGAGCGCCATGAATTTCTCGCGCTTCAGCCGTACCTGAATCATGTGCGGGCAGCGGTGGTCATCATGATAAAGTTCCTGGCAATGCATGCAGTAGATGCACTCGTTGACATTGATTTGCCCTTCGGGATGAATGGACTGCACGGGACACTCCTTCGCGCAGCGCTGGCACGGAGAACCGCATTCCGGATATCGCTTCAGCCACTCGAACATTCGAATTCGTCCGGGAATGGCAAGCGCAGCGCCGAGCGGACAAAGGTACCGGCAATAGAAGCGCTCGATGAACAGGCTTGCGATGAGCAGGGCGCCGGCGAAGACGACGAACGGCCAATCGCGGACGAATTTCAAGATGATTGCTGTCTTGAACGGTTCGACTTCCGCTGCCATCTCGGCGTACGAGATCGAGTAGAAGGACAGTCCGAACAGTCCAAGAAAGATGATGTACTTGATAGGCCAGAGCCGTTCGTGCAGCCCCCAGGGAAGCTTGACCTGAGGCACCTTCAGGCGCTTTGCGATGCTGCTGAGCAATTCCTGCAACGCACCGAAGGGGCAGAGCCACCCGCAGAAAGGACCACGCCCCCAGAACAGCAGGCCGGCCGCGACCGACGCCCACAGAATGAAGATCAGCGGCGCCGCCAAAAAGAACTCCCAACTGAAGTTCGTGATCAGCGCGTTGGTGAAGGTCAGAACATTGACTACGGATAGTTGGGCGTTCGCATACCAGCCAAGCCAAACGAGCGTGAAGACAAGATAGCTGTTCCTCACCCACGCAAACAAAACTGGACGTTTGACTAGCCAGTCCTGGAAGAAAAAGATTGCGGTCAGGACGAGAAGGGCGGTGCCGGTGATCCCGATATTGACGCGGTTCAGATTCCAGATACTGATCCAAAGCGGCTGTTCGTCTGACGCCTGCGTTGTTGTATCCGCCAGGGGGACGATCGCCGGAGCCGGAGCGGCCGCCCTAGTCACCGTGACGTACTTCGATGGCAACGCATATCCAAGATTGAAGGGAATGACTGCTTTGTCGCGCGCACCGGTGCTGCTTCGCTGTGCCAGAAGCTGGAGTTCCCAAGGCTCAGTCACGTCGAATGTATATTCGGGCGCAACGACAAACAGTGCGATCTCCTTCAACGAAGGCGCGTCAACCGGTGCGAGAGCTGCGATACGAGTGTGGTAGCGATCGCGGAATCGGAGCCCCTGTCCGTCCTGTAAGAGCTCGATTCGATCGAATATGCCGCCGCGGACGTAACCTGAACCTTTGAAGGAATACGCGCCGTCGCCAGCGACCAGGATCGCAGACTGGCCAGGCTGCAAACGGCTCTGAAGCCTGGCATATGCTGCATCGCCCAGAAGGGTTTTCCCAATTGACGGAACGTTCACCGGCGCCACGTAAAGATCAATGAAGCGGTCGTCCGGTGTCGTCGTTTCCGGATGCGATGCTGCGTCGGGCTGGCCGGCATCATTGAAGGCCTTGGAGACCTCGCCAACAGTTAACCGAAGGCTTCGCACAGACCCGTCACCTAAGAGCGTCTGCCAGTCGCTGACGTCCGTCTTCGTCAGATCCAGCGTCTTCACGTCTGCTTGTTTTTGGACGCCTCCGGCGTCGGCGGGATTAAGTCTGCCACTGCGAATAAGCTTGACCGCGGAGCGGATGACGCTGTCGCCCATGACGAGGACTGTCACGGTTGCGCCGCTTACGATCTCGACCTGCGGCGGCCGCTCTTCGCCGGCAGCTACGCGGCCGAGATTTTTTCCGATGATGGAATTTAGTGCTGCAACCACCTTGGCCTGGGGAATGCCGATGAGCACGATCGGTTCATGGTGATCGATCAGCTTGATCCCTCGCACAACGCCTGCTGTGTCGATCCCCACGGCGATATGGATAGGCTTGCCAGAATAGCCCGTGGAATTGGTGAAGTCCGAATTTAGATAGGCATAACCAAGCACGTCAGGGCCGCGGTACACTGGCGCGATCGGAGGCTCGCCTTCTGGGTTGCCGAACCGATCAGCACCCTGAAACAGGTCGCTTGGTTGAATCTTCTCCAGATATGACGGTAGCTGGCCCGCCGACATTGCAGGCGCCGCGAAAGCTGCGAGAAGACCGATTGCCGCTATGAAGAACATAGCTATGCGGCCAATGTCTGCGCCTTTTTGTATTGTTATCATCGCGTCCTTCAGCCCTTCGGTGCGTTCGCGGTGGGAACATATACGGAGAAAAACCATGTGTTATTTGATCAAGATCAACCAAGAGTGATGATTTTCCGGTGAAATGCGCAGGCTCAAAGCGCCAAACAGCAACCGCGAAAGCCGCAGGCTTGCCGAGAAGAAAGGGAATGGACATGTCAACCACTCGCGAGCCTTGGAAACTGGCCTCTCTCGCCGAACTGTTGGCGCTCGCGGCTCGAATGGAGCAGGAGGCGATTGACGGCTACCTGGATTTATCCCGGAGGATGGAATCGCTGGAGCGACCAGATCTGGCACGCGTTTTTGACACTCTGGTCGCAGAGGAGCAGGGTCACCTCAGCAAGGTCGACGAGTGGAGACTGGGGCTGGGTGTCTCGACTCCAAGCCAAGCACCGGAAAGTCCAAACGAGGTGTTTGAGGACGAAGGCGTCGGGATCGTCTCTCCTGATCTTCTGAGCGCCTATCGGGCCTTTTCAATGGCGGTGCGGAATGAGGAGCGCGCCTTCGTGTTCTGGACCTACGTCTCAGCACACGCGCACTCTGAAGAAATACGGGAAGCAGCCGAGCGGATGGCGCGAGAAGAGCTAGGACATGTCGCAACGCTGCGACGAGAACGCAGGCGAGCATTCCACACGGAGCGCAGCCTGAACATCGACGTCACGATAGACAGTCTGCCCGACCTCGAGCGCAAACTGAAGCACCATCTTGATACGCTGGCAGCATCCGAAACCGACGCTGGCAAGGAAACGGCGTTGCGATCTTTCTCACGGCAGTCGGAATTGCGGCAGGCTTCTCTAGTAGAGACTCCACTTGAGGGGCCTGCGTCCCCAGCAAGCTTTCCGCGATCCGCGCTTGGGTCTCCCCTCGCGCTGGGCGAAATGCTGGTGGACTACTATCTAAATCTCGGAAGCCAAGCCAAGCAGGACTTGGATGCTTCGCGTGGGAGGGCCTTCGCTGCGGAGTTGATCCATTGTCTGGCAGTTCTCCGAGGATCTTCGCCCGCATAGGTTGGCTCAGGTTTGCGACGGTTGACGCCGACGCCTGATTGTCTATTGAGACGCGTCCCACAGTCTGGCTTCCGCTGAGACCGGCCGACCTTTAGCGTCGCAGGTGAGGCTTGCCCACAGATTCACTGGGTCAATAAAGGATGCTGGTTATTGATCGCGATCAAAGACGCGACGTGGATTCGACGTGAAAAACGAACTCAACGAAACTTGGAGTTCAAGGCAATGATGATTGCCCAGCACGACCGCGTCGCCGAAGCGCAATCCCCTGCGGCGGATTCCACTGCCAACAGTTCAATGGGGAGTAGGGGCGGTGGACGTAGATCACTTGGCGGTTTGAGAAGACTCGCTCCTTTCTTACGAACGCATCAATGGCTTGTTGCCGGGAGCCTGGTCTCCCTGACAGCCGCGGCACTGATCTCCCTGGCGTTACCAACTGCAGTCCGCCGTTTGATAGACCAGGGGTTCACCCGTACCGATGGGGCGTTCGTAGACCGCTACTTCGTAATGCTTGTTGCTCTTGCCATAGCGCTCGCGGTCGCTAGCGCGTGTCGATATTACTTCGTCGCCGCGCTTGGAGAACGCCTTGTCAGTGACCTTCGGCTCCAGGTTTTCAAAAAGGTCGTGCGACTCCCTGCGTCTTTTTTCGACGCTAATCGGTCCGGCGAGATCAGTTCGCGCCTGACCGCCGACACCGCCCAGATCAAGTCGGCTGTCAGCTTGGCCGCCTCAGTTGCGCTACGCAACTCCATTCTTTGCGCGGGCTCGCTGGCGATGATGTTCATGACCAGTCCCAGCTTGTCGTCGATCACCATCGGCGCCATTCCGTTGATCGTCGTTCCGCTAGTAGTTTTTGGCCGCTCGGTTCGACGCCGCTCGCGAGCCGCGCAGGATGCACTGGCGCAGGCGTCTGCGTTCGCGAGCGAGGTCATTGCTGGGAACAGAACAATACAGGCGTTCAACGGCGAAGAATCTGCCGAGCAGAAATACATCAAGGACGTCGAGACTTCCTACGCGAGCTCGGTGAGCGCGGCTCGATCTAGGGCTTACCTGACCGCCTTCGCGATCGCTCTGATCTTCGCCAGCGTCGTCGGGGTTCTGTGGATCGGCGCGCGTGGCCTGCTGTCAGGATCAATGACCGCCGGAAACCTCAGTCAGTTCCTTCTTTACGCAGTCATAGCTGCGGGCTCTCTCGGATCGCTGTCCGAAGTCTGGGGTGAACTAGCACAGGCAGCAGGCGCCGCAGGGAGGCTTTTCGAGCTGTTGGGTGAAGAAGAAGGACGCCCAGAGCCGGGCGCGACGGTCCCGCTGCGAACCCCGGTAGCCGGCGGCGTCGAATTCCGCGATGTCACGTTCGCCTATCCCGGCATGCCCGACCGTGAAGTGCTCCAGGGATTGTCGATGCGGGTTGCGCCGGGCGAGACCGTTGCGGTTGTCGGTGCATCAGGCTCGGGGAAGAGCACACTCTTCTCGCTCTTGCTCGGTTTTTATGGAACAAACGAAGGGCAGATCTCGATCGATGGGTACGATGTTACCTCCTTGTCCGCGGAGGAGGTCCGACAACAAATCGCTATCGTTCCTCAGGACGTCACTATCTTCGCCTCCTCCGTCAGGGACAACATCGCTTTGGGAAAAACGGGCGCGAGCGACGCCGAGATCGAATCCGCGGCGCAGCGGGCCCAGGCGCACGACTTCATATCCGTCCTTCCTCATTCTTACGATACGGTCGTAGGCGAGCGGGGCCTCACGCTTTCAGGAGGGCAGCGCCAACGGATCGCAATTGCCAGGGCGGTCTTGAAGGACGCCCCCGTTCTTCTTCTCGACGAAGCGACGTCGTCGCTGGACGCCGAAAGCGAGATGTTGGTGCAGAAGGGACTCGAAGAACTTATGAAAGATCGAACCACGATCGTCATAGCACATCGACTCGCTACGGTGCTCAAGGCAGATCGGATCTTGGTCATGGACGGCGGCCGGATCGTCGAGGAAGGAACTCACGCTTCGCTGGTCCGCAAGGGTGGCGTATACGCAAAACTTGCCGAACTCCAGTTTGACGCGCCGGACTCGCACCGAGACGAACGGGACGCCGCCTGATGATCAAGGAGAAATTCGGGAGACGCATCAGGATCGGCACTCGTGCAAGTCCGCTGGCAGTCGCCCAAGCGACGGAAGTCGCTTCGCGCCTTGCCGCCTGTCACGGACTGTCGATCGAATCCTTCGAGATCGTCCGACTGACAACGAAAGGGGATCGACTCAATGAGTGGCCGCTTCCCGACCTCGGTGTCAAGGGCCTATTCACCCAGGAACTGGAGGAGAGGCTCCTAACGGGAGAACTCGATCTCGCAGTCCATTCGTGCAAGGACGTTGCCACTGTGCTTCCGGAGGGGCTCCACATCAGCGCGGTCTTGCCAAGGGAAGACATCCGCGACGCGCTCGTGTCCCGGAGCGGCGCCCATTTCTGGGAACTGCCGGCCGGAGCCATTGTCGGCACGTCCTCAGTGCGAAGAGCGGCGCTCGTCAAGATGCACAGGCCAGACCTCGTCATCGTGCCATTTCGAGGTCTTGTCGGAACGAGGCTGCAGAAGATGACGGACGGGTTCGTCGACGCTACGCTGCTAGCCCAAGCCGGGTTGAACAGGCTGGTTCTTGCGCGCGTCGCGACGGAGGTGTTGGATCCTCGCGCCTTCCCGCCGGCTCCTGCTCAAGGTGCGATCTGTATCGAAAGCGCCAAGGACGATCGTATCGTTGGCGAACTGGTCTCCGCGCTGGACGACGCGGCCACCGCCGACGCCGTCCGATGCGAACGCGCGTTTCTTCGTGCCCTAGACGGCTCGTGCCGTACCCCCATTGCCGCTTACGCGACCTGTCATGGAAGCGAGGTGATGCTCCGAGGAATGACGATCGAAGCAGACGGAAGCAACCCAATCAGGGTGGTGGTCACAGGCGCGCGATACGCCAACGAAAAAATTGGGCTCTCTGCTGCGAATTGTATCATATCCCGACAAAAAGAGCTGCTGCGAAAGGAGGAGATCTCTCGATTGCCCGAGCGGGTAGATTGATCTGGATCAACCCGTTAAGGTTCGGTTAACTCTCGGGGCCCATATTTGGAGGAACCGAAACTGAGTCTCCTCCCATGCCGGTCAGCGCTCTGTCAGTCCTTTTGCCTGACGCCCTGGACGACTACATCGATCTGCGCTCGGTTCCGCAACATCGCTTCTTTGGTCAGAACGACATGATCGACAGGCTTAGAAAGGCCGTTCCGTTCGACTACATGTTCGTTTGCGGACTTGACGTGGACCACTATCGGTTCGGCGAGGGTTTCTCTATCGATACCGATCTTCCGCCTGCGTTCATTGAGGCCTATATAGCAGACAAGCTGCCGCAAATCGATCCATTCATTCTGGCGTCGAAATCTTCGAAAACAGTCGTTATCGAAAGCGAGGTCTACGCACATCAGGATGTGCCGCGGCGCCTGCTTTATCTTCAACGTATGTTTGGCGTCCACAATCGCACCATCGTACCCATCTTGCGGGATGAGACGATCTATGGCGCGGTTGGCTATACGCGCGCGACGCCGTTCGGATCCGCAGAGATAGCATTTCTCGAGCTTGTTTCCGGAGCGGTTCACAACGCGTTCGCCAAGCCCCTCATGGACCGCTACGCCGCGGACCAGATGCGATTGTCGAAGGGCGAAATGGCCTGCCTTTCGCAAGCAAGCCTCGGCCTGACCAGTGAAGGCATCGGTAAAGCCACTGGCTATCAGTTGGAGACCGTGAACAGCTACATCAAATCGGCGACGAAGAAGCTTGGAGCAGCCAATCGCACGCAGGCGATCGCCGAGGCACTCCGGCGGCGGCTGATCGCTTGACTTTCGAGCCCCGCCGGCTTGGTCGATCGAATGTGATCGGCTCCGAGGATGCAAATGGTTGAACGGGGGCCTCATTCTACTTGGGCCGACCTCATATAGTCGTCTGGGAGGGCTCGGGGAAAGCGATTCCGGAGATCAGCGCGTCCTCGATTACGGAGCTGGAGAGCCGCAGCGCGATTGGTTACATACTAGCCGTCTCGAAACGCGATCTCGATGGATGATGCGGTTGAATCGTGCCGTGTGGGCGCTTGCGTGCCCAGTCGACAATGACGAGGGCAACCATATTTGCAACAATTCACATCCTGTTCGCAAGCGCGGTAATTGTCATATAATTGCACACTCTAAAATCATCGGAAAATCAGTTGCTTGGGGCGTTCATCTGGGCTAGATTTTGCTCGATGTGGTAGTGGACTTTACCCTGCATATATCTTCGGTGTGTATCTGGTCGATGATGCCTAGAGGAATGGACTGAGCCGATCTTTCGACTGCCTGCCTTTGTAGTGGCGAAGCGAGCGCGTTACGCCGGATCGACCCGATTTCGACTTGCAAGCCCTTAAGGACGCAGAAGATCTTGTTCTCATTGTTGCTAACGGTGCGCATGATTGTGCGGGACGCGGAGATTTGACATGCACAAGCAAGCTGTCGTCTTTGAAGGTCAGGAGGTCGGGATCGCCGTTCCGATCGATAGCCGTTTGCGGTTCATTGCTGTCCGGTTCGATGTCATCGACCTCGACAATCGATTGTTCGATACGGTCACAGACATCAAAGGTGCAATCGCTGAGCATGTCGCCGCAAACATCTCGAGAAGGCTAGCGCGTTCCAACTGACCCACTCGCGCCGGGAATGAGTTTTACTAGAGATGTTACGGGATACTACAGGCCTCCGCTGTCGTAGGATGCTAGTTTTTCCTGGGATGAATAAAACGATGAGGGCGAGTTGCGCTCGGGGGTAGGGTTCTCGATGACCGATCTACCGGAAGCTTTGAAAGGCGACAGGCGGCTTTCGCGACGGGGTGAGCGACTGGCGTTTGCGATCCTGGCATTTGGTGTCTGGCCCGTGGTCGCGGTTGGAACCGTGGCGACGTACGGCTTTCTTGTCTGGTTCTACCAGATGATCTATGGCCCGCCAGGGCCGCCACCGACCATTCACTGAGGCGGCCCATGGACGCGATCGCACTCTCTCGCCGGGCCTTCCTCAGGGGCGACGTTACTCGCCTGCCGATCCTGCCTCCGGGCGTGTCGCCGTCTTCGCTTGAACGATGCACCGGCTGCAATCGATGCGTCGAACGATGTCCCACCTCCATAATCCGGCTTGTCGCCGGAGTTCCCGGAGTTGATCTGTCTGTCGGCGAATGCACGTTCTGTCGAGAGTGCCTGAATGTCTGTCCGGAGCCGGTCTTCGATGCCGAGCGCTTCCAGTTCGATCATGTGGCAGAGGTGTCTGAAGGCTGTCTCGCTGCGAAGGGAGTTGCTTGCCAATCCTGCGGCGAGGCTTGCCCCGCTCAAGCCATACGATTCCGGCCACGGATTGGCGGGCCGTTCTTGCCGCTCATAGAGACATCCGCCTGCGCAGGATGCGGCGCATGCCTGCAGGTCTGTCCCGTGGATGCCATCGCCATCCGTTCGCTGAGCGAGGTCTCCAATGGTTGAGCACTCTCTTTGGCACGTCTCAAGTGCGGTCATCGCGACACGGTTTGAATTTACGCAAGCAGTTTTGGCGCAGCTCGAAGACGTCGAAGGGCTGGAAGTGCACGGCCATGACCGAGGCAAGATCGTCGTTGTCATCGAGGGCCCGAGCACGGGGTTTCTGGGCGAGGTTCTGTCCAGAGTCTCGCTGATGGACGGCGTCATTGCCGCCAACATGGTTTTTGAGCAGGTTACGGAGGAGAAGCATGTCGAAGACCGAATCCCTGACCCGGCGTGACGTCCTGAAGGCCCAGGCTGCGGCCATAGCGGCCACTGCTGCCGGAATAACGCTGCCCGCCGCCGCGCAGCCGGTTCCCGGCGGGGTGGAAGCCTTGCAGATCAAATGGTCGAAGGCGCCTTGCCGCTTCTGCGGCACGGGCTGCGGCGTCATGGTTGGCGTCAAGGCGGGGCAGGTTGTTGCCACGCACGGTGACATGCAGGCCGAGGTCAATCGTGGCCTGAACTGCATCAAGGGCTACTTTCTCTCCAAGATCATGTACGGCGAGGATCGGCTGCAGACGCCACTGCTGCGCAAGCGGGACGGGGTCTATGCCAAGGACGGCGAGTTCATGCCGGTCACCTGGGACGAGGCCTTCGACGTGATGGCTGAGCAGTGCAAGAAGGTGCTGAAGGAGAAAGGGCCGACTGCGGTCGGCATGTTCGGCTCCGGCCAATGGACGATCTTCGAGGGCTATGCCGCAACGAAGTTCATGCGGGCCGGCCTTCGATCAAACAACCTCGATCCGAATGCCCGCCATTGCATGGCCTCGGCCGCCTACGCCTTTATGCGCACCTTTGGCATGGACGAGCCGATGGGCTGCTACGACGATTTCGAGAACGCGGATGCCTTCGTGCTTTGGGGTTCCAACATGGCGGAGATGCATCCGATCCTGTGGACGCGGGTGGCGGATCGCCGCTTGGGGCACCCACACGTCCGCGTGGCGGTGCTCTCGACCTTCACGCATCGGAGCATGGATCTCGCGGACGTGCCGATCGTGTTCAAGCCGGGCACAGACCTCGCGATCCTCAACTACATTGCAAACCACATCATCCAGACCGACCGCGTCAACAAGGACTTCGTGGACAAGCACACCAAGTTCGCGCGGGGGGTAACAGACATTGGTTATGGTCTGAGGCCTGACAATCCCGCGGAGACGAAGGCTGCGAATTCGGCTGACCCTGGAAAGACTGAGCCAATTGATTTCGAAGCGTTCAAGGCATTCGTTGCGGAGTATACGCTCGAAAAGGCAGCGGCGCTGTCCGGCGTCGATGTTGGCTTCCTTGAACAACTGGCGGAACTTTACGCCGACCCGGCCCGCAAGGTCATGTCGCTCTGGACGATGGGCTTCAACCAGCATGTCCGCGGCGTCTGGGCCAACCAGATGGTCTACAATATCCACCTGCTGACGGGTAAGATTGCCGAGCCCGGCAACAGCCCGTTCTCGCTGACCGGCCAGCCATCGGCCTGCGGCACGGCCCGTGAGGTGGGGACGTTCGCCCACCGTCTGCCGGCGGACATGACCGTGACCAACCCGGAGCATCGCAAGCACGCGGAGGAAATCTGGAAGGTTCCGGAGGGGATCATCCCCGAGAAACCCGGCTATCATGCCGTCCAGCAGGACCGGATGCTCAAGGATGGCAAGCTCAATTTCTATTGGGTTCAGGTCAACAACAACGTTCAGGCCGGCCCCAACACCAGCAATGAAACCTGGCAGGGCTATCGCAATCCTGACAACTTCATCGTGGTCAGCGACGCCTACCCGACCATAACGGCCATGAGCGCCGACCTGATCCTGCCGGCGGCGATGTGGGTCGAAAAGGAAGGCGCTTACGGCAACGCTGAACGCAGGACGCATGTCTGGCACCAATTAGTGCAAGCGAAAGGCGAAGCCCGTTCGGACTTGTGGCAGATCGCCGAGTTTTCCAAACGCTTCACGACCGATGAGGTCTGGCCCAAGGACATTCTGGACGCCAACCCAGAGTATCGCGGGAAGACACTCTTCGACGTGCTGTTCCGCAACGGCCAGGTCGACAAATTCCCCCTGAGCGAGACCAGCGGGGACTACGACAACAACGAGGCCAAGGCTTTCGGCTTCTACATCCAGAAGGGACTGTTCGAGGAGTACGCGACGTTTGGCCGGGGGCACGGGCATGATCTTGCGCCCTACGACATGTACCATGATGTGCGCGGGCTGCGCTGGCCCGTTGTCAACGGGCAGGAAACCCGCTGGCGATACAGGGAAGGCTATGATCCCTACGTCAAGCCCGGCGAAGGGCTGAGATTCTACGGTCAGAAGGATGGCAAGGCCGTTATCCTGGCCGTACCCTACGAGCCTCCGGCAGAATCGCCTGACGATGAATACGATTTCTGGCTGGTGACCGGCCGCGTGCTTGAGCATTGGCATTCCGGCTCAATGACAATGCGTGTTCCCGAGCTCTACAAGGCCTTCCCTGGTGCGCGATGTTTCATGAATGCGGAGGATGCCCGCAAGCGCGGCATCAACCAGGGAGCAGAAGTTCGCATCATCTCGCGTCGCGGTGAGATCCGTTCTCGCATCGATATCCGCGGTCGAAACCGCATGCCGCCTGGTGTCATCTTCGTTCCCTGGTTTGATGCCAGCCAGTTGATCAACAAGGTCACGCTGGACGCCACCGATCCCATCTCCAAACAGACGGATTTCAAAAAATGCGCGGTCAAAATCGTTTCCGCCATTTAGGGCGGTCGCAGTGGATGACAGTCATGGCCGGTCTCGTCGTGTTCGTCGCGACAGCCGCCATCGGCCAGGTTGTGCAGCAGAATGTGCCCCAACTAGAAGGACCGCCCCAGGCCATGGATACCGGCGAGGCGAAACCCTTGCCCAAATGGGTAACCGATGATCAGCGGAAAATGCGGGCCTATCCTGATCAGCCACCGATCATCCCGCACTCGATCGAGGGCTACGAGCTGTCGGTCAACGCCAACCGCTGTCTCTCATGCCACAAGCGAGAGTTCACTCAGGATTCCGGCGCGCCGATGATCAGTGTCACGCATTACATGACGCGCGACGGCCAGATGCTCGCCGACGTCTCGCCACGGCGATATTTCTGCACGACATGCCATGTTCCGCAGGCTGATACCCGCAGCCTCGTGATCAATCAGTTCAAGGACATGAGCGAGCTCGGCTTCAAACCGGCGGGGAGCGAGTGACCCATGGCCTGGCTGAAGACGGCATTCTTGTGGGCTTGGTCGATCCTGACCACGCCCGCCGCAACGATCGGCCTGGGGGTTCTGACCCTCGGCGGTTTCGTCGGCGGCGTGATGTTTTGGGGCGCGTTCAATACGGCGCTGGAGCTCACCAACACCGAGAAGTTCTGCACCTCCTGTCATGAAATGCACGACAACGTCTATCAGGAACTCAGTCGTACCATCCATTTCTCCAACCGCTCCGGCGTGAGGGCAACCTGTCCCGATTGCCACGTTCCGCATCAATGGACGGACAAGATTGCGCGCAAGATGCAGGCTTCGAAGGAGGTCTGGGGGAAACTCTTCGGGACCATCAACACTCGCCCGAAGTTCCTTGAGAAACGACTGGAGCTTGCCCAGCACGAATGGGCGCGCATGAAGGCAAACGACAGTCTGGAGTGCCGGAACTGTCACTCGGCCGTGGCGATGGACTTCCAGAAGCAGACGCAACGCGCCGCCGATATCCACTCGAAGTATCTGCTCTCGGGCAAGGCCACGTGCATCGATTGCCATAAGGGAATTGCCCATGAACTTCCGAATATGGAGGGCGTTGATCCGGGCTGGAAAATGCCGAAGGAACTCGAAGGTAACAAAACGGCTAACGCAACGCCGATTGATGATCTCGAACGAGCGATCGCCGACGCGCATGGGGCGGCCTTCAATCTACAGCAGTGAAGACCGCCCATCGAACTTGAGCGAGATGCCGCCGCTGATTTCTGTTCTCTTTGGCAGTTGCTCCCAATGGCACAAATACCGACCGGTTGCGCGCCTTAGAACCTTGAATGAACTCGCTCATTCCGAGGCCCGTTGCACCGAAGGAGACACCCATGCGCATTGGGCTATTCATTCCCTGCTACATTGATGCCTTCTTTCCGGAAGTGGGCATTGCTACACTCGAACTCCTCGAGCGCTTTGACTGCGACGTGATATACCCAATGAACCAAACCTGTTGTGGTCAACCGATGGCCAACGGTGGTTTCAATACGTATTGCGCCGATGTTGAGACACTGTTCGTGCGCAATTTTGCGCATTTCGACTATGTTGTTTCCCCGTCAGGCAGCTGTGTCCATCATGTCCGCTACAATTTTGACGCCATTGAACAGACCGATGAAGTAAAGAATGTTCGTTCGCACACGATTGAGATCGTTGAGTTCTTACACGACATCTTAAACGTCAACGCCTTTCCCTGGGCTCGGTTTCCCCACCGGGTTGGGCTCCACAACGGGTGTGGATCGCTGCGAAAACTTGGTCACGCGACGCCGTCCGAACTGCATAAACCGTTCCTCTCCAAACCGCATGCTCTCCTGTCTAAAGTGGAGGGCATCACGTTTGTGCAGCCCTCGCGACCAGATGAATGCTGCGGTTTCGGCGGCACTTTCTCTGCCTATTACGAGTCCGTTTCCGCCAAAATGGGCTACGACAAGGTTGCCGACCATGTCCGCGCCGGAGCCGACTACATCGTCTCGGCTGACTCTTCCTGCCTGATGCACCAGCAAGGGTGTGCGGAGCGCTGCGCTTTGCCGATCAAATTCGTTCATATCGCGCAGGTCTTGAACGGGGTAGCATTATGAAACCCGGTTCCGGGGCGAAGGGGGCGGACACCCGCGAACCGCAGCCGCGCGGAGCTGTCGTCCGCGGTAACCGGCCCATCGATCAGGCAAAGGCCGCTGCCGACTTTGTCGCAGCGAAGCAGCATGCGACAATGCATGATGAGAGGCTTTGGGGCCTTCGACAGAAGCGCGACCGAGAGATGCACGGAATCGAGGAGTGGGAAGAGCTTCGCGAACTTGCCTCTGCGATCAAAGAACATACCCTGACCCGCCTCGACGACTATCTCCTGGAGTTCGAAAGCAAGGCGAAGGCGAACGGTATCCACGTGCACTGGGCAACGGATGCGGACGAGCACAACAGGATCGTTCACCGCATACTAAGCGATCACGGGGCGACATCGCTTATTAAAAGCAAGTCGATGCTCACCGAGGAGTGCGGCTTTAGAACATACATGGCCTCTGTCGGCATCGATGTGTTGGAGACCGACCTTGGGGAGAGAATCCAACAACTGGATAACGAAGAGCCGAGCCATGTTGTCGTGCCCGCAGTACACAAGCTCAAAGCGGACGTCGCCGACGTTTTGGCTAGAACCATCGGTACCGATCCCCACAACAGCGATGCCCATTACCTCGCAGAGGCTCAGCGCCAATCTGCCCGTCCCTTGATCCTTGATGCCGGCGCAGGCATGACAGGCGCGAACTTCGCCGTTGCAGAGACTGGTACGTTTGTAGTGTGCACCAACGAAGGCAATGCAGACCTATCGGCCAATGTGCCGGATCTACATATTGCCTCAATCGGAATCGAGAAAATCATTCCGCGAATTGAGGATTTGGCCGTCTTCATCCGGTTGTTGTCCCGCAGTGCGCTCGGGACGCCGATCACCCAATATACCTCGCATTTTCGCGGTCCCCGCGCGGGAGGGGAGATGCATGTCATTTTGGTTGACAACGGTCGCTCAGCGCGGCTTGGCATGGCCGAGTTTTGGACTTCGCTCAAGTGTATCAAATGCGGTGCTTGCATGAACACATGCCCGGTCTATCGGCGCAGCGGCGGGCTCAGTTACGGGGCCACATATGCCGGTCCGATAGGCCTTATCGTCGATCCGACCTTCAATGCACGGAAATTCAGTAATCTGCCTTTTGCGTCAACCCTCAATGGCAGCTGCACGAATGTCTGTCCGGTCAAAATTAACATCCACGAACAAATATACGCTTGGCGCCGCCAACTCGTAGCCAAGAAAGAAGTCCCGCTAGCCAACCGAGCAGCTATGAAACTGTCCGGCCAACTGCTCGCGCGTCCCGCCGCATATCGTTCCGCTCTCAAGGTAGTAAAAGTTGGCCTGAAGCATCTGCCACGTTTCGTGCTGTACAACGGATTGAATTCGTGGGGGAAGCATCGCGAGCTTCCCCCCGCGACAAAGCATACATTCCATAGCTGGTACGCGGAAAACGGGAAATGATGGAAAGCAGAGACAAAATTCTTGCATCCATCCGCGCAAACCTGCCCAGGCTTCAGCGGCCGCTTCCCTCGTCCCCATTGTACGATGATCACGCGCCCGCTTCGCTGGTTTCGACCTTCAAATCAAGTCTCGAGCATATGGGAGGTGTCCTGCTCGATGCTCCCGCCTCGGACGCCTTTCTCGCTGACGTCAGGGATAGGGTCTCGGCGATCAAAATAGTGTGTTCGATGGTTCCAGAAATTGAGGGTAACCGGAGCATTTCCGTCGGCGCTCTCCCTCGGCAATTAGCGGACGTCGACTTTGCGATAGTTCGCGCCTCCTTTGGAGTGGCGGAGACAGGTTCGGTCCTCCTCAGTGATGCGGACTTGGGCATAAATGCGCTTGGATATCTTGCGCAGCATTTGGTCGTGCTACTCGATCCCGCCGATATCGTTGTCAATATCCACCAAGCGTATCGTCGACCGGAATTCCGGAACAGTCGCTACGCAAGCTTCCATACTGGCCCATCGGCGACAGCGGACATTGAGGGAGTGCTTATACATGGTGCTCAGGGGGTACGATCGCTTTTCGTACTGCTCGTCGCCAATTGGCAACCTGAAACCGCCGATGTGGTCGCGCCACAGTAGGGAACTGAAAGCGCAATCCCTCACACAGGTTGAGGTGTTCCGCGAGCGAACGGCCACTGGCACTTCACCACGAAAAGGCCAGCGTGCACACACGCCACGGCGTTGCCGACGCTGTTGACCAGGTCGGTGATGAACAAGATCACGCGGATCCCCCGGACGACCATGCTGGTTGAAATAGTTAGGTGTCGCGATCGCCACTTGGCGCAATTCGGGTCCCAAACGGACAGCAACCATATCTCGTTCAATGACCTCGCCGATCCTTAGGGCGACATCATAGCCTCCGGCTACGATGTCCACCGCCGAGTCCTTTGGCAGTTCCTGTTATATCCCGATACGAACAACGTTGTCGTTGCGTCGGTAACGCGCTCCAGCTTCGTGAACTTCTGCCTCAAGGTGGAGAGCTGCGGCATCTTGCTGTGCTGCGGCCTCGAATTCTAATGCGCGGGGGATGCTTCGAGATCCAATTTATAAAGCACTTGCCCCATCTGACTAGGGCGCCGCCGGTTCAGATCCGTTCAAGGCGAATGTGAACTATGGTTCCCCGAACCGATCACATAGGCTGCCACCCGAAGCGGACATCCAGTGGATTAGGGGCTGGCGCTTCCGTTTCGCTGCCTTCCAGATCGCAGTTAGCCCAAAGATCCGCATTAGTTCTGCGTGTCAAGGCTCCCAAAATCTCGCCCCTTGTCAGTCGTCTCCGTTAACCCCGCTCGAGTCAGCTTGCCGACAAGGCGCTGCGACGGCTACTGTCATATTCCTCGTTGCCACCGTGCGAAGTGGCCGACCCAATGAAATGCCTTTTAGGGTAATAATCAGAATGGAACGGCTACTCTATTTCCTCCCCGGAAAACCGCAGCCTGTATGGGTAAGGTACTCGGCAACAACTGTGATAATGGCACTCTGCATTGGCGTGCAGATTAGTCTCTACGCACAGACAGGCTTTGTTGGTTTCTTCTTTCTCTTGCCCGGTATTTTCCTGACAGGAATTATGTTCGATCGAGGTTCGTCACTTTATGCAACCGCGCTGGGTGCCGCGTTCGCGTACATGTCACTCAGACCAACCGTGCCGTTCCCGGGCTATGTCCTGCCTATCTTGTTGTTCACAGTAACCGCCGCTGTCATCGGGCTTGTGGCCGAAGCACTGCGGACCGAGATGGAAAAAGTCGTGCGGGCGGAGAAAGCCAAAACAGTCCTCCTGATGGAGCTTGCCCATCGCACCAAGAACAATCTGGCGATGTTATCGGCAATAATGCGGCTTCAGGCGAGGCATCCTGGGGTGAGTGCTGCAGAAGCGCTCACCGAGATGGGTGAGCGCATTCAGGTCATGGCGCAAGTATACGACCACCTTACGATACTTGCAGACCGGAAGGTTGTGAATGCAAGGACATACTTGACGGAAATCTGCCAACATCTCAGCGCGTCGATCAGCGGAACGAGTCCGGTTGCCATCAAGGCCGATGCGGATGAACTATTTATTCACAGCGAACAGGCCGTGCCGATTGCGATCATTGTCAACGAGCTTGTGACCAATAGCCTCAAGTATGCATTCCCGGAGGCGCGAGCCGGCCTTATACAGGTTATGCTGAGAGCCGGCGAGGAGGTTGTTCTGTCTGTAACTGATAACGGCGTAGGCATGCATGCTAGTACACCAGAAGGCATAGGTGCTCGGATAGTATCGCTGCTAGTCCAGCAACTCGGAGGGACGATCACTCGTGAAAATTTGGAGTCGGGGTGCCGCGTGACACTGCGGATGCCAAAGCCGCCCGTTTAGCCATTTTGGAAGGCCCAACGCCGAATTTTGCTAGAGTGCGCCGATGTTATCAATGCCTATGACGGTGACTCAGGAGGGTCGGCAGACGACTCCAACAAGTCATTCGAGCCAGCTAAATTCTTACATCATCTGGCGGACTCGGTTGGACGAGGATTTGTAATAAGGGGTTCGCTGGTTCGGATCCCTTCAAGAGCGTAAACACGGCGTTTTGCCAGAACCCCGGCTTCGACATTCTCACGGGCTATTGAGTGCACCCCCGCTGACTTTCCTTAAGTCAGACAACGACCTCGCGCACGGATAGGAGACTGTTACCACGGGCAGTGTCAGACGGCTCGGAAATCCCGATCCGGAAAACACTTGCTGCTCGGCGATAACGAAGTCTGATGCCTTTGCAAGGGTCGAGGGCACGGCTGATTGCGGATTGCGATCAAAGCGCGGGAAATTGGATGACGCGACCTGCAACCGCAATCGGTACCCTTTTTTAAACAAACGGCTAATGTGTCCCAGCCGAACGGTGACCTCGACCGGGTGATCACGGGTCGCTGCTGCATTCTCCCATCGCAGGACACCATCGACAATGCCGACGCTTCTGCCAACAGGATCCACCTCACAGAGTTTCGCTGTCCAATCGGACCTGGGACTGGAGGAGGTCACCCAGAGGCAAGCCGTCACCAACCCGGTCACCTCCAGATCCTCGCGCAGCGGCTGGCCGGTGAAAACCCGCACGTCGCTTCGGGCCTCGATCACCGTCTGATCGACCGGGCCCGAGTTGCGCCCGAGGAGGAGACCGGGAAGGAACGTTGCGCCGCCGGCGGTCGGCACCGGCGTCGATGGATTGGAAACGAAGTCGCTGCTGGCTTTCGCACCCGGTGTCGAACCGAGCGTGCCTCGGCTGCAATCGAGAAAATGCGGCACGTCGATTGAATCCGGAAGAGGCCAATCCGGCGCGGCGTGCCAGCTGTTCGAGCCCGAACGGAAATAGCGCACGATAGGCGACACCGGCTGCCGATCTTCAAGAACGCTGTCGAAGTAGGCGAGGTTCTCCTCCGGTAAATCAGCGCTGGACGCCGAGTAACCCAACCATTCCTCGCCCTGCCAGTCGGTCGGATTGCCATGTGACCAAGGGCCGATGATCAGACGGTCGGGCATGTGGCTCCGCCCCCCCCACCGAGATTTGGCCTTCTCGAAAAGCTCGATCGAGCCCTCGAGGAAAATATCATTCCACCCTGCGACGACAAGCATGGCGGTTTTGTTCGTCTTCACCCAATCGAGGCGATCGGCGCCGGACTTGCCGCCCACAGCCTGCGGATGGAACCAGTCTCGAAGATGAGGCGCGAGCTCCGCAATCGCGTCGTCTAGGATCGGCAGTCTCGCAAATGCTGCAGCGGGATCTCGCTGTAAAAGCTCCAGCAGTGTCTGCACGCGGTCGCACATCTCAGCTGGCATCGCCGCCATTCGATGCTGGATATGGTCGGCACCAAGCGACTCGATGACCCACAGCAACACAAAGGCGAGCTCGAGAGCACCGCCGCGATACATCCATGTTTCGCCATGACGCGCCGTGGTCAGTTGTGGCGCAATGGCCTTCAGCCCATCCGGATTTTCGGAGAGTGCCAGCACCTGCGTTGCGCCGACATAGGACGCCCCGAACATCGCGATCTTCCCGTTGCAGAAGGGCTGGCGACGCAGCCACTCAACCGTATCGGCACTATCCTGCCCCTCGAACGTGAAGGGAACAAAGTCGCCGTCCGACTGGTAGCGTCCGCGCGTATCCTGGACCGCAATCGCATAACCCCGACGCAGTGCGGTCTGGAACTCCAAGGCAGAAATATACTGCGAACCGAAGGGGGTTTCCTTGCGATAAGGGGTGCGTTGAAGAAGCACCGGGCAGGGGGCGTCCGTTGCCGGAAGCCAGATATCGGTCTTCAGGATCACGCCGTCACGCATTGTCACATCGACATTGTCGAGCAGCCTGAACGTTGCCTGCTTCGTCATGGCCGTTCCTCAGCGCCTGCCGACAAGTCGCTGCCGCAACTGGTCGAAGGAGACGGCGAGAATGAGCAGAAAGCCGGTTGCCGCCTGCTGCCAGGACGAGTTGATGTTCATCAGCGTCAGACCATTGTTCAAGATACCGACGATGAGCAGGCCGATCACCGTGCCCAGCATCGTGCCCGTTCCGCCCTTCAGCGATGTTCCACCGAGAATGACTGCGGTGACGACGGCAAGTTCCAGACCGAGGCCTGTCGTGCCGGATGTCGAGCCAAGCTGCGAGGCGCTCATCAATCCGCCGAGCCCGATAAAGGCGCCCGATAACAGGAAACTCAAGAAAACCACGCGCTTCGTGTTGATGCCAACCAGGCGCGCCGCATTCTCATTAGCGCCGATTGCGTAGATCGATCGGCCGAAAACCGTACGCTTGAGGACGATGCCGACGACGATGGCAACGAGAATGAAGACCAACGCCGACAGCGGGATATTGAAGAAGGGGCGCCAGATCGCCCAGTCGAAATTGGCGATCAGCATATTCTTTCCGCCGCCGATCGACTGGGTCAGCCCCCGGAAGATCGCCAGCGTCCCAAGCGTGGTGATCAGCGCGTTGACGCCGATCTTGGTCACCAGGAAGCCGTTGATGACGCCAATGCCCATGCCGACGACCAGTGCGAGCGCACTCGCCGGCACGATGCCTATACTGTTGACGGTCAGGGCCATGATAAGCGCCACGAAGGCAACGCCGCTGCCGACCGAGAGGTCGAACTGGCCGGCAATGAGCAGCAGTGTTCCGCCGGCCGCAAGCACGCCTGTGATCGACAGCGCCGTGATCACGTTGACCCAGTTGCCCCAGGTCAGGAAATAGGGCGAGCTCAACGAGAAGAAGACGATTTCCGCCAGCAGGAAGGCGAGAAGAGCCGCCGATTCCGGTGCCTTGCGAAAGACGCTGGCCTTGTCGCCATTCGTATCGATATCCGCCATTGTTGTCATGGCCTCGGATTGAAGCTTGTCATGCATGGACACCGCCTCCCGCGGCTTCGGTCAGGGTTTCGGTCGAAATACGTTCATGCGGGATTTCCGCAATCAAATGTCCGCGCACGAGCACCAGCGCCCGGCTGGCGACCGCATTGATGTCTTCGTAGTCGGAGGTCGCGATGATGATGGCATCGCCCTTGGCGGCCAGTTCCGCGAGCACGCGATAGATTTCCTGGCGGGCGCCGACATCGACGCCGCGGGTTGGCTCTGTCAGGACGAGGATTTTTGACCCCGCCTCGAGCCAGCGGCCGAGCAGAACCTTCTGCTGATTGCCGCCGGATAATTCGATGATGGTCTGGTTGCCCGAGGCGTCCGCCTTCACGCGCAGTTCCCGGTGCCAGCGCGAATAGGCTGAGCGGAGCCGATCGCCGCTCAGCATGCCGTAACGCGCCAGCCGCGACCAGCTGGGTGCGGACAGGTTTTCGGCGAGCGTCATAGTGCGTAAGAGCCCTTCGCTTGCCCGGTCGGCCGGCAAGTGGCCGATGGACGCGGCGATCGCCTCGGCGGGGTGGCGAAAGCGCACGGATTTGCCGTTAACGAGGAGGCTGCCGCTGTCGAACGCTCGTGCACCGACCAGCGATCCGGCGAGTTCCTGAACACCGGAGCCGACTTTGCCATACATGCCAAGGATCTCGCCTGGGCGCAGCGAGAAGGAAATGTTCGAGAACGCGTCTGACGCGAGGCGATCGGCTGCAAGGACCGGCGGCGTAGCGGAGGAGGGGATGGCCGGCGAATGGCGGGCATGGGCAACTGCCCGTCCGACCATCGCCTCGATCACCTGCTCCTGGTTGACCTCACTCGTCGGCCGATCGAGCGACACACGTCCATCGCGCAGCACGCAGACGCGGTCGGCAAGAGCGAAGACCTCGTCGAGCCTGTGGGTGATGTAGAGAATGGCCGCTCCGCGTTCGGCCAGGCGCCGGATCAGCTGGAAGAGTTTTTTCGCTTCAGCATCCGACAGGGCGGCGGTCGCCTCGTCGAAAATGATGCATTTCGAGGTGCCAATCGTCGCGCGGGCGATCTCGATGATCTGCCGTTCGCCGAGCCTGAGGTTTGCCACTTTCGCGGTCAAAGGCAGGTCGGCGCCAAGGAGATCGAGTGCCTCGCGTGCCATCCCGTGCATGGCGCGTTGATCGAGAAGTCCTCGTCTGGTCGGCCAGGCGCCGAGGAGGATGTTTTCGGCAACCGTCAGGGTGGGGGCATCGGCAATTTCCTGGGCGATCAGTCTTATGCCGGCGTCTCGGGCATCGCCCACGCTCTGGAAGGAAGCCGCCTTGCCGTCCACGGATATCGTGCCGTCATCCGGCCGATGGTCACCGGCGAGAATGCGCACGAAAGTGGATTTGCCGGCACCGTTCTCCCCGAGAAGGGCGGTGATCGTTCCGGCTGCCAGATCGAGGTCCACGCCATGCAGGACCTCGACCGGCCCGAACGATTTCCGGATACCGCGGACGGCAAGGAAGTCCTTCATCATTTGCAGGCATACTCCGGATAGACCTTGGAGACGTTCTCAGGTGTGATCAGCTCGTGCGGCACGAGGATCTGGCTGTTGATCTTCCCACCCTTGATAGCCTTGACCAGATTGGGCACGATCAGATCAGCATAACGCTCAGGGAAGTAAGCGGCCGTTGCGATGAAATGCGGCGCGGTCCAGATCTGGCAATTGTCCGGATCGAAGTTCTGGACGCCAAGATAGAGGTCCTGGTTTCGTCCCTGTGTGCGCGCGGCGGCGAGAGCTGCGGTGATGACGTCCTCGTTGATGCCGACGGTGATGATCTTGCCGGCGCCCGGCAGGGCGGTCAGAGTATCGGTAAACTGACGCTGCGCGGCATCGGCCTGACCACCGGCACCGGTGTCGATGATGCGCAGGTTCTGAACCGGTCCGCAGACGGCCTCAAAGGCCTTGCGAATGCCACCCATGCGCTGATCGTTGACGACGCCGACGGCGGTCGATTCCAGCGAGATGAAGGCATCATATTCGCAGTTGAAATTTTTCGCGAAATACATGCCGAGTTCGTGGCCGACGATCTCACCTGCATAGGAATTGGCGGCACCGACGAAGGCGGTCTGGCAGGGTTTCTGTTCGATGTCGATCGCGATCACCGGAACCTGAGGACCTTCGGCGCAAATGTTGGCGGCGGCTGCTGCATCCGCCTGAAAGGTGACAAGGCCGTTGACATTCTGCGTCTTGAACTGGCGGACACAGGACAATGCCGTTGCGGCATCCATCTTGGAATCGCAGGTCACGAGTTTGAAGCCGGCGGTTTCAGCCGCCTTTTCCATGCCGCGCTGCAGCGCATCGGTGAAGGGAACACCGAGGATAAGCTGCGTGAAGCCGATCGTCAGATCCTTGGCGCTGCCGGGTTCAATCGGCTCGAATTTTGCCACTTCGGCCGGTGGCGACGGCGCCGGAGCGTCGAGATGGATCTCGGCGGCATATGCCGTCTGGCCCCCCAGAGCCAGAACTGCCGTGACAAGCAGCCCCTTTAAACCGCGTCCGCGGATCAGGTCTTTCGAATTCCAAATTGGCATTTCAGGTCCTCCTCACCTGTTGAGCTGTGGTCGACCGGGCGATAGCCCGGCCCGTGCGTGAAACTGTTCAGCAGATCTGGACCACCTCGATATCCAGAAGCTTGCCGAGTTTTTCGATTTTCGTAGCTATGTGTCCGACGCCGACAGCGCTGTGATGGGCCGGCCCCTCAGCATTCCACGCCTCGACGAAACGGCGGGCGCCGATATCGAACCTGTACCGGCTGTTGGTATTGCCGATCTCCAGGATCGGTCCCGCAACGGACTGGCCCTCGGCGCACAGCAGCACGATCCGCCCCTCACGCTCGATGACCGACAGAAGTGTCACCGGCCCGTGCCTGACCGACATTTCGACACTGACGCCGGAACCCACCTTGCCGTGATAGACCTTCAGCGGCCGGATTTTCGTCTTGCCCTCGGCAACCCTGATGTGGCCCGGGCCGTCATGGCCCATGAGCACGACGTCCTCAGCAAAATCCATGGCATAATATTCGGTGAAGGATCCGCCGACGCCGAATGCATCCATGATCTTCATCGCCTGTGCGTTCTTGACCTCGTATTCGCCGGCCACCGGCACACCCTGCGCCGTCAGCAGCGAACTGCCGACGATGACCGAGGTAATCACGTCTTCGAACTCGTGGCCGGGTGTGGATTCATAATAGTAGGCGAGCGAGCCAAGCTTCCTGCTGTCGACGAATTTGCGCAGGGCAGCCGCGGTGGTGGCCGCTCTGCGCAACTCCGCCGGATCGCAATCCGCATCGATGTCGAACTCAGCCCTTATCGTCGCAAGAGACGCCGCAATTTCATCGTCGGCCAATTCGCGCCGCAAGCGTGCCAGGTCGTCGATCTCGACAATTTCGATATGCGTGCCGAAGGCAGCGGCCTGCGCCGTCAGGTCGGAATAGATGTCGAGCATGCCATTATAGTAATGCCCCATCACGCCGAGCCGATTGTGGGCCATCACGTGGGCGACGCGGGCCGCATCGATCCAGTCGGCAATTTCGCGCTCGACATGTGCATCACCTTGCAGCATGCCGGTGATCTGGTGGAAGGCGACGCCGGACCGGCGAAAGACATTGGCGATCTCCGGAACGGGGCAGGCGCCGCAATGGGCAAGCCACTCACCGGTCATCCTCGTCCGATCGCCGATTGCATTGAAACGGCGATAGTCGATTGCCGCTTCCGGCTGCAAATTGAGAATGATGACGGGAACGCGTGCCCGCCGCACGACAGGCAGGACCGTGGACGAGAGTGCATAGGTGGTCACATGCAGGAAGATGATGTCGACATCGGCCTCGCGGAAGCGGTGGCCAGCCTCGAATGCCTTTTCGGGCGTATCGATCAGGCCAAGGTTGACAACCTCGATATCCGGACGGGCAAGCTTCCCGGCCATCTGCCCGACATAGGCTGAAAGCCTTTCTTCCAGTCCCGCAAACTGGGGCCAGTATGTTGCAAGGCCTATGCCGAACAGGCCAACCTTAAGCTTGCGGTCCATCATGGGCGCTCTACCGGGCGGCAATCAAAAGGGTATGGCAGCAGGCAAGGGCCGGCCGCTCTCAGCAACGAAAACACTGACGTCTCTCCTCCAGAACCGCAATTGGGCTTGCGCTTCGTCTATGTTCCGTCAGCGGAAAGTTGCGCTGTCGGATCCATCCTCTTTGTAAACCCTAGCATCACACATGCCGGTTGACATCACGCTCATTTCTTCAAAAATGATCTGAAGCATACAAAAACTGATCCTCAGCCGAGATCCATGACCCAGAACTATTTTGTCTATTTGCCAGATAATCGGCTATGTTCTGCCTGGGGATGCACGGCAATCTCCAGCGGGCATACGAAAATCCTGCCTCATTCGGTCTATCCTCCGATCCGTCATCCCGACGATCATCATTTCAACTGGAAAAGGGGTCGCATCCTGCAGGCCTACCAGGTCATTCTCATTGCGGAAGGGCGCGGCCTCTTCGAATTTGGTCGCCGCGGCCGAAGCCAGCCCGTCGAGGCGGGGTCGATCGTGCTTTTGTTTCCCGGCGTCTGGCATCGCTTCGCGCCCGATCCCGAACTTGGCTGGACCGAGAACTGGATCGAGTGCCGCAGCACGGCTTTCGATTTCGCCCGCACTGCAGGTCTGATCGATCCAGCGCGCTCGGTCCTGCCATCAAGCCCAGACTTCACGGCCGTATTCGAGAAGATCCATACTCTCGCGGTCGAAGAAGGGCTTTCCAATCAGCCACTTCTTTCAACGCTCGGCCTGCAGCTTCTGGCGCTTCTGTCTCAGCAACGGGAATTGCAGTCCGCCGCACCGGCCGATCGTCTCGTGGAACGGGCGCGCGTCATTCTGATGGAGCGCTGCACACAGCGCGTATCGGTAGAGGATGTTGCTCGAGAACTCGGTGTCAGCTATTCATATTTTCGGCGTGTCTTCCGTCAAAAGACCGGCATCTCGCCGAAGCAGCACCTCGTGTCGCTGAGAATACGCCGTGCACAGGATATCTTCGCCAATACCGACAAGCCCATCAAGGAAGTGGCAGGCCTGCTGGGCTTCAGCTCGGCCTTCCATCTGTCGTCCCAATTTCAAAGTCTGGTCGGATGTAGCCCGTCCGAATACAAGACACGAAGCCTGGCGATGGGCCTCATGTAAGGTAAACGTGTTCGCCATTTTCCGCGAGGTCTATCGATGCACACGCACCGCTGTTGGGGACAAACGCAGGATCGCGTTAAAAATGCACGGCTTGTCCGCTATTCGAGCTTTCGATTGCCGCGAACACCAGCTTGAGTGACGCAAGGTTCTGGCGCGCGCTATTGAGAGGGACACTCCCGTTTTCGATAGACAAGAGAAGCGACCCCATGGCCCCAGCAAATCCGTCGTTGAACCAACTTCCTTCGAGTGACGGACTCCCGACCCCGCTGTCAACAAAGAGATGAACAGCCTGCTCGGCTAGATCCGCACCCACACTTCGTACCGTCCCCTTCGTTCCCACGATTGTCGTGATATTCTGAGCGCCGTATCGAGAGGCGCCATCAAATACCAGCGATGCTTGGCCCCCTGGGAAGGTGATTGCGGCCTGGGCCGCGAGTTTCGATTCGATTTCCTGTCCAGACGTCGCCGTTCCGGTCGCATATACCGATGTGGCCGTGTCGCCGATGATACTGGCGACGAAGTCGAACCAATGGATAGCGAAATCTTCCAGGATGATCTGGTCCATCGCTTCGAACGGTGTTCCGGCGATCCAGCTATGGTCCCATTGAAGCGCGGCGTGCACACCGATGATGTCGCCGATCAGTCCGGCCCTCACCACCTCCCGCATGTAGGACATGTAAGGCGCCCAGCGGCCATTTTGGTTGACGGCGAGAATAACACCTTTCGTTTCTGCCAGCTCTACGAGGTTCCTGCCAACGTCGAGATTCGCTACGAAGGGTTTCTGCGACAGGATATGCTTCCCGGCATCGATTCCGCATCGGATCAGGGCTTCACGCGACGACGCATGGACCGCTAGATCCAACACCCGAATTGTCGAATCGTCGAGAAGATCCTGAGGATCGGTGAATACCCGGGCCGTTGGATAGAATTGGTCGCGCCTTGCTTCGGCCCTTTCAATATTCCGGTCGCATATTGCCACGACATTCAAACCGTATTTCCGATAAGCATCCAGATGCGCAAAGCTTATTCCGCCAGCTCCAATCAGACCGATCGGTATCGAACGGTCAACCGGCATCGGCGGTTCATAGGCGACGACCGGTGCCTGGATTTCGTCGACCGTTGCCGCCACGAGGGCATAGGCGTCTTCCGACGCCAGACCAGCTGGCCGTTGTTCGTTCTCGCTCATGGAAGCAACTCCAATGTCCTCTGCTCTTTCGCTGATATGACGGCGGTGTCGATGATCCGTTGCGCTGTCCTGCACAAAGCCAGCTCGAGAGGACCGGTGATCGGTTCGTCCGTCTTCTTGCAATGGAGAACGTATTCGACCGGATTTCGGTAAGGCGGGAGTTGCTCGTCGACAGGGATGAAGGAGACTTCCCGCTGCGCACGCGTCTGAATGCCGACATGAGGCTCGAAATCGTAGCTCGAGATCGTGCCCGCGGTACCGACAACCACAAAGCCACATTTCGGCTGCGGCTGAAGTGTCCAGGGATCGGTGAAGGTACCCCACCGCGTTTCGAATTTCGACAGACCGGTGTCGTAGCGGCATACGGTGATGGAATGCTCATCGACTTCCAACCCCTGATCGGCCGAGACGACCGTTGTGACTGTCTTGGGCGCGCGCCCGTTCATAAACCAGGTTCCGAGCGTGGCGCCGTAGCCAAGATAGTCCAGCAGTGAGCCCCCACCAGACTCCGCCTTGTACCACCACGAATTCGGTTTCTGGCTCTGCACATCCTCATCCGAAACCTCGACCTTGTCAGCAAGATGGTAGAGCGGGCCGCGGTTACCGTCGTAGAAATGAACTTCGAGCACGTCTCCGATAGTTCCCTCGTCGATCAGGCGCTTTGTTGTCGCGTGCGACGGGTACCATCGCAGTGGCCAATTGATGGCAAGTTTGATCCCAGACCGAGCCACCGCTTCGATCATCCGGTCCGCATCCTGGAGATTGGCCGCAAAGGGCTTCTCGATGAGGATATCGACCTGATGCTTAGAGACCTCTTCGACCGCTGTCGCATGATCGGCGGTCGAGGGGCACAGGATCACCAGATCGGGTTTTGCCGTCGCAAGGCACACATCGACATCCGTGAATACCTGGTCCGGTTTGATGTCGAAGTTCTCGATCGCACCTTTCATCCTGCTCGGATCCCGATCGCAAAGGCCAACGATTTCGGCTTCGGGATGATCGTACGCGGCACGAAGGAGGTCGCCCATATGCATATGATCGAAGTTGACGCCAACTATTCTCCACCGTGCCATTTCAATTTCCTCCGCTTTGGTCAGTAAAGTCATCACAGGTAGGTCGAACCTTCTTGGCCACATTCCATGGTCCAGAGACTAGTTTCTAGATTCCTCGCGGAAATTTAGTTTCATCACGCGTTGACCGTGACACTGACCGGCAATCCGCTAGACGCACATTCGTAAATCGCAGACATGACCGCAAAATTGAAGGCGAGCCGCGCCTCGGGCAGAATGACGCTGTCGCGACCCTCGATAAGGTCGGCGAAAGCAAGCAACGGCCGGGCATGGACACTGTCCCAGCCGAAGCCAGGAAGTTTCTCAACCCTTGGCACAACCTTGCCTTCCACGTCGACGTAATGCGTCAGCGTTGACCGGTCGTCCTCGAAGGGGGGCGTCCATTGCCAGGTCAGGCCGCCATCGGTGCCATCCACGTTCAGAAGTGATTGGGGCTCACCATGGAAACCATTCCCGCGCTCGTAATCGAAGGTCACGATCGCACCGGTTTCGAGCTCAAGCGTCATTGCGGCGCCAGCATGGGTCTCGATTGAGATATCGACGCCCTCCGGATCAATCCCAGTTTTCGGCGTCGCCAACCACGCCTGATGGATACGAGCTGAAACCGGCCGCAGGACGTCAAAAAACATCGCCAGATCGTAGACGCCCCAATCGAAGATCGCGCCTCCGCCGCTTTTCTCCTTGTCCAGGAACCAGCCGCTCTGGGGTTGATATTCGACGCCCGGACGCGATCGGGGACGTCGGTTGACGAGCCTTGCGTGATAGGGTGATCCGATACCGCCGCTTGATATAATATCGCGCCCTCGAGCAAGTGCCTCATTGCCAAGGAAGCGAACGCTGCAATCGCCGAGCCGTCGGCCAGCGGCTTTGGCTGCGTCCAACAAGTCATCGAGCTCAGCCTGAGAGCGAGCCACCGGCTTCTCACTCAACACATGGCGGCCGGAACGAAAGGCACTGAGCCCGGCTGTGTGGTGGAGCCATGGCGGAACGGCGAGGACCACGACATCGTGGTCTTGTGCGGGCGAGCTTGCCAGCATCACCTCTGCGTCTTCAAAGACCGTCGCATGTGGAAAGGCAGCGCGAAATGCGTCGCGCGCCGCAGGCGACGGGTCCGCTGCAAAAAGCTCCGCGTCTTCGAGTTTACCGGCTGCAATGGCGTGCTGATGCGCAATCGCGCCGGCGCCGACAAGGTAGATTCTCCAGGACATTGAAAATTCCTCAGTTGATTGCAACCGGCTTGAGCAAGGGTTCTAGATATCGAATGCTGGCAGCGTTCGCTTCGACACCCGACATGTCAGCAGGCGTGCCGTCTTCCATGGCAAGCTCCAGCACCATGAGAGCCTTCACATCATGGCGAGCGAGATGAGCTGCGAACGACGGGTAATCGATGTCTCCGGTACCGATCGCCTCGCTCCAGATGCCGTTGACGGACTGCCTGAGGTGGATCAGCCCAATGCGCTTTGCGTAAAGTGAAACGACATCATGCAAGGCCAACTGACTGTTGTTTGCACCGCGGTAGACCCAATGTGCGTCGAGGCAAAAACTGACCGCCGCGGGATCTGTATTGACCATCATGTGGTGAAACTCACGCGCCGCCGCTTTCATCTCCGGATCGTGGGTATGATAGAGCAGTCGGCTGCCGTCCTTGGCCAAGGCCTCTCCGAGCGCGTTGATCGCACGGGTCTGCGTCACGATCTGCGTGTCGGTCTTAAGAGTACCGCCAGGCAAAGGATCCGGATTGAAGATAAGCTCGCGGACGCCGACGTCGCGCAGCGCGGCTGCAATCTTCAGAGCGTTCGCGGTCGCACCTTCTGCAAGGTCCGGTTCGTGAAACGCACCATGCACATAGGCGGAGCGCATTTCCAGACCTTGCTGCCTTGCTGTGTCGGCCACATGTTGGACGTCTTCCGCTATCCGGAACGAATGCTCCCATCCGGTCAGACCCGCTTTTTTCGCATCCGCCATGGCCTGCCCAAGATCCCAGTCTCGACCGTCGCGGCGAGCCAGAAGCGTCCAGCCGTACACGTTTGTTGCAAAGAACATCGACTTCTCCTTTATGTATCGTTTAAATTCGCCGTTCCGTGCCGGCGTCGAAAATTGAGATTTCTTCCGGCGCAAAGCTCACGGGCGTATCGCCACTGAGCGTGCGCGCCGTCGCCGGGGAGACCCGCATCACGATGCGTTGCTCGGCAAGATCGCACCAAACAAGGCTATCAGCTCCCAATGGCTCAATAAGGTGTACTGCGAGGTTAAGCTGACTGCGACCAGCCGATTGCCCTGGTGAAAGCTGTTCCGCTCTCACGCCGAGGACAACTTTCGCTCCGTGCTCGGGGCGCTGTGCAAACGGATATCCGGTGACGCTCGTTCTGAGTCCGTTATACTCGAAGAAGACGTCGCCGCCTTCCAGCCCGATCTCTCCCTTGATCTGATTCATCGGCGGCGAGCCCAGGAAATCGGCAACGAAGAGCGTGGCCGGCTTGTTGTACAGTTCTTCAGGTGCGTCGAACTGCTCGATAACACCGCTCCGCATGACTGCGATCCGCGACGCCAAGGTCATCGCCTCGATCTGGTCGTGCGTCACGTAGATGAACGTTGCACCAAGCTTCTCATGGAGCGCCTTGATCTCTACGCGCATCTCGGTTCGCAATTTCGCGTCAAGGTTGGAAAGCGGCTCGTCAAAGAGAAACAGGTTCGACCTCCGCACCAGCGCTCGTCCGATGGCGACGCGCTGACGTTGTCCGCCCGACAACTGCGCCGGCTTGCGGTCGAGCAATGCGGTGAGCTGGAGGATCTGGGCCGCCCATTTGACACGCTCGGCGATTTCCGATCGATCGGTGCGGGCGACTTCCAGGCCAAATGAGAGGTTCTGACGCACCGTCATGGTTGGATAGAGTGCGTAGGACTGGAAGACCATGCCGATGTTGCGGTCGCTGGGCTCGCGTTTCGTAACGTCAGTCCCTTCGAATAGAACCTGCCCACCTTGCAGATCGTCCAATCCAGCTATGGCGGACAGCAATGTCGATTTTCCGCAGCCAGATGGGCCTAAGAGCACGATGAACTCGCCTGATCCGATCGACAAGGTAATGTCGCGAAGGGCGTGGTAACTGCCATAATAACGCTCAAGATTGTTCAGCTGAACTTGTGTCATAATGTCATCCCTTAACAGCGCCGGCTGTTACCCCGCGCACAAAATATCGCCCGGAGAGGAGATAGAGGAGGAGGGGTGGGACCGCTGTGATCAGGGTCGCCGCCATATTTACATTGTCCTCGGGAACACCGATCTGAGTCCCCACCAACGAGGCCAGCGCAACTGTCATGGGAAGGTTGTCACGACCGGCAAAGACAAGGCCGAGAAGGTAGTCGTTCCAGACGCCGGTAACCGAAAGAATCGCGGCAACGATGAAGACGTTGATCGACATCGGCATGATGATGCGGAAGAACGTCTGAAAGAAACCGGCGCCATCGACCCTGGCCGCCTTGATCAGTTCAGCAGGCAGCGAGACGTAGAAATTCCTGAAGATCAGGATGAGAACCGGAAGTCCGAACAACACGTGCACGATCACAATGCTCGCCAAGGAGTTGTTGATCCCGGACAACGCGAACATACGAACAAGCGGATAGAGCATCACCTGGTAGGGCAGGAAAGCACCTATCAGCAAGAAAGCAAGCACCTTTCCTTCATGGCGAATACGCCACTGGGCAAGGGCAAAACCGTTTAGTGCCGCGGCGAGAAGCGATATCGACGTGCTCAACACAAGGATCTTGACCGAATTAAAGAATCCCGGGCTTATGCCGCTGCATTCGCGGCCGATACAGGCGCCAGACCAGGCCTTCGACCAGGCAGCGAAGTTCAAGCCATGGGGGAGCGAGAAAATAGAGCCGTTGGCGATCTCCTCCGTGGTCTTGAGGGATGTCGTGAGGATCACGAAGAAAGGAATGAGGAAAAACGCGGCCGAGATCACCAGAAAGGCATAGAGGCCGAGCCTCCCGGGGGTCAGATAGTTTTTCATCAGGTGTTCCTTTCGTCCGTCTGAGCGCGACCGCGCCATTTCGAGGCGAGGGTGGAACAGCCGAGGAGGACAATGACCGTCAGCAGCATCAAAACGGAGGCGGCGGAAGCCCGACCAATGTTGGCACGCTCGAACAGATGATCGACAACGAATTTCGCGGGCACATCGGTTGAATAACCCGGACCTCCACCGGTCATCGCGACGACGAGGTCGTAGCTCTTGACCACCTGCATCGCCAGAAGCACCAGACAGGTGATGAAAACCGGCGCCAGCATCGGGATGACCACTCGTCGATACATTGTGAGTTTGGGAATGCCATCGACCTTGCTGGCGCGCCAGATTTCGCCGTCGACCGACTGGAGGCCTGCAAAGATGATCGCCATCATCAGTCCGGACGAGTGCCAGACGCCGGCGATGACGAGCGTGAAGATTGCGAGCTGCGGATTGGTGAGAAGATTGAACCTGAAATCCTCAAATCCAAGCCCGCGAACGAAGAATTCCAGGCCAGTTGTTGGGTTGAGCACCCAGTGCCAGGCCAAGCCGGTGACGATGAACGACAGCGCGATGGGATAAAGAAAAACGGTCTGCAGGTAGCTTTTTCCACGAATGCCCTGATCGAGAGCGACGGCAAGCAATGTGCCGAACAGCAGCGAGAAGGCAGTGTACAAGCCGCCGAGCAGGAACAGATTGCGATAGGCTACAGTCCATCTGTTCTGTTTGAACAGTTCGACATACTGGTAGAGCCCGACGAATTTCCCGGTCGGCAGAAGGCCGGAGGACGTGAATGAAATCTGTATCGTCCAAAGCATGCTCCCGTAGACACCCACCGCGGTGAGCAAAATAACCGGAAGAAGAACTAGCTTGGCTACGGTATGGGGGCGAAGCTGAATGCGTGTCATGGAAAACCTATCGCCGGAATGCAGGAGGAGGCGAGGCAAGATCGGCTCGCCTCCAGCTTGGATCAGTTTTCAGAGTCAAGCAGTTGGGCGTAGGCCTTTGCGGCATCTTCCGGGGTCACGCTTTTGTTTGCCCAGAAGTCGGCAAGAAAGTCCTGGAGCTGACCGCGAAGCTCGGTCGGCAGAACGCCAGCAATATAGGGCACACCTTTGCCATCCTTGATGGCCCCGACGGCGATCTTGGAACACTCTGACAACGAGCTGGTATCCGCATCAGTTCGTGCGGGAATCGAGCCTTTCTGCACGGAGAAGGCAGCCTGAACGGCTGGATCCATCATGGAATCGATAAAGATATTCTGTCCTGCTTCGCCGCCGGCCGCGCTCAGCTTCGGAAACTCGAACCCGGTGGCACCGACGATGGCCAGGGGCTGGCCTGGAGACAGGGCGCAGCCCCAATCCGTGCCATAGACCTTGCCGCTTTTGTCAAGTTCAGCACCCGCCCAGCTGCCCATAATCTGTATTGCTGCACGTCCGTTGGCGACAAGATTGAGGGTGTCGTTCCAAAGCCGGTTGGGCGCCCCGTCATCGCTCATCGTCGACAATGCTCTGAACGTCGTGAATGCCTTCACAAGTTTATCGGATTGACGCGCCTCGGCTGTTCTCTTGACGAAGAGGTCGTCATAATAATCGACTCCTTCACCGAGAACGACAGAATTGAAGATGAGGATGACCTGCCAACCTTGTTCTCCGACGGCAAGGGGTATGAACCCAGCTTGCTTGATTTTGTCGGCCTGCGCCAGAAACTCGTCCCAGCTTTTGGGCGGTTCGATACCGACTTTTTGAAAGATCGGCTTCGAGTACCACATGAAATTCTGGGTCTCGAAGGCAACGGGCAGGGCGTAGACGGCGCCGTCTCCCCCACGACCCATCGCCATGGCGTAGTCGGGCACTGATGCCAGGTAGCCCTTTTCCTTGGCGTATTGGCCGACGTCACGCATGACGCCCTGGGCGCCGAGCTCAGCGGCTTCCGGGCCCATGGCAAGGAAGGCAACGCCAGGCGGAGTTCCGCCGGCAAGACCTGTCGCCAGCATCGTACGAGCCGCCGATCCTCCGCCTGGGGTGGAAAGGTCCACCCACTGGCCGCCGCGCTTGTTCACGTCGTCGGCAAGCACCTTGATCGCGGCCGATTCCGCGCCTGCCGTCAGCCAATGCAACACCTCCACTTTAGGCGCTGACTGAGCCATGGCGCTTCCCGACAGCAAGAGGCCGGCAAGCGTAGACAGTATCGTTGTTCTGATCATCTGATCCTCCTCCTGGAAACAATCTCGGCGAGGCTCCGCCCCGGGTGATTGTCGTTAGCGTCCACTCTTCCAAAAGACGCTTGATGCTTCCAAGTCGTACCGCGCGGACCTGATGGCCTCAATCAAGTGACCCATCAGATCAAATCAAGCTTGCTGAAACTTTTCCATCATCGAGGGCAAGACCTGGATCCTAAGTCCCTCACTGTTGAACAAATGGGTGCGCCCCTCCTGGGGCGTGAGAGAAACCCGGTCGCCGTGGGAGACGGCAAAATCACCGCTGACACGGGCGCCGACCGAGCCGATGCCATCGACATTGACGTGGACGAAGGTGTCGGAGCCGAGGTGTTCGGCAATCGTCACTCTTCCGCTCCAAGTGCCTTGGCCCAAGGAGACGTCGATGTGTTCCGGCCGGACGCCGATCGTGTGGGCGCCGTAGTGTGCGGCTGTCTGACCGGTGATGAAGTTCATGCGCGGTGAGCCGATGAAGCCGGCGACGAACAGGTTGCGCGGGCTTCGATAAAGCTCCAGCGGCGAACCCACCTGCTCGATATTGCCCTTGTTCAGCACCACGATCTTGTCGGCCATTGTCATGGCTTCGACCTGGTCGTGGGTGACGTAGATCATCGTCGTCTTCAGTTGCTGGTGCAGTTCGCTGATCTCCAGACGCATGTTGACACGGAGCGCCGCATCCAGGTTCGACAAGGGTTCGTCGAACAGGAAGGCCAAAGGCTGACGCACGATGGCGCGGCCGATCGCGACGCGCTGGCGCTGGCCGCCCGAGAGCTGGCGTGGCTTGCGCTCCAGATAGTCGGTAAGGTTGAGTACCCGAGCGGCCTCGTTGACCTTGCGAGCGATCTCAGCCTTGTCCATGCCCGCCATCTTCAACGGGAAGGCGATGTTGTTGCGCACGCTCATATGCGGATAGAGCGCATAGGACTGGAACACCATCGCCAGGCCTCGCGCAGCTGGAGCGTTTTCGGTAACGTCCTCGCCGTCGATGATAATGCGACCGCCCGAAACATCTTCCAGACCGGCGATCAGGCGCAGCAGCGTGGACTTTCCGCAACCCGATGGGCCGACAAAGACGACGAACTCGCCGCTGGTGATGTCAAGGTCGAGCGACGGAATGACGGACGCTTCGCCAAATGATTTCGAGACGTTGTCGAGCTTGATGCTGCCCATTTTTGCCCTCCCTGGCATATCAATTGATTTCAAGTGACGAGAATCGAGCTATCGCTCCTCGCCTGGCACTCGGTTTGCCGAATAGAGCGCCTGCAATTTCGCAACTGCCTTTGAGGGAGCGTCTCCGTTCTCGAAAGATTCTCTCAACGCTATGGTCGCTGCCTCTTGAAAGGCGATGTAGCCGTTGTGACGCGGGCGGACGTAGGCGTTTTCGAGCGTATCGAAAGTGCCGGCGTAAAAGTTGCCCCAGCGGCTGTTGACCGCAGCGTCGTGCCATGCCGCTCTGCTTGACGGCTGACCATCATGGGCGGGAATGAACCTCGCCTGGGTCTCCTCGCTCATCAACCATTTCAGATGCGATTTCAGCGGGCCGGAGACTTGGCAGCGGCTTGTAATCCCGATCCCCGTGCCACCAAGCACCGAACCGGGTCGGCCACCAATGCCGAGCCGCGGCGCGTCGGTAAAGGCAAGAGGCTTGCCGTTCGTGGGCGCCGCATAGGTCACATAGCCGTAGATAAGCGGGCAGAGTACAACATCCTCGTGCGTCGCCATGTGTTCCAGGATCCCGATCGGGTTCTTGGCGCGAACCGACAGCGGACTGCGGCTCGCAAGCTCCTTGAGAAGGTCGAAAGCTTCCACGCCGATTTCGACAGATACCAGCTGCTCCGGATCGCCCAATGCCGGTGGCTCGCCGAGTGACACGCAAACCGAAAGAAAATTCAAGATGGCGTGCGGACCGGCAAGGGAAAGTGCGACCTTTCCAGTCTTTGCCGATAACCTCCTGACATCGTCCCAGGTAACCGGCTCCGTTGCGACGATGTCTGCACGACGTGCCATGACCTGTGTGGCTGCGTCGAGAGGAAGCGCCCAGTGTCGGTTCGAAAAGCGGTAACTCGCAAGCGACGGGCCGATCGAGTTACGCCCAAGTTGTGCGACATAATCTGTCCCGAAGACCTCTTCCAGAGACTGGAGGCAGCCGGCTCGCACGGCCTCGCCGACATGGGGATGGTCCATGACAACGAGATCATACTGCGCGCAAAGCTCGGTGATCGGGTGTGACTCGAAGCCCTCTAGGGGCTGCTTGTCCCATGTGATCTCCAAACCCGAACCGGAGAGCTCGAGGCTTTGGGAGGCCGCTGCCAGAGCATTGTAGCCCCGCGGATGATCCCAGGTGAGCGCTTTGATCGTCTGCATCAAAGCGATCCGGCGAGAATTGCACCGGACTTCTCCAGCGCCTCGATCTTCTCATCGCTGAAACCGGCTTCACGCAGCACGTCACGCGTATGCTGGCCAACGACGGGTGCACCCATACGGACTTCGGACGGCGTCTTGGAGAACTTCAGCGGAAAACCGGGCGTCTTCACGCGACCTTCGGTCGGATGGTCGTATTCGACGAAGGTCTCGTTGTGCTTGATCTGAGCGTCTTCGACCAGGTCCGAGTAGCCATAGACCGGACCGCACCAGATGTCGGCGGCACGAAAGAGAGCCAGCCATTCTTCCGAAGTCTTGGCTGTGAGGCGTTCGCGTGTCTTGGCGAAGATCTCGTCGCGGCGGGTCCAGCTGTCGACCTCGTCCTGCATCGTCATGAAACTTTCCTCCCCGATGATTTCGCCGAACTTTTTAAGCGGCGGGAAGGCGATGATGATGTAGCCGTCCGCTGTCGCGAAGGCGCCATAGGGAGCGCGGATAAACACATGCGCATGCGGCTCGGCGGAGCGCTTTTGTTCCTTGTGACCGACGGTGAAGACTGACAGTTCCTGCATCTGCAGGGTGGTGATCGCGTCAAGCATATTGGTCTGAACGAGCTGCCCTTCACCCGTGCGTTCGCGGTGGAGGAGGGCGGCAAGAGCGCCTTCGAATGCACTGTAGGCCGTGACTGCGTCCACCAGGTACTGGCCGGCGGCCGTTGGCGCTTCACCGGCGCGCCCCGTCGACATCATAGCCCCCGACAGACCCTGGAGGATAAGATCCTGGCCGGGATTGTTGACGTAGGGGCCGTCTTCGCCATAGCCGGACATGGAAACATAGACAAGGCGCGGGTTGATTTTGGAAAGAGTCTCATAGTCGACACCCAGGCGCTTTGCCACGCCAGGGCGATAGTTCTGCAAGAAGACATCGGCCGTCTTCACCAGCTCGAGAAGCACCTCTTTGCCTTCCGCGCTCTTGAGGTCAACAGCGAGGGAACGCTTGTTGCGGTTCAGGGAGAGGAACGAAACATTGATCCTGTTTCCTGTCGCGCCGCCGGCCGACACATGCCGTTGCCATTCGCCCGTAACCGGCTCGACCTTGATGACGTCAGCACCGAGATCGCCGAGGCGCTGAGCGGCAAATGGACCGGCCATCGCGATTGAGCAGTCAAGCACGCGGTAACCGGAAAGGATGTTTTTCTTGGCAGGCATATCCATGATGTTTTCCTCGTAAAATTTCGAATTCGTGCTGCGCATTGAGGCTTCTAAAGAGCGTTAACGTTAGCGCTAATGCTAAATATTTGAATTTGGATCTTGCAAGGCCGCATGGCCGCGTCGCGGCTTCATCCCCTGTCAGCCCTTCACGCCCCCGGCGGTCATGCCGGACACGACATAGCGTTGGGCAAACAGATAGAAGATCACCGCCGGGACCGTGTACATGAAGCCAACCGCCATGACCGTGTCGATCGGCGTGCTCAGTTCTCCGACATAGCTCGCCAGGCCGACGGAAGCGACGCGAAGCTGCTCGTCGCTGATGAAGGTCTGGGCAAAGAGGTATTCGTTCCACCCATGGAAGAACGCAATGACCGAGGCGGCGGCAAGAGTTGGTGCGATCAGCGGCACGATGATTATGGCAACGATGCGAAGGCGATTTGCCCCGTCCATGCGTGCCGCTTCCTCGATTTCATAGGGGATCCCGTCCACAGCCCCTTTCAGAATCCAGGTGACGACAGGCACGGTGAACGCGGTATTGGCAAGGACCAGTCCCCAAAGTGAATTCAGCAGCGAAAGCTTGGTGAAGATCGAATAGAGAGGCACGACAAGCATCGCCTCCGGCAGCATCTGCGTGATGAACAGGCCGAGGCCGAAGACAATCTTGCCCCTGAAGCTCAAGCGTGAAAGCGTGTAGGCGGGAAGGATCGCCAGCGCAATGCTGAGCACCGTGGTTCCCAACGCAACGATAAGACTGTTCTTCAGCCAGAGCAGAAGATTTGTCTCATAGAGAGCGTGAAGGTAGACGGCGAAGCGGCTGAAGCTGGGCAAAAGGTTCGGAGTGTCGGCGAACATGTCGCTCGACGGCGTCAAGGATGTGACGACCATCCAGTAGAGCGGAAATGCCGCGATGCCGAGCAAAGCCAGGATCAGAACGGAGCGGATGCTATTTGCAGCAGACATTGGTTCTACCTCTTCGCTGCGCGTTCAGCACGTGTGCTGAGGGTGAAATAGATGAGGGTGACGGCCAGCGCGATCACAAGGCCGATAACACCCGCTGCGGCCGCAGGGCCAAGCTGCAGATAGACGAAAGCGCGCCGATAAAGATCGATAACCAGCGTGTTCGTGCGGCCAAGCGGTCCGCCTTGCGTCATCAGCCAAATCAGGTCGAAGCGGCGAAGCGACCAGACTGTCGTGAACAACGAAAGCAGGGCGATCGTCGGCCGAATACCTGGCCAGACAACCGCGAGGAAGACGTTCCAGCGGTTTGCCCCGTCCATTGTCGCGGCTTCCCGCAATTCCTTAGGCACACCTTGCAGCGATGCGAGGATGACAACCGCAGAGAACGGGAATATCTGCCATATGGTTGTTAAAAGGATCGCCGGGAGTGCAAGATCCGGGGAGTCCAGCCAGTTTCCAAAGTCAAGGCCTATCGCCCGAAGACCGTGGTTGATGATCCCGTATTGGGCATTGAACATCCAGACGCCCACCAGCGCAACGGCGACCGGCGGAGCGGCCCATGGAATTGTCACGAGTGCGCGGGCAGCACCTCGCCCTGCAAAGGGCGCGTCCAAGAGAAGAGCCGCGCCGAGCCCCATCGCAATCGCGCCGAAGACGCATCCGATCGTATAGACGACGGTGACCCACAAGGTCTGCTGGAACTCAGGGTCGTAGACGAGCGTGCGGTAGTTTTCCAAACCGACGAACTCTGTCTCGACCGGCGACAAGAGCGAGGACGATGTGAAGCTCAGCAGGAGTTCCTGGATGAGCGGGTAGGCCTGGAAAACGAGAAGGTAAATCGCGACCGGTGCGATGAAGAACATCGCGAGCCATTGCTGCGAAATCTCGGTCCCCTTTCGCGAGGACGCCTGGCGCGCTGTTGGCATAGTTTTTCACCTGGAAATGGAAGGCCCTTCCGCGCGGCGGCGAAAGGGCCGGATTTTTACTTGTTGACGACTCGTGCGAGCACCTGACGCTGAGCTTCGTCCATTGCGTCCTTCGGATCGACGCCTGCCTGCAGAACCTTGATGACCTGTTCGATCACGATCTGCTGGATCTCCGGAGCCTTCGTTTCGAGGCCGGCGGGAAGGGCGGGCACGCTATACTGGGTCTGGTCGTCGTAGACCTTCAGCCACGGCTTTTCTGCAAGCTCTTCAGGCGTTCTTTCGACGACTGTCGCGACGTTCGCGGCGCCGAGGATCGACTGAAGCTCACGCTGGGCGTCCGGCGTCAGCATCCATTTGAGAAATTCGCCGGCAGCCTCCTTGACCTTGCTGTTGGCGTTGACGGTCACCGGTGCAAGGATCATTCCCTGCGCGCGTTCCGGGAAGGGGGAGTGAGCTGCTTCGATCTTGAAGTCTTTTGCCTGGGATGACAGCACGGCGGCGATGCCGCCATTGTCGATTTCCATCGCGACCTTCTTCTCCCAGAACATGCGGCGATAAGTGGCGGCATCCGCGCCCTTCGGCGTGGCAGCCGCATCGTAGATCGTCTTGAAGGCTGCAACGCCTTTGACGACCTCAGGGGTGTTGATGGTCGGCTCGCCTTTGTCGTTCGACCAGCGGCCGCCAAAACCGTAGACGTAGTTTGTCAGGTCGTACCACATGCCCCCACGCTCAGCCATGGTCGTGCGGTAGGCATAGCCGAAGTTGCCGTTGGCGGTGGCTGCCTTCGCTGCCGCTACGAACTCGTCGAAGGTCGCCGGCGCCTTGCCTTCCGGCAGGAGCGCCTTGTTGTAGATCATGGCGTAGTTGCTGATCTCAAAGGGCAGCCCATATCGATGCCCATCGATGGTCATATACTTGTCGGGACTGGTGAAGTTGTACTTTTCGCTGCCGATCAGGTCGTCGATCGCCACGACGCGCTTGGCTCCAACCGCGGCGTAGAATTCCGGCAGGTCAAAGCGGACGATGTCGGGACCGGCGCCACCGCCCATCTGGGTAAAGATGGTGCTGACGAACGAGGAAAACGGGATGGTAACCGGTTTTACCTCGACTGTCGTGCTCTGCTTGTTGAACTTTTCAACCCAGGCCTTGAGCATGTCGCCACGGCCTGGTTCGGCAAATGACGCGGCCGCAAAATTGACAATAGCCTTGTCCTGCGCGTTCGCCGGAACTGCGACCTGGAATGCGATAAGGGAAATGCCGAGCGCAATCCCAAGAGACCGACGATCGATCTTGAACATGAAATACCTCCTCCTGATTGACGCCATCCGTAAAGTTTGCTTAGCGTTCACGTTAGCGCTAACGTAAAATTATTCAGAAGGCAAGCGACTTCGAAGTTGCCTCTTGCTCGGGAATGGCTACAACGAACTGAACAAGCAGGGAGAGAGCCTTGAGTCCAAACCCTCCGACCGCTCGAAGGTCACGTCGCAAATCCAGCGTCTATGCCGCGACGATGGCCGACGTGGCACAGCATGCCGGTGTTTCGGCGCAGACAGTGTCACGCGCGTTGCGAAATCCCAAAGAGGTGTCGGAGGAGACCTACGCGCGGATCGAAGAGGCGATCAAAGCGACGAACTACGTCCAGAATCTTGCGGCAAGTCACCTTGCCTCCAACAAGAGCAAGACCGTTGCCGCAATCATTCCCCTATTGTCGGCATCGATTTTCTCCGAAACGATCCAGGGCCTCAACGAAATATTGTTGCAGGAGGGCTATCAGCTCTTCATAGGCCACACCGACTACCGGCAGGACCGCGAAGAGGCGCTGGTGCGGACGTTCAGTGCACGACGACCCGATGGTTTTTTCATCATCGGTACCCATCACAACAGATTGACAACGTCGCTTTTGAAAAAGTCTGCCGTACCCGTCGTCGAAAGCTGGGATTGGACCGAACGCCCTATCGACATGCTGGTTGGCTTCTCCAACAGTTCCGCAATTGCCTCAATGGTGGAACATCTGGTGGAGAAGGGCTACCGGAACCTCGTCTTCTCCGGCGTCATAAAGCCAGGGGACTATCGTGCAAAGGAACGACTGGCAGGCTTTGAAGAGGCTATGAACCGTCTTCTTCCCGATCGGCCCATCCGGACTGTCATCATTTCCGACAAGCCCATATCGATGGATACTGGCTCGGCTCTTCTTCGAATGGTCCGCGAAAGATATCCGGAGGCGGACGGTATCGTCTTCTCAAGTGACCTCTTTGCATCGGGCGCTTTGCTGGAATGCCAGAAAATTGGGATTTCCATCCCAAGCGAGCTGGCGATCACCGGTTTCGGAGACTACGAGATCGCCCGGCAACTTAATCCCGGCCTGACGACCATCTCTGTGCCGACATATCAGATAGGTGAGGCCGCAGCCGAGCTGCTGCTTGCAGCGATGAACAGCAGAAGAATACCGAAACGAAGCATCGATGTCGGATTTAAGCTCATAGCAAGAGGCAGCGCCTGATGTCCATTAGGAACTATATCACTGGGATATTTTCACGAAGTATGATGCGCGGTTCGATAAACTTCCTGGTCAGGTAGGGTGCCGCAGACGCTAGCGTACCGAGCATGCCGATCACCGATTGCTCGGCCATCAGGCGAGCATTCTGATCGATAACCGCATCGACAAGCTCGTCGAGAAGATAGCGACGCGTCTCTTCCGTCAGGTCGTGGCAAATAAATAGCGGCTTGGCCTGAAGCTTTGCAGATTTAAGCGCCCGTACAATGCCACTTCTGCCAGCGCCGACACAATAGATGCCAACAAGATCGCCGGGATCCGTCAGAAGAGACGAGGCGGCGCCATAGCTTGCCTCCGGCTCGTCATTGATTTCGATCGGCTGTCCCACCGAGAGATGCGGGAAATCTTCGGTGATGACAGAGCGAAAACCCATTTCGCGCTCTTCGTGGCCGCGATATGAGCGCGATCCTATGAAAAGCGCCACCTTGCCCTTGCGGTGGGCAGACAGCCGACCCATCAGCAGCGCGGCCGTTCTGCCCGCAACGCGATTGTCGATGCCGATGTACGATGCCCTCGGCACTGACGGAATATCTGATGCGATTGTGACCAGGCGAACGCCTGCCTCACTCAGTTCTCTCATCGCATTCCTCGTCTTCGGATGGTCCGGAGCAATGACGCCGACGGCGCTTGTTCGAAGCGATATTTTTTCAATCGCATTTAGCATCTCGTTCGGCGAGATATCCTGAAGCCTATGGATTTTGCAGGATGCAACGAGCGGAAGCCGCGATGAAAAATCCTCGATATTGTGGACGAGATTGTCCATGAAGGTATTGCTGCCGCCAGGGATGAGAAACTCAAGGTGAGCAGGCTTGCTGGGCAACGCAACCTGATCCGTTACCGCAAGATAACCCAACTGTCGCGCCGCATCGAGGACCCTCTGTCGGTTCGTCGCGCTGACACCTGCTCTGTTGTTCAAGACGCGATCGACGGTCGCGGTCGACAGTCCAGATGCGCTGGCAATGTCAAGAATAGTTGCTTTCATCATATCCCTCCATCGCGAGCAAAATAGCCTGTTTCCTTGTGAATTGTCGATGAGGGTATCTGATGTGATCTGATGGATTGTTCGATTGAAACAGATCGTCAGAAAGTTACTTTGAGGCTCGTACGGCAAATCGATGGCGAGGACATGGGGGCGCATGTTTGTCCTTCCAGGCTGACGACGTCCCGGCGGCGGATCTGATGGTCGGTTCAGGCGCGAATGTAGGATCGGCCTGATTGGGGCAGCCCCGGGCATCAGGTGCGTCATTAGGGATGGGCCACGAACGACCGTCCAGATCTGTTGTGAACAGGAAGTACCCGTGGATCAGGCGCAGGTACTTCGGTCCACCCGCCGTCCTCCCTGGCGGGTGGACTGCCGTTACCGTCAGATCAGGCAGCAAACGGCACGCAGTCGGTTCGGCTCGTCGCACAGACAAGGAGATAGAGAGTGACAAGTCACGTCCCACCGCCGCAGATGCGCGATTACAGCCTCACCGGGCCATCGTCAAAGCGGGCGGTCGATATCGGCTTGGCTTCGGCGGAGTGGTATCACACTGAGATTCCCCGCAAGACCATGAAGGATCTGATGAGCCGTCGAGATGGTCCGGCCATTCGCGACACGCTCCTCTGGATTGTAGGACATATTCTGTTTGCTGCCGGCGGGGTCTATTTCTGGGGCACGTGGTGGTGTGTTCCCTTCTGGGCGGCCTATGGGGTGCTCTACGGTTCGGCCTGCGACAGCCGCTGGCACGAGTGTGGCCACGGAACGGCGTTCAAAACCCGTTGGATGAATGATGCCGTATATCAGATTGCATCCTTCCAGGTCATGCGAAACCCGGTCGCCTGGAGGTGGAGCCACGCGCGCCACCACACCGACACCTACATCGTTGGGCGAGATCCGGAAATCTCATTTATGCGTCCGCCGGCAGTCATCAGGCTGATGCTTGAGTTCATCGGCATCCAATCGGCCTGGGCCTCGATGGGTATTTTGCTGCGCCAGGCAGCGGGCTCGCTCACCCCTGATGAGAGGGACTACATTCCGGAAAGCGAGCGCTGGAAGGCCATCCTCACGGCAAGGCTCCATGTCGCGATTTATCTCGCAACCATAGCCGCAGCGATTTTCCTGCACTCCTGGATACCGCTGATGCTGATCGGACTGCCGCGCATCTACGGCTGCTGGCATATGGTGCTGACGGGGTTGCTCCAACACGGGGGTCTCGCTGACAACGTCATCGATCATCGGCTGAACAGCCGCACGGTCTATATGAATCCGATCAGCCGATTCATTTACTGGAACATGAACTATCACATCGAGCACCATATGTTCCCGATGGTTCCCTACCATGCGTTGCCCAGGCTTCATGCGCTGGTCAAGGATGACTATCCGCCGCCCAGTCGCTCGATCCTGAGTGCCTATGTCGAAATGTACGGTGCGGTCAAAAAGCAGCTCAAGGATCCCGAATACTATCTCCGTCGCGAGCTGCCCGACACGGCAAAGCCCTATCGAGACGAATTTCACAATCTATTCGTGACGCGCTGAGGGGGCGCTGATGAGAAAGAAACCGACCATTGCCGACCTGCGATCCCTGAAGGGACGCAGCCAGCGCACGATGCTTCGTGTAACGACCCTTGAAGAGGCCGCGGCCGCCGAAGAGGCGGGTATCGATATTGTATCGGTGACGCCCGAACTGGTCACTCATCGCGACTACCGAACTGTAGCGCCAACATTGTTCTCCATGACCGGCCTCACGCACCTGGAAGCCGGCACTCGCGAAGACTACCTGCGCTGGGCTGGCAATGTGATCAATGCCGGGGCAGACGCCATCTACTGTTCGGGCAGCATGGCCACCGTCGAGTACCTTGCGCGCGAGCATATCCCGGTCGTTGGCCATGTCGGACTGGTTCCGAGCAGGGCAACCTGGACCGGAGGGTTCCGTGCTGTCGGGAAGACGAGCGAGCAAGCATTGGCGATGCTCAAGGAGTGTCGAGCCTACCAGCATGCTGGCGCCTTCGCCGTCGAAATCGAGGTCGTGCCGGTCGAGGTGGCGACGGCCATCAGCGCCCGCCTAGATCTCCTTCTGTGGTCTATGGGCGCAGGCGCCGGATGCGATGCACAGTATCTGTTTGCCTGCGATATTTTGGGAACGCACGAGGATCACCTGCCTCGACACTCTAAGGTCTATCGAAACTTCTCAGCTGAGTTTGCCCGTCTTCAGGCCGAACGCGTGGCCGCTTTCCGCGAATTCAAGACTGATGTCGAGGCCGGGCACTACCCAGAGGAGCGGCACATGGTCCGGATGTCGGAGGACGAGCTGCGAGCCTTTGAGGCTGAGCTTGAACCGGCCGCAGGCTTCTCTGTTTCAAAAGCATGAAAGACATAAGATGACGAACTGGATCCGCGCCTGCGCCACGGACGATATCGACGAAGAGGATGTGATCCGCTTCGACCACGATGGCAAGAGTTATGCCATCTATCACGCACCGAACGGATCATTCTATGCTACGGCAGGATATTGCACGCATGAGAATGTTCATCTCTCAGACGGCCTCGTCATGGGGAACCTAATCGAATGTCCCAAGCATAACGGTCAGTTTGATTATCGGACCGGAGACGCGAAACGCGCCCCTGTCTGCGTCAATCTCGCCACCTATCAAACGCGCGTCGTGGCCGGGCAGGTCGAGATACTTGTCGGTTAGGCAGGCTTCATAGCACGGCGCCATGCATGGCATCCCAGGAAGAGACGTGATGGATATCGCAAACATGAACACCCGGCTCGGGGATCGGCATGTGATCGTCGGTGCCGGCGAAGCTGGAACGCGTGCTGCTCTGGCATTGCGCGATGCTGGCGCGCAGCGTGTGACACTTATCGGTGCCGAGGCTTGCCTGCCCTACGAAAGGCCACCGCTTTCCAAACCCGAGGGCAACGAAATCACGGTTCGTGCCATCACAACGGACTTCGCAGGCATCGATACGCAATTTGGAAGGTGGGTCTCCTTTGTCGACAGAAGCGTCCGACAACTGCAGTTCAGCGATGGCGAACACCTGTCGTATGATTGGTTGCTGCTGGCAACCGGCGCTCGTGCTAGGCCACTTCCACGCGCTGAAAACACCAGAGTTCTGACACTGCGAACATGCGACGATGCAGCAGCCATCTACGCTGAGGCGAGGGCAGGCCGGTGTTGTGTCATCATTGGCGCGGGACTGATCGGCCTGGAGCTTGCGGCCGTCATGCGAGGCCGTGGAATGCTGGTTACGGTTCTCGAGGCGGGGGCGCGTGCAATGTCTCGCGTCCTGCCACAGGACCTTTCAGATGAGATTGTCGCGCGCCACCGCCTGGAGGGCGTGAGAATTGTTTTTGGAGCGAACATCGTTGCCACCACCGCGCAGGCAGTCGTTCTCGACGATGGTGAAGAGGTTGTCGCCGACCTCATCGTCGCTGCGATCGGCGCCGTGCCCAACAGCAGCCTTGCCGAAGACATTGGCTTGACATGCGGGAACGGTATCCACGTCGATGATAAGCTGCAGACTTCTGATCCGAGGATATTTTCCGCAGGCGACTGTGCGGCCGTCGAACACCCGTTGCTAGGGCGGATCCGGTTCGAATCCTGGCGCAGCGCCTGCGACCAGGGTGTCGCAGCGGCTGATGCGATGCTGGGAAACCAGGTGAAGTTCGCAACCTACCCGTGGTTCTGGTCAGATCAGTACGATCTTGGCATCCAGATGGTGGGGTTGCATGACCCGTCGCGGCAAACAATACGGCGGCAATTACAAGGCGACGGGTGGATCTTTTTCGAAATCGACCCCGACGGAGTTCTGTGCGCCGCAAGCGGCGTGGCTCGCGGGCATGGCGTAGCCAAGGATATCAGGCTCTCCGAGTTACTCATCGAGAGGCGGGTGGCACCGTCCCGCGAAGCGCTTGCTGATCCTTCCGTAAATCTGAAATCGCTGCTGCCACGCAGCTGATGTGAAACTTGAGGTAGCTTCGACGTGACCGAAAAACTTCTTCACGCGGCAACCGCTGAGGCGGCAAAGGTTATTGACGGTCGGGCGTTTTCTGGCCGGATGGTGGACGAAATCGCCATCCACGTCTCAGAGCTCGCGCACAGCGAAGGCATTGTGCCCGGGCTTGCTGTGGTCTTGGTTGGCGAAGATCCAGCATCTCAGGTTTACGTCCGAAACAAAGGGATAAAGTGCCGGGCTGCAGGAATGAGAAGCTTCGAGCACAAGCTTTCAGCGGAATGCAGCCAGGCGGAACTGCTGACACTGATCGATCGGTTGAATTCCGATCCGACGGTCCATGGCATCCTGGTTCAACTTCCCCTGCCGTCTCACCTTGATACCGAAATCGTCATCAACAGCATCGAGCCGGCAAAGGATGTCGATGGGTTTCACGCGGTGAATGTTGGTCGACTGGCGACAGGGCAAGCAGCGCTTGTACCATGCACCCCACTCGGCTGCCTTATGCTTCTGCGCGCGCAGCTCGGATCGCTCGCTGGTCTTGAAGCCGTCATAGTCGGGCGATCGAACATTGTCGGCAAGCCGATGGCGCAGCTCTTGTTGCGCGAGAACTGCACCGCCACCATCGTGCACAGCCAGAGCAGGGATATCGCTTCCATCTGCCGGCGGGCGGACATCCTTGTGGCAGCGGTGGGCAGACCGGAGATGATATCAGGCGATTGGATCAAGCCCGGGGCCGTCGTCATCGACGTCGGAATCAATCGCCTGGAACGGGAGGGCGTAGCAAAGCTGGTCGGCGATGTAGTGTTCGATCAAGCCAAGTCTATCGCCAGCGCAATCACGCCGGTACCTGGCGGCGTCGGTCCAATGACGATTGCATGTCTCCTTGCAAATACGCTGACAGCTTGTCGGCGGATACACGGGTTGCCCGATTCTCGCGCCTTTGCGGCACGATAGGTTCGACTTTCATCGCTGGCACGTTCACACGCAGCCGGCAGACCTCTCCTTCACTTCCGGAGTTCTCGATGTCCCGTTACATCCTGACAGTCACATGCCCCAGCAAACGCGGAATCGTCGCAGCGATCGCAACCTTTCTCGCAAATTCTGGCTGCAACATCACCGACTCTTCCCAGTTCGACGACACCGCCGGAGGGGGGTTTTTCATGCGTGTCAGTTTTGTTTCTGAGGAAGGGCTCTCCTCGAATGCATTGCGTGAAGCATTTGCCGATGTTGCGACGCCCTTTTCCATGGAGTGGGCTATCCACGAGCAAGGCCATCGAATGAAGACCATCATCATGGTCTCGCGATTCGGGCATTGCCTCAATGATCTCCTTTACCGCTCGAGAATTGGTGCTTTGCCGATCGAGATCGTTGCTGTGATCTCCAACCACATGGACTACCAGAAGCTCGTCGTGAACCACGACATCCCCTACCATTGCGTCAACGTCACGAGACAGAATAAGGCCCAAGCTGAGGCCGAGCAGATGCGCATTGTAGAAGCAACGGGCGCAGAATTGATCGTCTTGGCCCGCTACATGCAGATCCTATCGGACGAGATGTGCAGGAAAATGTCGGGCAGGATCATCAATATCCACCATTCGTTCCTGCCATCCTTCAAGGGGGCGAACCCCTACAAGCAGGCGTTTGAACGCGGTGTGAAGCTGATCGGTGCGACCTCCCACTATGTGACGGCCGATCTGGACGAGGGTCCGATCATTGAGCAAGACATCATCCGCGTCACCCACGCGCAGTCGGCTGAAGACTACATTTCGTTGGGCCGCGACGTCGAAAGCCAGGTATTGGCAAGGGCGGTCCACGCCCATGCTCATCACCGGGTATTCCTCAACGGCAATAGCACAGTGGTCTTCCCGGCTTCCCCGGGATCATTTGCCTCCGAGCGGTTGGGCTAGTTTGCGACTGAAGAGATAGCGAATATCGATGCTGCGGGAACCATCTCTTTGTTGATCCGCGGGTTTTTATTTCTGCTGGACGTCTGTCGATAGACTTTGATCAGCCGGCGGCACCGATTGTCGTCGATCCGTTCTTAGTCGGACGCAGCGGTTGGCTTTGACGCAAAGACTTTGCGTTAGATTGCGCGCGGACCATCCGAGCAACCCAGTCAAGTTCCTCAAAACACCTCATCCTCTGATTGATTCGATCAAAGCCGGTATCTGCCTTGAAACGCTAAATCGAAGGGGAATGACTTGTTCATCAGAGTTTTTTACTGATGTAATCTGATGTCTTATCAGATTGAAATAAATCATCACCAAAATAACGTTTGCTCTGCAAGAATTGAACTTGCTTTGAGGCGGATATGGTTGATTTAAGCGGGCGATGTGTGCTGGTGACTGGGGCTGCTGGCGGATTGGGATCGCATCTGGTGCGGTTCCTGATCCAGGCGAAAGCATCCGTCCTGGCAACAGACATCGACGATCGCAAGGGTGATGCGCTTCGGCGGGCTATCGCAGTGGAGGAGGGCGCAAGCCGGTTGCGCTATATCGCCATTGACCAGTCCCGCCCGGATCTGATTGCTGCCCGTCTCTCGGATGAGATCGCTGCCGGTGTAACCGTTGATACACTGATCAATAATGCGGCGATCTACCCCTCGGGACCCGCGGTTGACGTCGATCTTGGCGAATTTTCCCGTATTCAAACGATCAATGTCCAGGCCGCCGTTGCGTTTATGAAGGCCTGTGTCCCTTCGATGCGGCGCGCGCAATTTGGAAGGATCATCAACATTGCAAGCAATACATTCGACATCGGCTTTGCCGGCCTCTCGTCATATGTCGCCTCAAAAGGCGCGCTGATAGGTCTGGCGAAAACCTGGGCGCGAGAGTTCGGCGAGTTCGGCATCACCGTGAATTGCGTCTCGCCTGGCGCTTTTCCGACCGACGCGGAAAAGATCCACGCCCATCCCGACCGGTACAACCAGTTTGTCATTGATCAGCAAGCAATCAAGCGTCGCGGCGAGCCCGCGGACTTTGCTTCGCTGGTCATGTTTCTGTCGAGCCGGCAGGCGGGCTTTATTACCGGACAAAACATTCGCGTCGATGGGGGATGGGTGATGCCCTGATTGTCGTTGAGACGCTCAAGCTTCGTGGCCCAGGGAGTGTGGATACGAGGAGGAGAACGTCTTTGATCATCGCCGCCTTCCGGAGACGGCGGCACCAAGTCTTCTCGATCAACCGATCAGGAGGAGGCCTAAGGGCCTTGCGTGACAACAACCAAGTGGAGGAGAGCATGAAAAACATAGTTTCGGCAGCGCTGCTGGCGTTCGCCGCCCTGACAGGCCAAAGCCAGGCCGCCGACGACAAGCCGGTGTTTTACGTCATATCGCATGGCGGCGAGACCGATCCGTTCTGGATCGATTGGAACGCCGGCGCGCAGGAAGCCTGCCGCGAGCTCGCCGTCACGTGCAACATTTCCTTCAGTGGCGGTGATTTTGCCGTGCAGAAGGAGGCCTTCAATGCCGCGCTGGCCTCTAAGCCGGCCGGAATTGCGACCACTTCGGCTCAGCCCGGACTGTGGAAGGAAGAGGTCGTCAAAGCGAAAGACGAGAAGATTCCGCTCGTGTTCTTCAATTCAGACGACAAGGATCTCGGCCGTCTCGCCTATGTCGGCGCCGATCTGCGCATGGCCGGTGAGACCTGGGCGCATTATCTGGTCGACAAGGGTCTCGTGAAGGCGGGAGCGAAGGTCTTCCTGCCGGTCGAAGTGCCAGGCGCAAGCTACCAGCAGCTTGAAACCCAGGGTATTGCAAGCGTCTTTGATCCCCTTGGCATCAAATATGACGTGGTCGAGGCGGGCACAGATCCGGCGGGCGTGATCCAGAAGATGTCGGAATATCTCGTGGCCAACAAGGTCGATGCCGTGATCGCTCTTGGCGATCTCGTCGCCTCCAGCGTCCAGCGCGTGTTCGACAACAACGGCATTTCACCGGGAAGCATCCCGGTCGTCGGTTGGGGCAATTCGAAGGAGACCGCACAGGCAGTGAAAGCGGGATACGTCAATGCTGCCCTCTGGCAGTATCCATTCGACCAGGGCTACATGCCAATCCTCCAGCTGAAGCTGGCGCATGAGGGCCATGCCATAGGCTACGACATCTTCACGATGAAGCTCTACGACAAGGACACGGTCGAGCCGATCCTCCAATCTTACGCCAAGAAATAACTGGCGATCGGGGGCGCCGACGGTGCCCCCAAAATTCCCCCCTTTTTATCTTTCGGAAAGGCGGTGCGACGATGTCGTCGACCCTGTGGCGCAAGCCTGAATTCTCCTCGTTCCTCATTCTATGCGTCGTTGTCGTCGTCTTCACGCTGACCAATGACCGGTTCTTGTCTGCTCTCAACATATCCAACATTCTTGCATTCCTGCCGGAACTCGGGATCATCGCTCTGGGAATGACGTTGCTCCTCACAGCTGGTGAGTTCGATCTTTCTGTCGGCGCGGTGTTCGCCCTCTGCCCCGTCATGTCGCTGCTTGTCGTGCAGCATGCCGGCATCGATCTACCGCTGGCGCTTCTTCTCGGATTTGCGACGAGTGCGTTCGTCGGTGCCCTCAACGGCTTCTTCGTCACCAGGATCGGCATTTCATCCTTTCTGGTTACACTCTCGATGCTGCTTCTCGTCCGCGGTTCCACCCTCTTTGCAACGCAAGGCTTTCCGCTGGCGAGCATGAGCGACGATTCGATCCTGAAGTCTGCGCTCGCGGGAAGCTTCTATGTCGGTGGCGTTCGGGTTTACGCATCTCTTCTGTGGTTCCTCGGTCTGACCGCTGTTGCATTTTACGTGCTCAACTTTTCCAAGGTCGGCAACTGGATCTCGGCTATCGGCAGCAACCGTAGCGCGGCGGTCGCGCGCGGCGTCCCCGCGGACGCCGTCAAGATCGGTCTCTTTGTCGCCACCTCCCTTCTGGCGGCACTGGCAGGCGTCATCAGCGCGTTTCGAATTTCCTCGGCCTCGCCGGTCGCTGGTGAGCAATACGAGCTCGAGGTCATTGCGATGGTTGTCGTAGGTGGAACCGCCCTGACCGGCGGTCGGGGAACCATCGTTGGAACCCTCATCGGTGTCCTGCTCCTTCGCATCATTCGCAACGGTATTGTGCTTGTCGGCGTACCGGGCCTGGCATTCAACATCTTTGTCGGGGGCATCATCCTGCTGATGTTGGTAGTGCACTCTGCAATCCATGGCCGCTATGCGAGGGGCTGATCAATGACAAACGAAGTTTTGAAGCTCGACAATATCACCAAGAATTTCGGCAGCGTGCAGGCTTTGCGGGGCGTCAGCTTCTCAGTAAATGCTGGCGAGGTTGTCGCGTTGCTCGGCGACAACGGAGCAGGTAAATCAACGCTCATCAAGGCGATCTCCGGAGTTTACCCCATATCGGGCGGGCAGATCGTCATCGGCGGCAAGCCTGTCAGTGTTCGCAGGCCGCGGGACGCGATGGAGCTCGGTATCGAGACAATCCACCAGGACAGTTCACTCGCACTGGATCTGAGCATTGCGCGTAACCTGTTTCTTGGTCGTGAGCCCGTGACGGCAAAATGGATGGGCATCTTTGCGCCGCTTGACATGAGGGAACTGCGTAGACAGGCGACGGACTTGCTGAAGAGAGTCGGTATTTCGAAGAAGCTCAACGCCGATGCGACGATCAGCGCGTTGTCTGGCGGGGAGCGTCAATCGATTTCGATTTCACGAGCGATGCAGTTTTTTGCCAAGATCATCATTCTGGACGAGCCGACGAACAATCTCGGCGTCGAGGAGACGAACGGCGTTTTGCGATTCATCAAGGAGGTCAGGGCAGCTGGCCACTCTCTCATCTACATCACGCACAATATCCACCATGTCTTCCAGGTTGCCGACAGGGCGATAATCATGCGGCAGGGCACGGTCGTCGCGGACATCAAGATCGCCGAAAGCGATATTCTTACAGTGGAAAGCATCATCACCGGCGCGGATCTGCATGAGTTGGCCGATCAAAGCGGCCCCGTGCATTGACGAGGGAGTTGAAATCTTGGTTTTTCTCTATGGCAAGGAACGTTCAGCCCGCGATGTGGCTGCACGAACCGGATCGTTTTCCCAATTTGCCGGCGTCCGAATGATGACGCTTGCCGATGGTCTGGAGCGGGGCATCCGAATGCTGGAATTCCGCAGCGGGACCGGCCTCAGGTTCACGGTCCTCGTTGATCGCGCACTGGATATCGCGGATTGCGAATTTCAGGGAAAGGCGATCGGATGGCATTCTCCTTCCGGGTTTCGCAACGCTGGATTGCATGAATACGAGGGCGAAGGCGGCCTCGGCTGGCTCCGTTCGTTCTCAGGCCTCATGCTGACTTGCGGGCTCGACCATATCCTTTTCATGGACGAGGCGCCGGCAGATCATTTTGTCTATGGACCGCGACAGACCGTCAAGAATTCAATCCACGGACGCGTAAGCACAATCCCTGCCCGCCTCGTTGGCTACGGTGAGGAATGGATCGATGACCGATGCGTTCTCTGGTGTGAAGGAATCGTCTCGCAGGGAGCGGTCTTCGGGGAGAATCTTGAGCTGCGCCGCCGGATCGAGGTCGATGTAGGTTCGAATGAGATCGTCTTGAAGGACCGAGTGGCCAACAAGGGCTTCTACCCGACGCCACACATGTACTGCTATCACATCAATATCGGCTATCCGGTGTTGGATGACGGCGCGCGTTACCTCGCGCCGATCGTCGAAACTGTCTGGGCAGCCCACTCCGGCGCAGAGTACCAGAAACAAAACGTTGGCTATCGCACAATGCCTGAACCTCAAGTCGGCTTTCACGAGCAGGTATGGCAGCACGAAATGGCCGCCGATGTGGACGGCCGCGTGCCGGTTGCGATCGTCAACGACGCCCAAGCGATCGGTTTCTGTGTCGTCAGCAACAAGGACGAGTTCCCTTGCATGTTCGAGTGGCAGAACCTGCAGGCGGGTCAGTATGCGATCGGGATCGAACCGTCGACGAACCACGTCCTTGGCGCGAAGTTTGCCAGAGACAGGAACGAAGCGATGAAACTCGAGCATGGCGAAGCGCGAAGCTACACCACGAGATTGCAGATTCTCGACGGGGAGTCTGAGATTAGACGTGTGGAAAATTGGATCGCGGCGATCCAGCAACAGCCGCTCGAAGACTACCCTGAACCGACCGGGAATTATCGAAAACTTCGCTAACTTTTCAGCAGCTTAACTGCCAGTGAGAATTGTCGGCAGGGAAGTGCCTATAAAACGGCCTCCAAAGACGACCCATTCAACACACTCTGGGTAATCCGCGCTTTGCTCCCTCCAAATGCCAAGACGGATTTTGTGTTCGTATTTGGCGGCGACCCACTCAACAGCTGATAGGGTTTTTGGTCGAATATGGCGCCTCTACGCGATCACAATCCCGAGGAGACTGCGAGGCGACCACGCGACGCCAGCATCGGCGAAATCGTCTAAAAAAACGCGCTCTTGTTGAGGCCAGTTGTATCCATGGCCAGGGCGCTAGCGATGCGTGCGCAGCCGGTGGATACGACGGGCGCGGGGGGGGCTTCAACGGCGGTTCCCTAACAGGCCGACTGTCTGGGGTGATGACAGCTGAGACTGTGCAAGCTTGCGGTGCGCTTACGCCGATGGAAGCGCTGAGACTGGCGAACCACTGATAAACGGGAGAGGCGCGGATCTGTCCGCGTCTCTCCTCGTTTCATGTTTTTCAGGCCGCCTTCTATTTGCGCGTGAATACGGGTTGACGTTTCTCCTTGAACGCCTTGCGGCCCTCCTCGGCGTCGTTCGTCGCAAAGCACACGGTTTGCAGGTCGCGCTCGTATTCGATCGCTTTTTCGATTGGCATAGAGTAGGCCGCGCGCAGGTTCAGCTTTGCCGTTTCAGCGGCAATCGGAGCGCGGCTTGCGATCGTTTCGGCGAGTTTGCGTGCTGCAGGCATGAGTTGTCCCGGCTCATGGAGGTCGCTGACCAGGTTCCACTCAAGAGCCTTGGTGGCCGGGATGGGATCGCCTGTCATGATCATCTTTGCGGCGTTGGAAGGGCCGATGGAATTGGCGAGGAAAACCGCCATGCCGCCGCCGCCGATCCAGCCGAGCTTGATTTCGGGGGAGGCGAAGCTGGCGGTATGCGAAGCGATGCGGATGTCGCAGCTCATCGCCGTCTCCAGTCCGCCTCCAAATGCATACCCGTTTATTGCGGCGATCGTCGGCTTCAGGACCTTGCGGATGGCGTCGCAGTAATCCGGCCTGTTCCTGAAATTCCACGGCGTGTCGTAGCTGTCCAGCTCCCGGATATCGGAACCCGCGCAGAATGCCCGTTCGCCGGCGCCGGTCACGATGATGCAGCGGACCTCGTCATTCGTGTTGCACTGCTCCGTAATTTCTATGAGGGCCGCGGACATCTCCGGGGTCACCGCGTTAAGCTTGGCGGGCCTGTTGAGCATGATTGTCGCTACATGATTTTCGATGGAAAACAGAATGTCTTCTGTCATTTTTGTCATCCTTGAGGTGATTAGTCTGTGACCATTGTCACAGAGGAGGCGTGTACACTGGCGAATTTGGGCGGGGATCCTCAGCGCAACTTCTTTGGATTAGTGTTAACGTTAACGCTAACGTTAACACGTCGACACAAGACACACAACCCTTTGCCTTGTTGAGGGGGTGCGGATAAAAACTTGGACTGCTTTAAATGCTCAGGCCGAGGCTCTTACGATATTCGACCGGGCTGAGTGATCCCAGTGATATTTTGATGCGCGTTTCATTTTACCATCGGATGTAGGCGTCCACCTCTGCCACGAACTGCTCGATCGTGATGACCTTCCAGTCTCGTGGATGGAAGAGCTCGGTCTTCAACCGACCGAAGAACCTTTCGCACGCGGCGTTGTCTTACGAGCAACCCTTTCGGGACATCGAGCGAACCAGTCTTGCTTCGCTGATACGGGTTAACCAGCCGGGCCATCGATAATGGGCTCCGCGATCAGAATGGATGATTGACCGTTCCTCGCCGTTGGCGACGGTTCCGATGGCTGCATCCAGCATGGTGTTGACAAGGCCCGCATCTGGTTGGGTTCCGATGGACCAGCTGATGACCATGCCGTCGAAGCAGTCGATGATGGGCGAAAGGTACACCTTGCCAGCTGGGATCTGGAACTCGGTGATGTCTGTCAGCGATTTCACGTTCGGCGCTTTTGCATGGAAGTCGCGATTGATCAGGTTCTCGGGCGCTGGACTGATCTCTCCCAGATAGGATCCGAACCGCCGTCGACGCGGCCTGGCAACGACCAACTGCTCCTGCTTCATCAATCGCTGGAATGATGGAGCGAAGGATTGGGCGTGACGGTTCCATATCCTCGGCGCAAGACTGAGCAGATTACAAACCAGAACACTTCTACATCGTCACCAGGCGGAAAATGGGAAATCTTGCGGTACGCCGGCAAAAATGCCCGTGGATCATCATGGTTCCATAATTCAGCTTACGCAACACGACGCGTGTAAGAGCTATTTAGTAATGCGACAGTCTCGCCTTTCGACGCACTGGTCAAATTCAACGTTGGGAGCAAGGATGACGATCTTCAGCCTGGTCGAGACCATGAACGGCCGGAGTCGTGATGTCTTGTTTGATCACCATATCGCAGAAAGAGTTGCATCGTCTTGAACTTATCCAGAAGATCCGTGACCAACGCCTAAGCGTTGTCCAGGCTGCCGAACGGCTCGACCTCAGTCGAAGT